>JAJZUD010000062.1 GCA_021848625.1 Pseudomonadota bacterium
CTCGAATTCTAGCGCCTGTATTTTATTTTTCAAGCTTTTTTTGATTTTTTCAATTATCAAACTTCCTCAGCGCTCCGGATAGAGGGCTGAGTAGTTACCCCTTTTTTGAAATTATCAAGTATCCGATCATTAAAATTGACCCATCACATTCCTATCAGCATATGCATTGGATCACGAAAAAAAGTTAAGACCTTGCAGCGCTATTTTGCGCTTGTGACTGCATTTTTGACTCTATTTTATTATCAAAAATAAGCACCAATTGGCCTTGCTTATTAATCAGCACCTCAATATTACCTCCTAATACTGAAGCCTGATCTTGCTCTACATGCCGAATCACTTCTGTTTCTGTCACTTTTTTCTGATGCTGATCATATAAAGCCACATAAAAAACATTTGTTTTTTCCAGCACGGTACTCTCTGCGTTTAAAGTGAGAAAATGGGCTTTAACCTGCCTCTGACTATTAGGAGCAATGTGAGCCGTGCCCTTGTTTTGTACTTGGACAGCTAAGCCATGTTTAATCGTATCTGTAGTTGCACCATACCATTTCAAAGTATAAGCCTGATTACTTTGATTGGTGACTGTTAAGAGCGGGTCAAAGAGGGTTACGCCAGAGCCAAAATCAGCATAGATGCACCTTAGTGCCGTCAAGATGAATCCTAGCGTCAAGAACATTTTAATGAATGCCGATTTGCGCATATTACCCCCTTTATTTATGAGCGATAGAAAAAACCTTATAAATTAATAGCATTTTCTCGTCTGTTTGGCAATCATATATTCTTCATTAGTGGGAATAACACAGGCCATGACTGGGCTATTTTTCTGGCTAATAATACGCGCATTCTGTAAATTAGCCGCATCATCTAAATTGACGCCCAAGCCCTGTAAATACTGACAAATTTTTTGCCTCACTTGCGGCGCATGCTCGCCAATCCCGGCAGTAAATACAAGAGCATCACAACCACCCAAGGCAATAGACAAGGCACCGATTTCCAGAGCAGCCCGATAACAAAACAATTCGACGGCCTCCACGGCATGAGGATCCTCACTTTCAAGAAGCAAGCGCATATCACTGCTGATTCCAGATACCCCTAGCAAACCTGATTCGTGATATAAAAGATGCAACATTTGTTCCACTGAATAGTGTTTTTCCTGCATGAGATATAAAATCAAGCCAGGATCGATATGACCACAGCGCGTACCCATCATTAAGCCATCTAATGCAGTCAAGCCCATTGAGGTGGCAACACTTTTTCCCTGATATAAGGCGCATACACTGGCTCCATTCCCCAGATGGGCAACAATGACGCGCCCAGAGCCTAGCTCACCTAATTGTTCTGGCAAAATCGAGGCCATATATTCATAAGACAGGCCATGAAATCCAAAGCGTACCATCCCTGCATCCGTTAAAGACCGAGGAATAGCAAAGATTCTGTGCAATGGATTTTGAGTGTGGTGAAAAGCAGTATCAAAGCATGCGACTTGCAGCAAATCGGGGTAGTCTTTAGCCATGACTTTGATGGCATTCAGATTGTGATTTTGATGTAAGGGCGCAAGGGGAATCAGCGCTGCGATTTCTTCCATGACCTCAGGCGTAATTCGTACGGGGCCTACAAACCGCTTTCCGCCATGAACCACTCGATGGCCTACTGCGATCAGGTGATTGTGCTCAGGCAGGTCTCTCAACCAATTAAAAAAACAACGCCACAAACCCGCATACTGACTTGAGGCTAAGTTCTGGTTGATGATTTCTGTCTCTGTTGCATCCAAAACACTAAAATGCGCCCGCTGTCCAACCTGTTCAATCAAACCATGATAACGCAGTTGTAACTTTTGCCCACCTGCAAAAAGCGAGAATTTGATACTTGAAGACCCTGCATTAATGACGAGAATGATTGGATCCATTTATTTGTCTTCTTTTCTACGCACATAAACCTGCGCCATAGCAGCAGATAGCATGCGTGATAATACGTCGCTGCTGCAGCTGGTTAAAATAATGGGTATTCTTGCACCCATCACCATTCCCGCTGCTTCCATATGAGCAAGATAGGTCATCTGTTTATATAAAATATTCCCAGCTTCAATATCCGGCACAACCAGAATATCCGCATCTCCAGCCACTTTTGAGACAATCCCTTTCACTTCTGCAGACTCGGTGGAAATGGCATTATCAAAAGCCAAGGGGCCATCCAAGATACCGCCTTGAATTTGTCCCCGCTCGGCCATTTTGCATAAGGCTGCGGCATCCAATGTGGAAGGGATTTTTTCGTTAATGGTTTCTATCGCTGAAAGAATGGCTACTTTGGGCACACCCAAGCCTAAGCCAACAAATAAATCAATGGCATTCTGAACAATATCTCTTTTTTCTGTTAAATGGGGAAAAAGATTTAAGGCCGTATCGGTTAAAAATAGCGGCTTCGGGTAATGGGGTACTTCCAAAGCAAAAATATGGCTCATGCGTCGCTCCGTCCGCAGCCCTGTTTCTTTATTGACAGCAGCAGACATCAACTCGTCGGTGTGGAGATGCCCTTTCATTAGAGCTTCTACTTGGCCTGTCCTTGCCATCTCAACAGCCGCCTCTGCTGCCTCATGACTATGGCGTGTGGAGACAATCTGGTAAGTTGAAATATCCAATTTCGCTGCTGCAGCGGCATCCCGAATTCTCTGTTTGGCTCCTACAAAAATAGGCGCGATGATTCCCTCTGTGGCGGCTGCAATGGCTCCTTTCAAGGATAATTCATCAACAGGATGCACGACCGCCGTTACCAGAGGTGCCAAGGATTTGCGCATTTCCAACAAATGCTGATTCCAATGACTTTGTGGATGCTTGGATTGAAGCATTTTCTTACCTCTTCTTAATCAATAACCAATTTTGCTGAGCCTTTGATCCTAAAGCAGTGCGAACTAATGCCCATTCTCCCTTGAGTTTATTCCCATGCAGACGAAAAGACAACTTGCCTTCACGAAGCCCTTCAGCTGCATCGTTCAATGGCTCCCAGGTGCCTTTATCCCAAATTTCAACCTTTCCTGCCCCATAATGACCTTCAGGGATCACCCCTTCAAAATGGGCATAACGAAGCGGATGATCTTCGACTTCTATTGCCAATCTTTTTTCAGCTGGATTGAGGCTTGGCCCCTTGGGTATGGCCCAACTTTTAAGAACGCCGTTCCAAGCTAATCGAAAATCATAATGCAAATGAGTGGCTGCATGTTTATGAACCACAAAAATGAGCGGATGTCCTGTCATGTTAAGGAACCTTTTATAAATGAGATTCGAACCAATTTCTGGCTAATCTAGCTACTTCTTCCAGCGTACCGGGTTCTTCAAACAAATGGGTCGCACCCTCAATAATTTCCAATTTTTTCTGGCAATTTAATCGATCATAGGCTATTTCATTCAGAGAAATAACCTGAGTATCCTCTCCACCCACAATCAATAAAGTAGGAGCTGTCACTTGATCGAGAACAGGTAAAGCGAGGTCAGGCCGGCCACCGCGTGACACGACTGCTCCAATTCGATTTTTTTCTTTGACACTGCATCTCAAAGCGGCAGCAGCACCCGTACTGGCACCAAATAACCCAATATCGAGATCTTTCGTCGCATCCTGTTGTTTTAACCACTCAGCCAGGGCAACCAGTCGCTCTGTTAATAAGTCGATATTAAAACGATTGCGAACATCCTGATCTTCTCTTTCACTTAAAAGATCGACCAGTAAGGTGGCAAAATGCGCTTTCTGTAAAACTTCTGCTACAAATTGATTGCGTGGAGAAAGCCGTCCGCTGCCGCTTCCATGTGAAAAAAGAATCACAGCCCGGGCATTTTTTGGAACAGTCCAGATTGCTTTTAAAGAATGTCCTTGCATTGGAATTTCAATTGATTTTTGCATGACTCCTCCTATAGTAAATTAGCGGGAAGTATGGCTTTACCCGCTGCAAAATCGCTGATACTTTGTAAACTGGTTGCAGCAATGCGTGTCAAAGCTTCGCGTGTCAGAAATGCTTGATGCCCTGTGATCAAGACATTGGAGAAAGATTGCAGCTCCAGGAAAATCTCATCGTGAATCACCGAATTCGTACGATCTTTAAAAAATAATTCCGCTTCATTTTCATAGACATCTAGACCGAGATAGCCCAATTTACCGCAACGAAGGGCTGCAATAGCGGCCTTGGTATCCAGCAAAGCTCCACGCCCTGTATTAATCAACATAACGCTATCTTTCATTTTGGAAAAAGACTGCTGATTAATCAAATAATGAGTCTCTGCAGTCAAGGGGCAATGTAAGCTGATGATATCTGAATGCCGATACAGCTCATCGAGAGACACATACTCTACGCCTCTTTTTTGGCAATCTGAATGACAGACCAAATCATATGCTAAAACCCTACAACCAAAGGCCAACATGATTTTAGCGAAAACGCTTCCAATGGCTCCAAGACCAATAATACCCACGGTTTTGCCATGTAAATCAAAGCCAAGCAATCCATCCAAAGCAAAATTGTGTTTTTGGATCCGCTCATGCGCTTCGTGGATTTTTCGATTCATGCTGAGGATTAAGCCCACAGCAAATTCAGCTACTGCATAAGGGGAGTATCTGGGAACACGCACCACGACTATGTTTTTTGCTGCTGCAGCGGTCAAATCAATATGATTAAACCCAGCTGAACGCAGGGCAATTAATTTTACCCCTTGGCCAGAAAGCCTATTCAAAACAGGCCGAGATAAGTCATCCGCCACAAAACAACTAACCACAGAACAATCTTGCGCAAGTTCTACCGTATCCATCGATAAGCCTTCATCAAAAAATACCAGTTCATGGCCATGTACCCGATTGGCTTCCATTAAAAATGGAATTTCAAATGAATGTGCACTAAAAACAGCAATTTTCACCTTGGCCTCCCTTGAATACCGCGCATTTAGTTTACTCTTTCTTATTTTTTTTCTGCTTGACTTAAGTCAAGGACACTTAAACCTAACCAAAGCATAATGATCATATCAGCGTCATCACTACTTGTCTAACCGCATATCCCACGGTATCATGACCCTGATCTTAACTGCCATGGAGCCTTGATTTATGCCAGCCCCATCCCCTTATGAAGGCTTGCCCGACTTATCAAACCTGCTGGATCAATTTAACCAAACGCTCCATCAAGAAATGCAGGAATATGCGGCACATCAGGACACTCAGTATTTTCAAAACCTGTTGGATAAGCTTGGCGCAGATTTAAATGAATTCATCAAAAGTATCGACATTTGGCACGACCTGTCTACCTCACCAGCCCAGGTTGTTATACTGCAAGAACTGGAGGCCAAAGTCGATCAAGCGCAGCACCTGATTACTAAAGCCATTGGCCTGATCAAACCAGAGAAACCAATATTGCACTAAGATTGTTTAAATCAATCCTTTGATGCGTTCCAATTGCATAGCCATCTCATCCCCTATTTGTGCGAATAACTCCAGTTGCCGCTCCGAAAAGACTGTAGGAGAAGGCTGTGTTTTTGAGTTGGACTGATAAGTCTTAATAAAAACAGGCATAGCTTTTTTAAGTGAGTCGACCTGCAATGTTAGGGTAGCAATAGCTGTTGCTAATTGATGATTAGACATATTGAAGTCTCCTTAAAATCAAAACGGTGGCAGTTTGGTGACAATTTCTTTAATCCAGGGTAATGGACCGAAATACTCAGGATCATGACCTGTGGCAAGATATAACTCGGTATAGCCTTGCTCAAATAAAATCTTTGAGTACTCCTCTCCTTTCAAGTCATCACCCAATTCTGAATCAATATAAATCGGTGTTTTTGGATCAATGCCAGGCAAGGCAGCTTCAAAATCAGTAAGATTGCTAAAAATTAAAATCTTCTTACCATGAACTGATGCATTGAGTTCCCAAGCATTGCAAACTTCAGGATTATCGTCAAAAAATACGAGATCGTAGGCCCTCTGTTTTGCTTTAGTTTTTTTGACGTCATTGCTTATTTTTTCAATGGGGATATGCGCAAGTAAGTTTTTGGGAAGAAGCCGAATACCCTTGCTTTGACAACGATCAATAATCTCTTTATCTTCATAGTGAGAAGTGACTAAAATCGCATTCTTGCCTAACTTGAGCTTTTCCAAAACATCTAAACCCGTCAGAGTATCACCTAACAATTCATAGTCCGAAAAAACTTGAACAGCCCCAGTTTGGGCCTGATACCAAGTGATGAAATGACTTGCATCTCTAAAATGCTCAACACATAATTTTTTTGATACCGCAAGCAAGCGTTGATCCCAAGCAGCATGGACAGATTGATCATCATCAAGAATTCCGATAGGTACGGCCTCATCGACCACAACTTTTGAAACAAACCAAATGGGAGTATTGGCGCGAGGAAGATGCAAAGAGACCTTTGTTCCATTAGCTACGGTTGATTCTAATCTTAGGCCCCCACCCCAACCCTCTACAAGCTTCTTTGCAGAAGAGAGTCCAAGACCATTGCCTTGTTCTTTTGAACTAAATCCAGGCTCTAGGACTTTGGCTAAATGCTCTGAGGAAATACCTATACCGTTATCGATAATCGCCAAATCGATATAATGCCGCTTTGCATCCAGAAACACCGTGACACGCCCTTTGCTCCCTTTAGAGAAAGCTTCGAGTGCGTTATTGATCAAATTAGACAACAAACGCTTCATTTCGTTCGTATCAAATTCGGCAAAGGCAGCATAGCCTTCAGCAGTAATATCGGCATCAATGCTTACCAATTGGTTTTTTAGGCCTAAGCGCTTTTCCGAGATCATGCTTTCAACCACAGGAGCTAATAACCAGACTTGTTGAATCGGTTTGGTTTCGACAGGAAGGCCTTTGTATTGCCGTAGCAAATTATTGGCAATATCATTGATCCGGTTGGCGGCGTTGCGCATCAGAATCCTTTGTTCTTCAGGAATCTGAGGCAACATCCCAAGACAAGTATTCAGTGCAGCAAGCGGGGAACGAATATCATGAGCCACTTGCGCTGAGACCTCACCCAATTTTCTTTTGGCTTGATCTTTTTCTTCTTTGTAAGCAAAGGCTTTATTGATGAAGTCTTGTAAATAAACAAACTCTTCGGTAGTAAAACGAGGGTCAATTTTGCTGTGCTGATCCAGCATTAATGCCTCCACATTGGCTGTGATTTTTTTGAATGGCTCTTCAAAGCGACGCCCAATAAACACTGAAATCAAAACAATAATCATTGAATAGCCCATGATGAAGAGGGGCAAGCCCAAACAAATTTGCCTATTCACCATTGAGAAACAATAGGCAATACTGAAGAAAATAAGAAAGCCAACAATCGAAGCACCAAAAGTCCATAGGGCCAACTTATTCTTAATACGATTGGTCTTACTGCACCAGATTTTAGTGTCCATTGTTTTACTTTTGTAGATCAAAAGAATGCCCCAAAACATTCCCATCAATCCTAAAAACCAAAGCAGTTCCCCAATCGGTAACAATTGACTCGTCTGTGAGAGAAACGAATCATTAATAAAAAAGTCCCCCGCAATCAAAATAACCAAGCCCATTAAAAAAACGGTAAAGCCTCTATTTTCTGAATAAATCAAACATAATAAAGCAAGATCAAAAATGACAAATTCAGCAGTTAAACTCGACACATGTGAGATAATCTGCCAGGAAAAATAACGAAAATCATAATGGATAGATGCCAAAAATAAGAAAATGATGACGAGGTTTAGCAATACAAAAAAGGGTAATAATTTAGCAAAAAAGCGGCAACTTAGCACACCTTGCAACAAAATATTAGACAGCAGAATAATAGAGCTCAATAGGAAAATCAGATACGGAATATAGCCAAACACCACTGTAATAAAGGAGGCTGAAAGCACATAGCTTTTTGGTATGTATACCGTAACATAAAATGCAAAATCTATTAAAAATAAACTGATATTGATGGCAAGAAGCCAGCGCCACATTGCCCGTGCCGCCTTATCCGTATCCTGGTAGATCAGCACCAAGATCATTAAGGTAAAAAAGTGAACTACAAATTCACATTGCGCGGCAAAATTGCTAATTTTGTCAGGACTCACCCACGATGCAGCTTGCAGAAAAAATAATACTGCCCAAAACAACAATCCGCCTGCTGCAAGATACGGCAAATACCCTGATTTTTTCATCAACACCTCTAATTTAGAGATAAACATAGTATTCGATGACATCATAGCATGATTCTCCCTTATTTGCCTTGCAATTTTGTTTTAAGGATAATGACTAAAAATAGCCTCTGTATTGGATAACACATGAAAAAGCAAATTCGCCCTGCAACAGCACAAGATCTCGACTTTCTCTATACAGAACTGCAACAAGATCTTGCAGAACAACATGTCCTCCATCGTTTTCAATACAGCAGAGAAGAGTTTAAAGATCTCCTCTTTGGCAAACACCCTATAGCAGAAGCATTGATTTTGCTGATGGATGATACGCCTGCGGGCTTTGCTATTTATGGCTTTGATTATCGAAATTTCACTGTTAATCGTGGCCTTACCCTTTACCTCAATGATTTGTATGTTAAAGCGAATTTTCGCAGACATGGTGGTGCGACTGCTTTACTGGAACAGCTTCAAATCATTGCCAAAGCTAAAAATTGCAAGCGCATTGAATGGCTCACCCAAGTTGAAAACGAAATTGCTCTCAACTTGTACCAAAAATTTCAAACCATCAATCTGAGTCCAATTCTCGACTATATGCGTCTTCCTGTTTAAAGCCCCCCATTAGACGTACCGAATTAAAATCTCAAAATGGAAAAATCGAATCTTCCAAGGTTTTTTATACTCCATCTTTGGTGTTAAGCTCTGTTTAACTGGCTTTCGCTTGCCAAATAATCGATGGCGCGCACACCCAGATTGATGCTTGCGTGAATGAAGATTTGCGTTTTGCATAGATCCCCCTCGTTGAATTGGTGAACGGGGAGTTGATAAGTCGCACAAAGTCGACCGCAGTGACCTTTCGGGACGAATCCCTTGGACATACGCCACCACCTCCCCGATCATCGGGGGGTATCATTATACGGCGATACAACGCCGCTTTGTGTCGAAGTTATCAAGCTCCAAAGTCAAATTTTGACTTCAAGAGTAATATAGGCGTGCTGAAAGGATAAGTCAACCACGCCCAGATAGATTTGATTCACGTGCGAATTTTGCCAGTTAATTTACATGGGCATTTACTTTTAGGTAAAAATATAGTAAAATACTGCAATTAATTTTCAATAATAATAAAAAAATGCCAAAGACATTTTCTCAGCTTGTTGAATCAGTCACCCCTGCTATCACCGAACTGAATGATGATTTCTTCAATTATGTCAAGGCTATCAAGTTTAACCAAAATGAAATCACAATACAACAACATGCTTTTGAGTATGGTGAATATATTTTTAATCATGGCGAGTTTCAATTGCGCCACTTATGCCCTAAAAATTCTTTTTCTTTCTCATTGATTTTGGAGCATGGTTGTGAAACTTTTTTAGAAGGCGAAAAATTTACCCCCTTGCATATCAGCTTACCCGGTGATGTCATATTGATTGACCAAGCACGTGGAATTAAGCCTATTTTCCCACAGGAAAATTTGAATATGACTGCAGGTGCACGCTCAATCTGCGTTTCTGCCAAAATAAGCGATAGCCTTTCATTTATGCGCCTTGCAAAATATTATCAATTGAATCCAGACGTGCCAAAAAGCTTAATCAGCGAATGGGCTATGCTCTGTCAGTTAGCTCGTAATGCAGGATCCACTTGGCGCGCAAGAGTGCTTGTTATTTCAATTAGCAATGACGTGTTTTTTAGTGAACGCTGCAATCGATTACGCCATGCTCTACGCCAATCTGTTGCGTCTTACCAGAGTTTACTTGAAACCAAATTCAGATTTGACTTTGATACCAAAGAATTCATGAAGAGAAATACACATAAAACACATCAATCTACTATGGAGCATGTTAAACAGTTACTCTTTATCAGCAAAAGCCATGTTCCAGGCTTTGCCTTTGCGACTGATGAACTTTTGGCTCCGATCAATTTATTCAAAGAAGCCTTTATCAAAATTTATGGCATTCCTTATACCCCCAGCATTGTTCAACCTGGTCACCCTGCGCCTGATCGCCCTTGTTATTATCCTTTGCAAAATACATAAAGCCCGACT
>JAJZUD010000063.1 GCA_021848625.1 Pseudomonadota bacterium
TCGGAATGTATCGACGGCCAAATTCACGTTTTTTGATATTTCGCTCAGCTCAAATAATGATTCTTCAGGCTCACCTTTTGGGTGACCCTTCCTCTTCCGTTTACTGCCCATGCAATCCCTCTATCTTGGTCATTGCCGAGCATTATCGCATATTTTAAATTCCGCTAAACGCCGTTTTTAGGTTCAAGTCTTCAGGGGTGATAGCGGGGCTGCTGTAAGCGCCCATTCTTCTCCAGACCGAGCTGAAAACAGCTTCACACCGTTTAAATTCAAACATCTTTTTCTGACTTAATTCTTGCGTATGCATTTATTTTTTTATTATTTTTGTGTTGCGCAATAATAGCAAGTAAAAATATTAATGTCAATCATTTTTTTTGACAGACATCATTTTTTTTGCCAATTTTTGATTCTTGGCCGTGGAGAAGTTTGTGAATATTACTGCGGTGGCGAATAAAAATCAGGATAGTGATCAAAAAAAGTGGTGGGAAGCTCCATTTTCCTAAAAATGCTAGGGCTATAAAAGGCATCAAAGCCATACAAATTAAAGAGGAGAGTGAGGAATAGCGGCTGATTTTAGCGGTCACCAACCAGAGGGCTCCGACCGCCAAACCCAAGAAGAAATTGAGGGCGAAGAGTCCGCCAAAGGCGGTGGCAACCCCTTTGCCTCCTTGAAATTTGAAATAGAGGGGGAAAACATGCCCCAACACTGCAGCAAAGGCGATCCAAGCCAAAATTGCAGCAGGCAGATCGAGAAAATGCCCCCATAAGACGGGAATCAAGCCTTTAATCACGTCACCCGCCAGCGTAAACGCTGCGGCCTTTTTGCTGCCCAAGCGCAACACATTGGTTGCGCCGGGATTGCCAGAGCCGACTGTGCGCGGTGAGGGCAGGCCAGCCAACTTACACACGATGATTGCACTATTGATCGAGCCCAAAAGATAAGCTAATAAAACTAACAGGAAGCTGTACATCGCTTAGCCTTGATGGTAGAATACTGCCTGTGATTTTATGCCAAAAACCTTGTTTTTGTAAAGCTTGAGAAAAGGAACTCCCTGTCAATGAAGAAAAATACAGTCCTAATTGGGGTGATCCTTGTGGCCATTGTGTTGGATACAATGGGCGTAGGATTAATTTTTCCACTCATGCCTGATTTGTTTTTGAGTTCACATTCTTTGCTATTGAGTGCAACGGCAACACATTCGTGGCGAACCTTCTTCTACGGACTTTCTTTTTCCCTATGGGCCTTGGGGATTTTTTTTGGTGCGCCTTTCTTGGGTGAATTATCAGATCGCTTTGGTCGTAAAATCATCTTAAGCGGCGCCTTGGGGCTTGTGGCTTGCAGTTATATGATTTCGTATTTGAGTCTACTAGCAGGGAGTCTAACGCTGTTTTTATTGAGTCGCCTATTGAATGGTTTTTTTTCAAGTACCTTTTCTTTGGCGCAGGCCATTATTGTAGATATCAGCCCAGAGCCTTTGCGAGCGCGTAACTTAGGCTGGGTAGTTTTGGCCGCATCGATTGGATTTGTCTTTGGGCCGGTGCTTAGTGCTGCAGCATATCATTTTGCTGGGGCCACGCATGGTGCGGACTGGACTTTCGCGAGTGCGGCACTATTGGCACTGATTAATACCCTGCTGATTGTTTTTTTGATGAAAGAAAGTGTGGCTTCTCGCTCTACTCGGGCTGTGCATCTCTTCAGTGTCCTGACGACTTGCCGATTTGTTTTTGCAGATCGACGGGTGGTTTTTCTCACTTTGGTTTTTTTCTTGCTGCAACTCGGTTGGGGAGGCTATGTGCAATCAATCCCCGTGGTATTGAGTCAAAATTTTGGCCAAACACCGATTCAAGTGAGTGCCTTCTATGCTTTGATAGGGGCAGGTTTTTTAACCATGACACTCTGGGTCCAACCTTTTTTGTTGCGACGCTTTGCGCTGAAGACTTTAACGATGGCAGGCTTTATAGGAATGATGCTGGCTTTAACTGTAGCGCTGTTTGTGAGGTATTGGATTTGGGAGTGGGGCGCTGGTTTTTTGGTTGCAATTTCAGACTGTTTAGTCTACACGACCTTAATGGCCTTATTTTCCAATGCAGTCAATGCAGATGAACAAGGACGTGTTATGGGTGGGGCCGGAGCTATTTTTGGACTAACTTGGGGAGTGTTAGCTTTATTTCTAGGGGTGCTCATTGCGCGATCACCTATGCTGCCTGTTGCGCTGGCTGCTTTCGCCACGTTCATTGCTGCGATGCTGATGGGGATGAGGAAATGAAAATGCTTCCAAAGGTGGGGCCGATGCAAAAAAGCGCGGTACAGTATTATACTGTAACCGAACGAGATGAAGGGCAGCGCTTGGATAATTGCCTATTTCGTCTGTTTAAGCACATCCCAAAAACGCATCTTTACCGCTTGGTTCGTAAAGGAGAGTTGCGCGTCAATAAAAAACGCGTATCAGTTGATTATCGTTTGGTATTACAGGATCAAATCCGCATCCCGCCCTTAGTGCAAGATGCGGTTCTGCCGCAAACAATCACTCAGTTAAACAGAGAGCAGCAAAGTTGGGTGAAATCTTGCATTTTATTTGAAAATACAGATTTTATAGTGGTCAATAAGCCTGTTGGGGTATCTGTCCATGCAGGAAGTGATACGCGTGTGGGCTTGATCGAAGCATTAAGGATTGATCGCCCTGATCTCAAAATGATCGAACTAGTCCATCGTTTGGACAAAGACACGTCAGGTTGCTTGCTCATAGCTAAAAAAGCATCGGTTTTAAAGGGCTTGCATGCATTATTGCGGGAGCGAGATTTTAAAAAAACCTATCATCTGTGGGTGAAAGGGGAGTGGCCCAAATCGCTCAATCGCGTTGATCGTCCGGTGGAGGGTAAGCTTTCTTTAACGACTTTTCAGGTTTTGCAAAAAAAGACAGGTTCCACCTACCTTTCTGCATTATTGCACACGGGGCGTCAACATCAGATTCGCTTGCATTGCCAGGCTGTGCAGCATCCCATTATTGGGGATAGTAAATATGGTGATTTTCAGTTTAATCGAGAATTGGCGCAGCGTACAGGCCTGAAGCGGATGTTTTTACATGCGTATCAAATGGCCTTTACTTGGCAGGGGCAAGCTTATCAATTTGTAGCGCCTTTAGGACCGGATTGGGAGCAAGCAGCGCTTTGTTTATAAATGTTGACTTTGGCGTGATAAAACAAGCCTTTTTCAGATGAATCAGGGAATTGTGTCAAGTAGGTACACGTTGTCTGATTTTTCGCTGATGCAGATAAAATCGCGTCCCTTTTATTTTTAAATTATTTTATTGTTGGATTGAAATTTGCTAAGGCTTGTGTTTGTCTTGTTTTTTGAGCCCAAAATATAGTAATTTTCGGGGTAGGGATGGAAAATGACGAGATAAAGATTAGGATTTAGTCAGTCGTCTGCGCTCAAATTGAGCAGTCGTAATTTTTTAATCTTTGAATGTAACAAAATCCCCTGGAAAAAAGTTAAATATTTAAAAAGAGAAGGTTATACTGGATTTCGGAGGCAAGGCTTTGCCTCTTTTTTCTCCCCGCGAGAAAGGTTATGATAGGTGATCAAAGAAAAAGAAAAACCATCCTGTCATAACCTTATTTTTGCATAATAAAATCCATCTGGACCGTTTTGGGTAGGAAGAAGCTGTTCCTCAAATTCTAAGTCTGCCTCAGGATGAGCTTTTAAAAAGGCCTCAATCACGCTAGCGTTTTCCTCTCGCAAAATAGAACAGGTTGCGTAAAGCAAAATTCCTCCTGGCTTGAGCATAGGCCAGAGCTGCTCTAATAATTGCCGTTGCTGCTGGGAAAAAGCAGCAATATCGCTTTCCTGTTTTAAAAAGCGAATATCAGGATGTCGGCGCAAAACACCGCTGCCTGAGCAAGGTGCATCCAGTAAAATCCGATCAAAATAATGAGGGGGGAATGACAGTGTATTGCTGTTTGCAGTGAGCACTTCCGCCTGCAAGCCCAGACGTTGTAAGTTTTGCTCAATTTGTTGGCAGCGACTTTTTTTGTGATCAACACAGGTGAGGATGATGGGGGCCACTTCTAGTAAATGGCAAGCTTTTCCACCGGGTGCGGCGCAGGCATCCAAAACTTTTTGTCCAGCTTGTACTTCTAAAAGGGATGCTGATTTTTGTGCGGCTAAATCTTGCACTGAGCAATAACCTTCGTAAAAGTAGGGTAAATTTTCTACCGAAAGCGCTTCAGGTAAAAATAGCGCATCTGGAAAGCCAGGGCAAAACTCGGCTGCAATGCCTGCATCCTGCAAAATCTTGCGATAAGCCAGAGCGGACACGCGGCGTTGATTGACGCGAATAAAAAAAGGAGGGTGTTGATTTCCAGCCTCTAAAATTAGGGGCCAGGTTTCAGGGTAAAGGGCTTGAATGCGCTGTTGGAGCCAAAGGGGGTGATTGTAGCGTACGCTTTCAGGCAAGGGCGGCAAGCAGAGGCGTTGTCTGTCAATTTGGCGTAAAACAGCATTGACCACTTGAAAGGGAAGGCGCTGTTTTTTAGCAAGTTGTACGGTCTCAAAAATGGCAGCATGAGCGGGTGTGTCATGATAAAGGAGTTGGTAAGCTCCAAAGGCAATCAAGAGAGCCAGTGTAGGAGGGGGGTTGGGTTTGTCTAAAAAAGATTCGACCCAATAGCCTAAAGGCAATCCGTGCTTTAAAAAGCCAAAGCAAACAGATTTGATCCAAGCACGATCTTGTGGGCTTTTTGGGTCGAGATACAAGCTAAAGGCGTGGTCCAATGCCTGATGCTGATGCAGAACGGCCTTTAAAATTTTAAGGGCCGTCTCACGCGGCGATATGGGTTTGGCCATTAATTCACTGTTTGTGTAGCAGGCGTTTGTTGTTTGCTTTGCCAATAGAGGGCATCAAAATTAACAGGGCTTAAATTGAGTTCAGGGAAGTTGCCGCGAAAAACCGTTGTAGCAATAATATCCCGCGCATAAGGAAAAAGCGTGTTAGGGCAGTACGCAAGCAACAGAGGATCCATTTGATCGGCTGGAATGTTCTGGAAGGCGAAAATGCCAGCTTGTTTAATTTCAATGATAAATGCGGTGTCGTCTTGGTTTTTAGCAGTAATCGTCATTTTAAGAACAACTTCGTAGTGGGTGTCGTCTAATTTTTCGTAGCTGGTATTCATTTCCATATTAGCCTCAGGAGCCCAGTTTTTGCCAAAGGCTGCGGGTGAAGAGGGCGCTTCAAAGGAAAGATCTTTGAGATAAATTTTTTGGATATTAAAACTGGCTTGGTTTTGAGTGTCGCTCATGATAATCCTTGTGGCTGATCGTTGCAAAGAGGTTGCTATTATGCCTGATAAAAACTAAAATGAAAATAAGAAAAAGCAAGCTGAGATTTAAGGATGCGTTTTTGGCGATATAGTTGCGGTGCAATGTTGTTGTGTTGGATGGTTCAGTTTGGCTATGCTTCGTCGATTTCTGTTGATCCACTGGAAGTCGATTTAAGTGAGTCAACACGTTATCAAGACATTCAAGTTCATAATGTGGGTAATGATATCGCCTACGTTGCCGTGGATGTTGCACGGATCGACCACCCGGGGGAGCCCAACCAAACTGCGGTAGAGCTCAACGATAATCCTTATCAAATTGGACTGATTGTGACTCCGAGTAAATTGGTGATTCCAGTGGGGCAAACTCGGATTATTCGTGCCTTATACGTTGGGAAGCCACAAAATCAGGATGTGATTTACCGAATTAAAGTGACCCCTGTGACTGGGCAGTTGGTAGCGCTCTATTCTGGCAATAAAGCGCTCAATGCGGGCGTGCATGTGGTGATTGCTTACGGTATTGTCGTTTATGCTCGGCCTGTGCAGTTGGAACCCAAAGTCACAGTGCTGCGTCAGGGGACGGATCTGACTTTAACAAATTCAGGCAATACCTCCGTGTTAATTGGTATGTGCAAACAATGTCCGGCTGGGGCTTCCTCCTGCAAGCCGCTTCCTGATTTAGTGAAGCGACTCTTTCCTGGCAATCAGGTGCAAGTCACTTTGCCTCTTGCTGCACCTTTGAAATGTGAAGAGGAAGTTCTGCAAAATCAGTTTGTTCCTTTTAATATTGATTAAGAGGATGATTGAGTGAAAAATACAGTCAAGGCGTTGGTGTTTACAGGCTTGAGTTTGGCGCTCAATGCCTATGGCTTGGGGGTCTCGCCCATGCTGGTGTATTTCAATTCCGGCAATAATGTACAAGATTTAACGGTGAGTAATGCAGATAATGTAGTGGAATATGCGCAGATCACCTTACGTTCTTTACAAAGTCCGGGTGCAGAGAATGCGAGTGTTGTTACTTTTCAGCCTGGGCAAAGTCCGCAGCAATTTGGTCTGATGGTTTCGCCCAATAAGTTGGCTGTGGGGCCAGGTGGTTCACGTAAAATCCGTTTAGTAAATTTGGCGCCACATCCTAAAACAGATCGCATTTATACCATCACCGTGATGAATATTAATCCAGCAACAAAAGTCGTGGGGACGGTTAAGGGATCGGCTGCGGATATGAATTTAACTTATGGTTATCAAGTGCAGGTTTTTGTGTTGCCGGATCATCCTCTGCCGATCGTTTCTGCACAGCGTCAAGGGGAGAAGATAACGATCACCAATCAAGGCAATAGTTATATTTCTTTACGGTCAGGACAGGTGTGTGACCCTCATGGGTATCATTGTCAATCATTGCCTGCAGATCTCAATTACCATGTCTTATATGCTGGCAGCACTTGGTCTTTTTCTTTGCCTCATCCGGGGCAGGTTCGCTATTTTGGGGTCTATGCGGCTACTCAAAATATGATGGTTGAATCTAATTAAAGTTTAGGTTTGATAAAGTCTGCTAAAATCCACTTGCTGCCGTGATCACGAAATTTAATCTGCAAGCGCAGCTGCTCGCCTTCCCCTTCCACAGCTAAAATCAAGCCTTCCCCAAATTTGGCGTGTTCCACAGTGAGGCCTAACTTCCAAGGGTGTTGAGCCTTGGGTTTGAGCGGAGCGGGTGAGGAGTCAAAGCGGAAACGCTTGATGGGGGCTGCAGCACGAACAGACTCAATGCAGTTTTTGGGAATTTCCATTAAAAAACGGGAGGGAGTATGGGGTTTGCTTTCGCCATAAAGCCGTCGATACTCAGCATAGCTTAGATATAGCTTTTTCATGGCGCGGGTCATGCCGACATAACAGAGGCGGCGCTCCTCCTCCAAACGAAGTGGGTCCTCCTGACAAGCGCGGCCGGGGAACAGCTCCTCTTCCATCCCAACCAAAAAGACCACTGGAAACTCAAGGCCTTTGGCAGAGTGAAGGGTCATCAGTTGGATGGCCTCGCCCACTAGAGTTTGGTCGCTACTGGACTCCAATGTGGCATGAGTCAAAAATTCGGTCAAACTCAAGCCAAGGCCTTGTTTTTCCTGGTGATGTTGAAATTCTTCAACAGCGTTGATGAGTTCGCGCAGATTTTCTACACGGCCTTGATTTTTTTCGTCAGCCTCAGCTTGATAATAAGGGATCAAAGCGCTGGCATGAAGGATTTTGTCGAGCTGGTCGCTAGGTTTAAGCTCTGCAATGCTATCGCGGAGCCCACTGATCAGGGCTTGAAATTGGGTCAGATTGGGTAGGGCACGTGTCGGCAGTTGCTGATCACGGAGCAGGACACTTAAGCTTTGCCACAAGGAGCGCCCGTTTTGCTTTGCATCTTCGCGGATTTGCATCAGCGTTTTCTCACCAATACCGCGAGCCGGTAAATTGATAATGCGTTCAAAGGCCATGTCATCATGATGATTCAAAACTAAACGTGCGTAAGCCAAGGCATTTTTAATTTCAGCGCGATCAAAAAAGCGTAAGCCGCCATAGACGCGATAGGGGATTTGTTTTTGCAACAAAGCCTCTTCAAGGACGCGGGATTGGGCATTGGCGCGGTATAGGATTGCAATTTCATCGGCTTTGAGCCCTTCGTCGAGTAAAGTTTGAATTGTAGCCATCACAAATTGTGCTTCATCTAATTCATTAAAAGCGGCGTAGAGTTGAATAGGCGTGCCCGATTCCCCTTCGCTCCACAAGGATTTCCCCAGGCGACTATCATTATTGGTAATCACGCTATTGGCGGCATTCAAGATCATTTGGGTGGAGCGATAGTTTTGCTCTAAACGAATCATGAGGCCAGGAAAGTCTTTTTGAACTTTGTGAATATTCTCAATCTTTGCCCCGCGCCAGCCGTAAATAGATTGGTCATCATCCCCAACAACCAGTAGCTTATTGTGAGGGCCAATCAGCTGTTTGAGCCAGGCATATTGAATGGTATTGGTGTCTTGAAACTCGTCGACTAAAACATGTTGAAAGCGATTTTGATAGGAGAGACGCAGCGATTCATTATTTTGCAATAACTCGTAGGTCGCTAGCAATAATTCGGCAAAATCAATCACCGCATTTTTTTTGCAAGTTTGCTCATAGAGCACGTACATTTCTTGAAGCGTACGGCGATAGAGATCATGCGGGTTAAATTTGAGTTGATGCGGGCGTAGGCCTTGCTCTTTTTGCTGATTGATGAAATGCTGAATTTTTTCAGGAGCATAATATTTGTCATCGAGATTCTGGTCTTTTAAAATGCGTTTGATCAAACGTGCCTGATCATCGCTATCTAAGACTTGAAAATGCTCGTCCAAACCGGCTTCTTGATAATGCATGCGCAAAAGACGATGAGCAATGCCATGGAAGGTGCCAAGCCAGAGGCTGTGACTCGGTACATTGAGGAGGGTTTCCACTCGATGACGAATTTCCCTCGCTGCCTTATTGGTAAAAGTAACCGCGAGCATCTGGTGCAAGCCAATCCCTTCCTCTTGAGCAAGCCAGGCCATGCGATGGACCAAAACCCGCGTTTTGCCACTTCCTGCACCGGCTAAAATCAGCATGTGTTCAGGTGGAGCGCTGACAGCAGCTTGTTGTTCTTTATTTAAATCATCAAGTAACGCATTCATTTCTAATTCAGTTGCAAATCGCAGCGCCTAGTTTATCGCAAATTGATTGAGATTAGCTAGTATATTGAGGCGTTACTACAACCACAAAAGAAAACATTCTACCTTGAATTACATGACTCCCATGCGATTTGAAAGTACAATGCTTTTGTCCACAAGAAATTGTCTCAAAAAGGTGGGTGAATCACTATACAATTCAATACGGTGTTGGGGTAGACACAAGGGGTTCCTTTCCTTCAGGCATTGCTTCACACGCAGCTCTCAATAAAGCAGCGAAAGGTGTTGGGGTAGGATCATCATGTGGACCTGGTTTTTGTTTTTTAAGTGCACTTTCTTCTAGCGGCGTTAATTCTTCGCTATCTGTAGAGTCATCTCTTCTCTTATGCGATAGAAATCCAGATCTAGATCTGGGCTCCATTGGTGTTTTTTCCAGCTGTAGTAGTATTTGAGCTGCACTGTCAAGTTGGTGCCGCTGACGTTTGTAATAAGCATCGCGGGCAATGATTTCTCTTCCTGTGAGGTCGATGTCCTTTGTGCTGCCTTCGGGTGCAAAACTGCCATCATCCGCATAGACTAAACGTTGCTTCGATTGACGTTGGTAATAAGCATCGCGGGTAATGATTTCTCTTCCTGAGGGGTCCTTGCTGCCCCTTTCGCTGCCTTCTGGCGCAGGAGTGCCATCATCTGCATAGACTAA
>JAJZUD010000064.1 GCA_021848625.1 Pseudomonadota bacterium
GCCCTTGAATTTATTGCTTCAGATTCTTCAATCAAAGGGCAAATCCAATAGGCCTGATCACCCTTGCCTGAGGCCTCATTCAAGCGGGTGATGACCTCATTGCGTTTGAGCTCAGAGATCAGGGCGGTTTTAATGGGCTGACGTCCTTTTGGCAATTCTTGAATCGAAGAAATGCTGAGTTCAGCGTAGAGTGTCATTGCCAAGGTTCGCGGGATGGGCGTCGCGCTCATGATCAGCTGATGGGGGGTGAGAGAGTTTTGATTTTTGTGTTGTAAACTTAAACGTTGCAAGACACCAAAGCGATGTTGTTCGTCAATGATAATCAGGCCTAGGTTTTTAAACTGGACTGGGCCTTGAATCAACGCATGGGTTCCGATGACCCAGCGAATTTCCCCTGATTCGAGCTGAGCGTAGCATTGGGTTTTTTCTGCTTTGCTCTGTTTGCCCCCCAAAAATGCGACTTGGGGCGAAATTATTTTAGCCTTTTGAAAGAGTTGTTCAGCAAGGATTTCAGTGGGTGCCATCAAGACTACCTGATAGCCGGCCTCCAAAGTAACCAGCGCACTTAAAAAAGCCACGATGGTTTTACCTGCGCCGACATCTCCTTGTAATAAACGTTGCATGGGTTTTTGACTTTTTAAATCTTGACTAATTTCGGCAAAGGCCTGCAATTGCCCTGCAGTCAGCGTAAAAGGTAGGCTGGATAGCAAATCCTGCACCGCTTTTTGAGGGAAGGGCAAGGCAGGGGCTGGCATCATCATGGCTTGTCTCTGTGCACTACTTAGAGCTAGGCGATGAGCTAGTAATTCTTCAAAACTAAGACGGATTTGACACGGGTGCACGTCTTTTTGAAGCAGGGCAAGATCGCCTTCGGGTTGATGTAAAAACTGCAGGGCCTGTCGAAAAGACCACAGTCCCAGGCTAGGTAAATGATCTGCGGGCAGCAGTTCCAGTTCCTCGATGGGTAATCGTTGTAAAATTTGCAAAGCATGATGGATGTAATTTTGCAGGCGTTTTTGACTTAAGCCTTCGGTAAGCGGGTAGAGGGGTCTAATCTCCGGTCCGAGTGGCTCTTCTTCAGTCTCGGCAAAATGATATTCAGGATGGAGCATTTCTAAAAGGCCATTAAAACGGCGTACTTCGCCAAAACAAAGGAGGGTTTTGCCTGGCATAAATTGTTTGCTTTGGGAGGGGTAAAAACGGAAAAACTTAAGTTGCAGTGCGCCAGTTTCATCCTCCAGCATCACGCTTAAAATGCGTTTTCGGCCCGTTATGATCCGTGCATCGATCACTTGCGCTTTAATTTGAGCCTTCTGACCCGAGGAAAGGGTGGCGATTTTTTGCGGGGCATCGCGGTTTTCATAGCCCCTTGGGGCAAGCGTGAGGAGATCAAAGACTGTTGTGATATTGAGCTTGGCTAGTTTTTTTTGGTAGAGTTCGCCAACACCAGGAAGCGAAGTGAGTGGGGCGAAGAGCTGGGTCACGGTAGAGCTTAGTCGTTTGATTTGCTGTTTAAATACTCGTTTACTTTTTCAAAAGCAAGGTAGGCAAGGTGATTATCCGCTTCGATCATCTTTAAATCGCGCTCTAGACTTCTGGCTAAACGGAGGGCGAGTTCGGTCTCGATGGTGGTGCCATTTTCTTCGGAGCGGAGGACAAGGTCACGCAGAATGTCAGCAGGAATCGTCAAGGTGACTTGCGGATCATTTTTTTGGGTATTGATTCGGTATTGTTTCATTCCCCTGCCCTTCAATTTTGTTTTACACAGCTATAATAAACATTTCAAAACAAAAAGAAAAGCCGAGTTGGGCTATAAATTCTATAGCAAAAATAGTATGTGATTTTTTTATAAGGTTAAATATGTAATAGTTCTTTTGAAATTCTGTTTTTATAATAATTTTCAGCGCCTTTTGCAATGCGTGCTTTGAAAGAAAGTGGGGATTCAATGGATAAAATTTTAATATTAATAAGAGAGTTTAGGTAGAGAAATATAATATTAATTTTGGTGAGTTGCAGTTGGTAGCGACGTTTTGCTTTCAGTCGGAAAAAAAGTTCATACTGAGCTGTTGCATAATTTTGATTGAGTAGAAAGCGCTCTTTTTCCAGGCTTTGTAATTTTTGATTCAACTGTTTGAGTTCAGGGAGGGAATGAGTGTTAAACAGGCTCTCGCTGAAGCAGGGCAGTTTGTCACGCAAGCTTAGAAAGCTGTTTTTGACCGTGTTTTTAGAAAATTCTGGAAAAACCAGGCCGTTGATCACTATGGCAACGATCGCGCCGACAAAGGTGTCGATGATCCGATCAACGAGCAAATGAAAGGTCCAGCCACCCATAAAGCTAAATGAAGCTACAACCAGAACCCCTGTGGCCAAAGTGCGGCCAATTAAGCTGCGGGTGATCCAGTAAATCATCAGGAATAGCGAAATGAGGAGGAGTAAAATCAGGCCGATTCTACTATGCTGTAATGGCAGGTAAAGCAACCAACCGATTAAACAGCCGCTAATGGTCATCACAAAACGAATGAGGGAGCGGTAAATGCCTTCGCCAAAGGAGAGGGTAATGAGCATAAACGCGGTCAGAAACATCCAGTAGCTGCGGTCCATGGCATGAACTTTACTGATGACAATACACGTCAATGCCACTGCGGCGCCACGGATTGCCATTTTGGTATGATCATTCCAAGTCTGTGTCATCATAAAAAAAGCCCCGCTTGGCGTTTGAGTTGCCAGTGATCCAATTCTGTGCGCATGTTGTTATAAATTTCTTTCATGCGGAGTAATGCAAAAGCAAATTGTCCCTCAGGGCCATCGATGAGCGCCTCGTCAATGAGGTTCTGTAATTGTGTTTCAAATTCAGGCACATTGAGGTGGGGTGTGGATCGAGGCGTGATTTTAGGAATTAATCGGCCTAAGAGAGAATGAGGAAGACGTGCGTTGAATTCTAGTCCCAGCTCCGAGAGCATGCTGTCCAAATCTTGCAGTAGAGGTAAAAAGGCAGGGTAGATATTTTCGCTCAGGAGGCTGCACATCAACTTCATGATATGAAAAGTGGCGTAAAAATGAAGATACTGAGCAGAAAAATAAGTCTTGTCTTCAGCTTCAAGTGCAGGTTGGCCCAGCACAGTATTGAACTGATTTAAGCTGTTGCCCGAATGCTTATTGTATTGCAAAGCATGAGCTAGTTCACTGCGGCGCTGCTTCGTGCTGGTGCTTGAAAGCGCCTGGCGCAAGGACTCAATACTGCTGCGATATTGAGAGATGAGGTTGCAGCAGAGGAGGGTGAGTTCATGCTCTGGACGATAAGGCCAAAAGAGGAAATAGACGATAATAGCAATGCCAGAGGCTAAGGCATTGGCCAAAATGACGAGGAGTGGAGGATCGGTTGGTGTGGCCATGTTTAAAACGCAGACATAGAAGATCACGCCAAAGATAGGGGGCATTCTGTAAGTAAAGCCCAAATTAGGGAGGTAAAAAGCAAGAAAAGCAAAGCCAATTAGGCTTAAGTTTTTCAGCCAAGGGATATTTTTAAAAAGCAAGCCCAGGCTAATAAAAACAACAAAGGCGAGACCTGCAAGGAGCATGCTTTTGAAATGCTCTTGGCGATGGCTGCCTGCCTGCATCAAGGCACAGCAGACTGCGGTGTAAAGAGCAAAATAGATAGAAATGGGGTCGTGTAGAAATGAGCTGCAGGCTAAAAAACTCAACACAACCGTGAGAATAGTTTTAAAGGCAAAAATGAGGTCTTGGTTATTGTTAAGCTTCATGGAAGGGGGCGTCATCCTCCCGCAATGCTGGTTGCGCTGATCTCCAGAGTTGCGGTATAAGTGCCTATCGCTGGGATTTGGCCAGCGGGGCTATAAACATTCAGCATAAAACCGCCCTCTTGCCCATTGCCACAATAACCTAAGTTAAAGTTGGGGAAATTCGCGTTGTTGTAGTGGATGCTTAGTCCAGAGGTGTTAAATGGAATACTGACCAAGTTGCTGTTGCAGCTCCCTGGGTAGCTTCCGCATGGGCAATAGGCAACGGTCCCCCCCAAGTAATATCCGCCAGTGCCTGGAATCTGCATCACTTCGTTGCCGGCATTGGGGAAAAGCGTATTGGGGTTGCTGACTCGATTTTGGACATTCAAGGCCACGCGGATAGAGTAGGTGTTTTTAGTTGAAGGAATGAGGGGGGACCAGTTTGTTCCTGCTTCAGCAATACAGGCTGGAATGCCAATGGGTGTTGAATTGAGTGAAAGATTGTGAATGGCTCTGTTAATGACTGTTGCATAGTCAGCAAGGCTAATGCTGATACTGGCAGGGGGGGCAATTGAGGCGCAAACCATTTTATTGCCGCCGCCATTATTGTTATCCACTTGGCAGGCGCTGGCTGCGCCGGGCATGCTTGCGCAGAGTGGTGCGGAAAAAGCAGAGAGGGGTGAGAGGGTAATGAGAAAAAAACAGGCCTGTAATGGCTTCACAACAGCGCTCAACTTTTGGTTCATTATGGGGGCATTTTAGGCCTTATTGCATAAAACATCAATGATTTTATGTGGGTGTTTTTTTATTGAAAAGCCCACTTATTTTGATTGACAATTTTATTCTTATGTATTAGAATCTCCCAAAATATTTTATTGTGGGGCAAGCAATGCAGCATGGAAGTGGTGGAGCAACAGTATATCCGGTGATAGAAGAGGACGCTATAGGCGGTGCAGTAGATTTGGGTGCGGCCGGAACGGGCTTGGGTCAGCCGCTGGTTGGTGATGTACAGGTTGTGGTTGGGACTCACGATGAGGCAAAGGGGGTGGCTTCAGCCAGAAGTCCAACTCCAGTCACCCCTGATCCTAGAGGAGATGATGTTTATGATATTCTTGATTATCCTCCTGATGTCAAAGCGCACAAGGAAGAATATCAGAGATTTCGCCGCGAGATTGGTGAGTCAAGATGGCATTTTAACGTCTTTGGGCTTCGCCGTATGGTGCAGTATTCTGTTATTATTCCGGAGGATGGGCCAAATGCTTTTTTGGTTTTGAAATGCTTTCAGGAGATGACAGAGTACCATAAAGAGGCTCAGGCTTTAATTTGTGGCTCAGTATTGCGTGCCACATTACAACGAAGATGGATTTTCCCATTAGCAGATAATTTAGCGTTTAATGATCCTTATCTCACGGCATTGACAGATGCGCTCTACGGCGATGAGAGGACGGCATGGTCGGTAGACCAGGGTGCTGTGACTGTTGATTCAGCGCGATGCTGCCGTTCGGCTCCATTGCCTGATGAATTTGCGGCGCGATTTTGTTTGGCGATTGCGGCTGCTGTTTTAAAAGCGAAACCCCTATGGCAAACAGGTCACCCTGGTCAGATGGACATCCTGCTGGATATGCCATTGGCCGTATTGATTGCGTTAGAATCCTCCTCAACATCGAGGGATGATCGAGGTTATTTTACGGCAATTTATAGAAAATTGGTTGCTTTAATTGACAAGATTTCGGGTAAGATAGGGGCGGGTGCGACTTTTTTTGCGGAGAGTAAAGAGCAATTTACGCAAAAATATCTTGGAAAATTTAATGCAGCAGAGATCAAAAAATATCTGCTTGAGAAAGATGGGGCGCGGGTTGTTGAGCAACATTTAGATAGATTGGCATTGTATCTCGATAATCCAGCAGCTTATGGTGATATGGGTTTGTCTAAGCTGGCTTCAGGGTTTCAGGTTGATTTAAGGTCCTGTAGGTCAGCGAGGAATAGGTTGCTAGAGCTATTACTGGCGGTGCTGGAGCGTCCCTTAGCTTGGCATGTGTCTTGTTTAACTGAGGACCACATTAAACAGCTCCGGCAAAAAAGTAATAAAAGAGCAGGTTTTGTTTGGGGCGTGCAAATTTTAGCGATAATCACTCTTGGGTTAGGCGCTGGATATGCAGCTTGGCAGTACTCGACCTCGACTCCCAAGATGCCGCTCAATTGTCTTGATGAGCATGCGGGGGGAACTTGTACATTCGATAGTATGGTGGATGGGGTTGTTAAATTTGTTGTTGATTTTTATGCAATGAATATACATACAAATACATCTATCGCTATGGGAGAGGGTACTGAACTCTATTATGATCCATCCATCTGTTGGCCTGATGAAAATAATCCCTTTTGGGATTCTATAGACTCAGGTATTGCTGTTCTAAAAGCGAATCAATTTAGGGCGCCGTTTAACATGCTTTGTGATAGGCAGGTCAATAATCAAACCATTGATGGGTATAGTGTTTCCTCAGCAACCGCTTTGGCTACGGGTAATCATACTGTATGCTTCAACGAGATGGCGGATGGCGCAGTTTATTGTGTTGCGGCTGCAAATGCAGTGAGAAGAGTAGCTGTATCTTCCCTGGGGGGTGCATCGGGTATGATTCAAATGCTGCCAGCATTGATTGGGGTAGCGGTTGAGGGCTTAGGGCTTGATCCAATCTCGCTTGCTGTAGGGGCTGCGGTGTGTTGGGGGGTGGGTACAGTATATCAAAAAGGTTGCACCTGGTGGTCGGGCTCAAGTTCAAGAGGCCGTACTGCAGTTGCTGCTAGAGAAGGAGATTACAATGTTGCGTAAGATATCAGTGCCAATGCCTAGGAGAACGGCAGTAGATGCATTTGACGAAACTTTGCAGACCTTTGCAGGGGAATTTCCTGTAGATTCAAGTAAAAGGGGGCTGGTTTATCTTGCTGACGGTGAGTCTCCACTCCGTGCTTTTATGAATGGCTTTCTTAAGCAGGTCTGTGATAGTGCTATACTGCATCGGGTAGGAATCCCTCATCTTGATATTAAATTGGCAGCGTATAAGACTTCTTTTTGCGAGAAGATCAGCAGAGGTAATCGTGCTAATTTTGATCGAGATTATGAAGAGATTTGCAAGGATGTCAGAAGACGATATTTGGATGCTACATTATTAGCACCGCCGTCCCCAGTTGCAGCGGATGGAGGGGTGATGGTTCCTTCCTCCGCTGTTCATCATTTATTTGGGGTGTCTTCGGTACTACCAGCTAAACCGAAACCGCGGGTGGATAGAGCTGCCTTTCCACCGACACAGCCATTTCATCAGATGGGGCTTGCCAGGGGTGGCCCAGCGATAGTTGCTGGAAGGTCAAACTCATTTGACGATAGACCATTGCCTCAGTGAGGGCTCAATTTTACATAGCGTGTTATCGAACTTGGCAGCTTTGAACTTGAGTGATAAGGTGGTGGGAGGAGGAGCGACAATGCTTGGTTTGATGCAAAAAACGACTGTGTCATTAGCTTGTGTTTGGGCGTTGGCGGTTTCCCATCGGTGCTTTTTGATGGCGGATGCAACTGAGGCGCGGGATAAAAAAACACCAGCATCCGTAGGGCATTTGGAAGTATGTGTTATCAAACAAGATCTTTGGGATCATACGGCACTTCGTTTGGTTGGGCCAGATCAGCGGTCGCTCTATCGAAGTTTGTGTCAAGAAAGTCACTTTGCCTTAGAGTCGGCTGTTTCGGAGGAGCCTTTGGAGGGTGTGGATGATTTACCTGCTTTGCTGTTGCATTGGTACCGTACCCTCTTAAAACCGATTGTGATTGGTGAAAAAGCAGCCTTTGAGGTGGAAAGTGAGGCGGTCGTTTCGTATGTGATTTCCATCCCGCTTTCACTTAAAGAATATGAGCTTGTATCTGCATACATTCGCGAGATGGACGAGCGCGTGAGGGCAGGAGGTGTACAATACGTTGCATTGGACCATTTTAGGACTTTTGCAAGTGGTGTCTCCCCCAAGTCAGAGGCAGGTGGGTCTGTTTTTTTTAATTGTGCAACTTACGTTGATGGGGCTTTGGATTGTATTCGTGTCCCAAAAAGAAAGCCTCCTTTTTGGGAGGCTTTTTGTACCTGGCCTTCTGCTGTGATTGAGCGGACTCAAGAGGCAAGTCAACGTTGATTTGAAAGCTCTTGCATCACCAGGGCTGCGCCACTCATCAGTGCTGTGCCCATTGCAAGCGCAGGCCTTGCGCGTGGAGGAACATGTTTGAAATTTTTTAGGCCTGCAGTGGCAGCACCGACAAGTCCTGTGATAGGGAGCCACGCAGGGTTGCTGGGCGGTTGGGTGGTTTGCCCTGTGTAGTGCTGTGCTTGATCTCTTAAATGGCTGGGTAAAAAGAGCAGTTTTTGGGCCAAAGGAAGGTGGAATAGTGTATCTGCACCTTTTTCCGTTTTGAGTCCAGCTTTTAGTATTTCTCGACTGAGGCTCCCGCAATTGTGACCAAGCCAGGGGAAAATAGAGTAAATTAGCTGATCCCGCTCTGCTTTTGCTCTGAACGAACGGGCTTCACTCAGTATGGTATTGAATTGTTCTTCAGTTACTGTAATCAGCGTCGTGATTGTTTTATCTGCAGCGTATTCATCTCGGTCTTCTTTAAAAGTTCCAGAACAATAAGCCATTGGTAAAATCATTGCTCTTAGCATATGGAGTATGTTTCCCTCTGTGCTATCTTGGTCAAATCCTTTAACAGTTTCAGCAGTGCCAATTTTATCTTTATTGGGGTAAAAACTGAAATAATCAACCCTTGTCTCGGTGGTACCTTCTATGATGACAAATTCTAAAGCAGAATGAGTCCAGGCATCCGAGTCTATATCGTGAAGTTTGATTGTGTATTGATTGAGCATGGCAAACCTATTTTTATTATTTTCCGCGAATTGTACATTGGTGGAGAGGGTTTGACAAGTGTTTTCTCTAAATATATTTAAATATTCTTTATAGGGATTGGGCGCTATACTTGCGTGATGGTTCTTTTGTGCATCTTTATTGTCCGAGAAAATGAACAAACAGCCTGCTTGAGAGATATTGTATTGATCAAGTGAAGAGGATGCGTTGCAGTTTGTATCCCTATTCTTTTTGATAAGAATCGCGTAGGTCATCCTGCAGAACATAAGCGATGCCATTGGCTGTCAGTTTGAGAGGTTGAGTTAAAACTTGGGTTTGATAGCTCCAGCCTTGGGGTAACTTCAAGCGGCTTCCTAAATTGGGGAGATCAGCAAGTTGTAAGTGAGGGTCTACAATTTGGGCATAAGACTGCATCACGTAAACATCATGATTGGGGGCAATGAGCTTATAAATCATCGTCCCTGGGTTATAGATCCAGACTGTATGGCGCTGTACTTTCGTCGGAGCGTAAAGCTGGGTTCCTAGGCCATTCCAAATCGTTGTGCTGATTTCAGCCCGTTTTTGAAATTTAATCCCTCCAATGGTCACAATAGGGGCGCTCACAGTTCCATTGCTTGCAATCAGGCCATCCATGACAAAATAGCGCGGCCCATTGAGCTTCACTTCTGAGGCATCAAATTGTTTTTTGATGGCGGAGATATTCAGTTTATTCCACAAATCGGCAGGGCAGGTATCTAAATTCAAGCTGTTGTAAACAGATGCATTGAGCTCAGAAAAATGGCGTTTAATCACAAGCACTTCACAATAACGGGCATTATGCGTAGTGGAAAGTGTTTTGATATTGTCACTCGCCTGGGCAAAACCCAACCCACTTGTTGTGAATAATAAGGCTAAGCAGAACCATTTTTTCATAAAAATACCCATCATTTTTTGTAAAGATAGAAAAATTGTACTCTTTTTTTATGGTTATGCATAGGCCAAGCTTGGCAAATGCAGGGCAAACGTATATGGATCCGCCGGTATTGTAAAGAGGTGAGCGCTGATTGAGAT
>JAJZUD010000065.1 GCA_021848625.1 Pseudomonadota bacterium
ATCTGGCCTCTCAAATAGATCTTCTACCAGGCTCCATTTCTCTTCACTTACGTCTGTTGGATACATTTCGGCTCCTTGATTCTCAAAAGCCTTAGTATATCCTTATTTCTTTATGAATACAGCTTCTGAGTAGCTTGACAAAATTATTTTTTTTATATATTTTTGCAATCAGTGAAAATAAATATCAAAAGTCAAATTAAGGAGATGAGAATGTTCAATACAGTGAAGCAATGGTGTAACAAACCTTTAGATTGTAGTACAAGTGGTGCAAAAGCCTCTATTGCAGGCATGGGGATCAGTATGGGGGGTGGTTTTCTGAGTGCTGTTTTGGAGAGTGATCTAGGTATGTATGTGAGTCTGGGTCTGCTTGTATTGACTACAGCAAGTGCGTGTATCAACGCGACGTGTAGCCCTAAGTCTGCTGTGGTCTTTGCTGGCGCGAGCGCTGGGAGAGAGGGTTATCAGCTTATGGGTCCGCAGGGTATTGTTGATGGTGATATAACCCGTGGGGGACTGATTCCTGCTCCTTCCTCTGTCTAGTTTATCCTTAGTGTCTGTTCAAAACCCATCATTCATCCCCATGTCTGTAATCTGACTGACGAGCAAATCAAAGCCGTGGCGCAAAAACAAGGCCTAATTGGGATGAATGGGAGGGGGTTAATTTTAGGGGAGGCGGTGCCAAGTGCAGGAAATTCTGGGGGGGAATTTTTTACGCGTTGCAGGGCAGTTTGGCACTGAGTGGCGCGCCCGACAGGAGTCGAACCTGTGATCGATTGCTAAAGTCTGCCAGGCACATTAATGTCCCATTGTTTAATCATGAGTTCTGGAATCATAAAGCACTCTCTATACTTATATTTTCGATCACTTGATCGCTGTTTAATTCACGAAAAGTGACAGGCGTTGCATATAAAAATCAACAAATACCCTGATTTTAGGTGTTAAATAATCACTTTGTCGATAAAATAAGTAAACTGGCTTGGGAGCAGGAGCTGTTTCATTCAAAAGCTCAATCAATTCGCCAGATTTTAAAAATGGCTCAAGAATATAACGATTCAAGCTGACGATGCCAGTACCGTGGAGCGCTGCACTGAGCATGGACTGCGCATCGTTTAATTTTAGCACCTTTGTAAAAATGATACGCTGTGTGCCAAATTGTAAGATATTGTCAGGTTGTCGTTGGCTGCTCGTGATGTAGCGATGAGCAATCAAGGCAGAGGGTTCTTGGGGCATGCCGTGCTTATTTAAATAAGCAGGTGAAGCGGAAAGAACATATTGGCTCATGGCTACTTTTCGGCGGATCAAATTAGGTGAGGGGTGTAAGAGTACGCTCCCAAATGCAAGATCTTTTTTAGTGGCTTTGAAATCAGCAATGTGTTCAGTGACATCGATTTCAATGCTGATTTCCGGGTAGTGTTCTAAAAATTCAGCTAAAAAAGGAATAATAAAGCGCTCAGCAAAATAACGACCACAGCCAATGCGTAAAATGCCGCTGGGAGTATTGCGCGCATTGGCAATGCAGCGTTCTGCTTGTTGCGCTGCATCAAGAATATGCTGGCATTTTTGTAGATATTGTTCGCCAATGGAAGTCAGTGTCATGCCACGGTGGGCGCGGTCGAAGAGGCGCACTTGCAGGAATGCTTCAATGGATGCAATTTTTTTGCTGATGGCTGCGGGGCTCAGGCCCTGTCTTCTTGCTATGGTTGTGATACTGCCTGCTATGGCCACCTCTTGCAATAATTGTATTTTATCTAAGCTAATCATGAAAATTAATTAACTAAAAAGTTAATTTATATTAGCTTTTTTGACGCTTGTTTGTAAACCTATTTTTTTTTAAACTTGCGGTTGCTGTTCAACAATACAAGGAAAAGAAAGATGTTATCAAATCGTGATTGGAAAAGGGGGGGAAGTTTAATGCTGCTAGCCCTAATTTGTGTGGCTGGTACGGGGATTGGATTGTGGAAAGAATTGACTAAAAAACAAGATGGAGAGGATGTTTGTGCGCCCTGTTTTGGGCAAAATGGAAGAGAATGTTTACCCGATGCAGCACCTGTTTGTGCAGCAGTGTGTGCCTCTAGACCTGGCTATGTTTATCCTTGCGGAGGGGGTTCAGTTTTGACAGGGGCGATTATGCTTGGTTTGATCGTGATTGCGCTAGCCTCTTGCTGTTGTTTGTATGGTGCTAGGGCTTTTAGGCGAGAAACAGCTCAAATCGCTTTGTTAGAGTGGGCGCCGCTGCCGGTTGAGGTGAACGAAATGGAGCCTTGAAAAAGTGGCGCGCCCGACAGGAGTCGAACCTGTGACCCTTGGTTTCGGAAACCAATACTCTATCCAACTGAGCTACGGGCGCATAAGAGGGGAGCATTTTAACATGCTTAGCGGGATTCTACTAGTACTTCGCGTAAACCATTGGATTGAATTTCACTGACTAGGCCGGCTTTTTCCATATCTTCCAGCAATCGGGCCGCACGATTATAGCCAATACGTAGGCGGCGTTGGACTAAAGAGATCGAGGCTCGTTTGGATTCAATGACAATTTGTACGGCCTCATCATAGAGCGGGTCATTTTCTCCCTCATTGATTTCTTCTGCGGACTCACCGTCTTCGCCCTCTAAGCGATCAGTTGCAATGATGCTGTCGATATAGTCAGGCGCAGCCACAGCACGCCAGGCCTCAACAACGCGATGTACTTCAGTATCAGAAACATAGGCTCCATGGACGCGGACAGGCACACCAGAGCCCGCTGGAAGATAAAGCATATCCCCATTGCCTAGTAGTTGCTCTGCACCTTGTTGATCCAAAATGGTGCGTGAGTCAATTTTAGAGGAAACTTGAAAGGCAATGCGCGTGGGAATATTGGCTTTAATTAAACCGGTGATCACATCCACAGATGGGCGTTGTGTGGCCACAATCAAGTGAATGCCGGCTGCACGGGCCTTTTGCGCTAAGCGGGTGATGAGTTCTTCCACTTTTTTGCCCACCACCATCATCATGTCGGCAAATTCATCCACCAGCACCACAATATAAGGCAGAGGCGTCAAGATGGGGCAATCATGAGGCTTGCCTGGATTCAGTTGCATCCAGACAGGGTCTTTGATGGGTTGTTTTTTATCAAGTGCGGCTTGAACCCGCTCGTTAAAGCCTGCAATATTGCGTACGCCCAAGGCCGCCATGAGTCGATAGCGACGATCCATTTCTTTCACGCTCCAACGCAAGGCATTGGCCGCTTCTTTCATATCTGTAACCACAGGAGTGAGCAAATGGGGGATGCCCTCATAAATCGAAAGTTCCAGCATTTTGGGATCAATCATAATGAGGCGCAACTCAGCAGGAGAAGCCTTCAACAACATGGAGAGCAACATCGCATTCAAGCCGACAGATTTACCAGAGCCGGTTGTGCCTGCCACTAGCAAATGCGGCATTTTGGCGAGGTCAACGACTTCGGGTTGGCCACTAATATCTTTGCCAAGACCCATACAAATGGGCGATTTATTAGTGCGAAACGCATCACAATCTAGGACTTCTTTGAGGCGGACCATTTCACGGTGGGTGTTGGGCAACTCCAAGCCGACTACGGTTTTACCTGGAATGACTTCCACCACGCGAACACTTGAAACAGACAGGGAGCGGGCGAGGTCTTTATCCAAATTGCTGAGTTTAGAGACTTTTACACCAGGGGCTAATTGAATTTCATAGCGTGTGACAACAGGTCCTGGGCAAATTCCCGTCATTTTGGCGGTAATTCCAAAATCAAGTAGGCGTTGCTCAATCAATTGTGCGGTTTGGCCAAGCTGGTCTTTATTAATTTTGAGCGTACTGGCAACGGGTTCATCTAATAAATCAATGGTGGGTGCTGTTCCCGTTGGGAGGATTGCCTTTGGGGGGGGTGGTGTTTTTTTGATTGGCAAAGGTTTGGTTTCAATGGGGGTTTTTTTAACGACTGGGCGTGGGTCTGGGGTAAATGGAGGCTCTTCTTCAAAAGGGATGGGCGTCGTGGCGGGCGCATGACGAGGCCATTTTTGGATAAAATCCCGGATAAAGAGCCAGCATAACATGAAAAGCGCGATGGTATGTTTGACCCACATTTTACCGGAAAAAAAAGTCAGGCCAATAAAAAATAAGGCCAAAAGTGCCCAGATGCTTCCTGAAAAATTAAATAAAGGGACGAGGATTTTAGGTGCAAATTCACCCAAAATGCCTCCTGGCCCATCAGGCAAGGCCCAATTACCATAATCAAACAAGAGCGTCAGTAAACCGCTTAAGGAAAGCAAAGTCAAAAACCAGCCGATGAGGCGTAAAAAAGACAGCAAGGGGGAGTGGGCCTGACGGAGTAAAAGCTCCTGCCAATGTAAGATGCAATAATACAATAAACTAATGGGGGCAAGATAAGCGCTGAGGCCAAAAAGAGAAAACAAAACATCAGCGATCCAGGCGCCCACCAGTCCTCCTTGATTATGGATGAGTTTGGCTGAACTAAAAAGGCTGGGGTCAATGAGTGAATAAGTGCCTAGAATCAGAAATAAATAGAGCGCAAACATTGCCACAAAAACCAAGCCCACTTGGCCAAAACGGACACGAAGGAGAGACGGCGTTGGACTTTTTTCAAAGCTGATATTCTTTTTGGATCGGGTGGATTTTTTGGGTGGCATAATGACTTTGTTTGGATGCGAAACGGCGACTTAAAGCGCTATTGTATCCAAAGCCCGCAGGCTTGTAAAACAGAGGACTAATCCTGCCGATGCAAGGGATTGGGGTTCATTTGGAACGGGGTGCGCGGATTATCATTATCACAGGCAGGTTCAGCCTCTTGTATTTTAGCCCCAATAAAAACTGCTCCAGGAGGGCGCGGAGCAGCAGATACGCCAAACACTGCATCCATGCCTTCTGAGGCTTGTTCCAGTGTAGATCCCATTGCTGCATTAGGGTCTGGCTTAAGGCCATGATCCAGTACAAAGGTGCTAACCAAAGAATCTTGCTCAAGGGTGGGGATAACCAGGGCTTTGAGTTGATCAGCGGGAAGAGCACTCAAGCTGGCCACATCATCCACCCCTGCGTTCTTTTGAGCCACTTCGATTTGCGGTCCTGAGAGTGCAACAATGCCACTATCAAGCGCAACTTCACTGACCTTTCCCGCGGATACAGTCGCAAGAAATCCTTCGAGGAACTCCATATTCGTGACTTTATCCAGGCCTCCTACAATTATTTTTCCCGCTGCTTCTGCGGCGGCACGGATAGCCATGATGAGATCTTGTGGAGTAAGCTCTAGCGCCGGTTCTGGTTGTTGTGCTGCGACCTTCTCTTGCTCAGGGGTTGCGACGCCCGCATTTTTGGCCTCTAATGCAGCAGTTAAGGTGAGTTCACCCGTGTTGACTCTTGTTTTGGGTGTTGGGCCTTGCATAATTGCGCTCCCATGCTGTTATTTTTATAGGGAAATTATACCTTATTTACGGGATCGATGCAAATAAGCCAAATAGAGCAATTGAAGAATCACGAAAATGGCAAAAAGCCCGAGGATGCCAAAAACTTTAAAGTTCACCCAAGTATTCATGGAGTAGTGATAAGCAATGTACAGATTTAAAGTGCCAATAAACAAAAAGAACCCACCCCATTGGCCATTCATGGTGCGAATCAGTTTAGTCGGCGGGGGGGTGGAGCCCTCTGGCATAGAGGAATGAATCATGGCCTCGAAAATGGTCTTGGGAAAGAAATGACTCGCAAGCAAAGCCACGCCAAACAGCCAGTTGATAATCGTGACGCTCCATTTGAGAAAAAGCGGATTATGCAGATAAATCGTCAATCCACCAAACACGACAATCAGGATAAAACTAATCCAATAAATCCGCTTAACTTGGCCATGATGAATCTGCATATAAGCGATTTGAATGGCACTGGCAACAATCAAGGCAAAAACGCCCCAATAAGTGCCCCAAATCTTATAGACGATAAAAAAAACCAAAGCGGGGAACAGATCACTAATCATTTGCATAATGATGCCCCCCGTGATTAATTTTATGCGTTGACTTGGTCTGTCGCTGCGACTTCTAAGTCCCGCATGGTGAGTTTGATTCGACCTTGACGATCGGTTTCCATCACTTTGACACGAACGATATCGCCAACATTGAGGAAGTCCGCAACATTTTCAACGCGTTCATCGCGAATCTGTGAAACATGCACCAGGCCATCACGACCAGGCAAAATCGTCACAAAGGCACCAAAATCAGCAATACGAGCCACTTTGCCTTCGTAGACAGCGCCAATTTCAACTTCAGCGACAATATCTTGAATGCGGGCAACCGCGGCTTCAATGGATTTTTTGTCAGAAGAGAAAATTTTAACCAGTCCATCATCAGTCAAATCAATAGTGACGCCACATTCTTCGGTAATGGAGCGAATCACTGCGCCACCTTTGCCGATGACTTCTTTGACTTTTTCAGGTTGAATTTTCAAAGTGTAAATGCGTGGTGCATAAGGTGAAAATTCGTTAGGACGGCTGATGATTTCATTCATGAGACCTAGAATATGCATTCTGCCCGCTTTGGCTTGATCCAAGGCCGCAGACATGATTTCTTTGGTGATTCCCGTGATTTTGATGTCCATTTGCAGAGCGGTAACGCCGAAACGCGTTCCTGCCACTTTAAAGTCCATATCCCCTAAGTGATCTTCATCGCCTAAGATATCGCTCAATACAGCAAATTTATCGCCTTCTTTAATCAAGCCCATCGCAATACCCGCCACGGACTCTTTAATTGGTACGCCAGCATTTAAGAGCGACAAGGAAGTCCCGCAAACTGTCGCCATAGAGCTTGAGCCATTGGATTCAGTAATTTCCGAAACCACGCGCAGTGTGTAGGGGAATTGCTCTTCATTAGGTAAAACCGCAGCAATGGCACGTCGGGCCAAATTGCCGTGACCAATTTCACGCCGTTTTGGGCTGCCGACCATACCGGTTTCGCCCACGGAGTAAGGGGGGAAGTTGTAATGTAACATAAAGCGATCTTTGGTTTCGCCCAAAGCCGCGTCCAAAATTTGTGCATCCCGCTCATTGCCCAAAGTGGTGACCACCAAGGCTTGAGTTTCACCCCGAGTAAAGAGTGCGGAGCCATGAGGGCGAGGGAGAACGCCTTGCTCAATGTGAATGGGACGGATAGTGCGATTGTCACGTCCATCAATACGCAGGCCGCCATTGATAATGGAGTCACGAACGTGGCGTTCTTCCAACTTCGCGAAGAGTTCACTGACCATTTTCGCGGTAATGCCGTTTTCTTCGTTGGTCAAGCCAGCCACTGCCGCATCGCGCAATTCACCAAGTTTAGCGTAACGCGCTTGTTTTTCTTGTAATTGATAGGCTTCAACAATGCCAGGCAAGTAGGCATTTTTAACATCGTTGAGGAGTGCCTCATTGATTGCTGGGGCTTGCCAATCCCACTTGGGTTTGCCAGCCGCTTTGGTCAATTCTTCAATGGCATGAATGGCAATTTGCATTTCTTGATGTCCAAACAGGACCGCGCCCAGCATGATTTCTTCAGGAAGCTGTTTGGCTTCTGATTCCACCATCAAAACCGCTTCTTTGGTGCCTGCAACAACCAGATCCAATTCTGAGCTAGAGAGCTCTGTTGCACCAGGATTGAGGAGGTATTCTCCATTAGCAAAACCAACGCGTGCTGCGCCAATCGGGCCTTGGAAAGGCACGCCTGCCAAAGACAGTGCAGCAGAGGCGCCCAACAAGGCAGGGATGTCAGCAGGAATTTCAGGATCCAAAGACAGAACTGTTGCGATCACTTGGGTTTCGTTGAAAAATCCTTCTGGGAAAAGTGGACGTAAAGGACGATCAATCAGACGAGAAATCAAAGTTTCTTTGTCAGAAGGGCGGCCTTCGCGTTTTAAAAATCCACCAGGAATCCGACCCGCGGAATACATTCTTTCTTGATAGTTAACGGTGAGGGGGAAAAAGTCGGTTTGACCTACTTTTTTGGACGCAACTGCCGTAACTAAGACAACGGTTTCGCCCATTTTGACCAAGACAGCGCCATCAGCCTGTCTTGCCATGCCACCGGTTTCAAGAGTGACTTCGTGCTTTCCAAATTGGAACACTTTTTTGAATACTTTAAACATGAAAATCCTTAAGGTAGAAGATAAAACAATTAGCGACGGAGTTCGAGGCGATCAATCAATTTGCGATAGCGTTCCAAGTCTTTCCCTTTAAGGTAATCGAGGAGCGTTCTTCTTTGGCTGACCATACGTAACAAACCACGGCGAGAATGAATATCTTGTTTGTGGACTGCAAAGTGGGTGCCTAAACTTTTGATCCGGGCGGTGAGAAGCGCGATTTGCACTTCAGGAGAACCAGTGTCCCCTTTGCTTTGTTGAAAATCCTTTAATATTGCTTCTTTGGCATCCTTATTGAGGGACATTTTTATACTCCTTAAAGTAAATGATTGTGAATGAAGTCGACCCATTTAAGGTTGAGTCCGCGGCCGATTATAGCACCACGTAATTGTAAATGCAAATGTACTGAGTAAGCCAGGCTGAGATGACAAAAATATGCCAAATCGTATGTGCAAAAGGCATGCTTTCCATCAGGTAAAACAAGACCCCGACGGTGTAGAGGATGCCCCCCATCAAAAGCCAAACGAAGCCCATCGTGGGTAAGGCATGAATAATCGGCACAATGGCAATCACCGCTAGCCACCCCATCAAAATGTAAAGGCTGGTTGAGAGGATGTTCATTTTGCCGGTAAAAATTGTTTTTAGGCCGATTCCAATAATCGCCAGGCCCCAAACGACGCTAAATAAAGACCAGCCCCAAGGGCCTGCTAGTGTGATCAGGGTAAAAGGCGTGTAGGAGCCTGCAATCATCAGAAAAATCGCCATGTGATCCAGAATATGCATAATGTGCTTCAGGCGATGATCCAGCGCGTAGTGGTACAAAGTTGAAATGAGAAAAGTCAAGGAAACTGCAGTGCCATAAACAATGCAGGCAATTTGTGTCGTGAGGGTGTGCGGGGTAAGTTCCAGGCGATGCATCAGTAAAAAAAAGGCAAGCAGAGAGAGAACAAACGCCCCGAAATGGGTGATGCTATTGGCGATTTCCTCTTGTCTGAACCAAGTATGCTCGCAAGATTGATGAGCGCATTTTTGAAAAAGATGCATAAGCGCAATTGTGTGCTAGGAGCGCTTATTGTAAACTGTCTGGCTGAAAAAGTCATCGTGGAGAATCCCTGTGTCCGAAGTCAAAACAATCCTAGCCGAGCTAAAGCGTGGCATTGAAGAGCTTATTCCAGAGGCGGAATTATTGGCCAAGCTTGCTTTAAAAAGACCTTTGCGAATTAAAGCTGGATTTGACCCTACGGCACCTGATTTACATTTAGGGCATACGGTCTTGTTAAACAAAATGCGTCAGTTTCAAGATTTAGGACATGAGGTGATTTTCCTGATTGGTGATTTTACGGGGATGATTGGGGACCCAACAGGTAAAAGTGCAACGCGTAAGCCCCTCTCCCCTGAAGATGTCAAAAAAAACGCTGAGACTTATGCAACGCAGGTGTT
>JAJZUD010000066.1 GCA_021848625.1 Pseudomonadota bacterium
CAGTGATTGAAGCCGTATGCGAGGAAACCCGCATGTACGGTTTTTATGGGGGAGCGTTGCAGTAATGTGGCGTTCCCACCTACCGTTAAAATGGGCATAGGATTTTTAAACAAAGGATTTAGGAAAAAGTGGCCATCGAGTTTGTCAGTTGCCTGATTTACTCCCGCAGTAAGGGACATAATGCGGTGCAGGCGGCTGCCTATCGTTCGGCAAGCAAGATGTATGATGAGCGCACTGGTCAGCACTTTGACTATCGCAATAAGGATCATGTTGTGCATTCTGAGGTGATGCTGCCAGATGGTGCAGACGAATCATTCTCTGATCGTGCTACGCTTTGGAATCATATTGAAACAATCGAAAAGCGCTCTGATTCCCAGCTCGCTAAAGACTACATTCTGGCTTTACCGAAAGAGCTTTCTTTGGAGCAGAACATTGATCTTGCTCAGCGTTTCGCCCATTCGCATTTTGTCTCGAAAGGTCTGGTTGCTGATCTCAATATTCACAACGAAGAAGGCAATCCCCATGCCCATATTCTGGTGACGACTCGGCGTTTAGTGGGGCAAAGCTTTACCCTCAAGGCACGGGATCTCAACCCTGAGTTTTTTCAAAGTAAGGTGGTTGAGCAAGACTATTGGAATCAGCGTTGGCGGCAGTTTCAGAATGAGTTTTTTGCTGGGGAAAATCTGGATCTCGCAGTGGATCCAAACCACCTCGTTACGACCACTCATCGTGGCCGTCACCGTAAAGATGATCGCGCTGATTATGTCGATGCCAAGAATGAATATGCACGTGAACTAGCACACGAGATTGCACTTCATGATCCCGAGGCTGTTTTGAATCAGCTGAGCCAGCAATTCACGATTTTTAGTGAACGAGATATGGCACGAATTTTGAATAAAGCGACTAAAACGGCTGAAGAATTTCAGACCGCCCTACTGAAACTCAAGGCTCATCCCAGTTTGATTTCTTTAGGACCTGGTGATGATGGACGCGAACGCTTTACTACACGGGAGTTGATGCAAGTCGAATCCCAACTGCAAGAAGATGCTCTCAAGCTGCAGAAGAAAAATGATCATCGCTCCAGTCATGCGATGGTTACTGTCCAAATCGAAAAATATCAACTCAACAAAGGCCAAAGCAGCGCTTTAAGCCATGTAGCCTTGGGTCAAGATATTGCTCTGATTGTAGGCAAGGCTGGAACAGGGAAATCTTATTTGATGAAAGCAGCCAATGACCTTTGGAAACAAGAAGGTTATCGCGTTTTGGGTATTGCTGTTGCAGGGATTGCTGCTGAGGGTTTGGAATCAGAGGCTAATATCCAAAGCTCGACCATTGCCTCCTTCAAATACAAGCTTACCAAAGGGTATTTGAAATTGAGTTCGCGTGATGTGATTGTATTGGATGAAGCAGGAATGGTAGATGCTTATGACTTGCAGAAAATTATACGCTATACCCGTGAGGCTGGAGCTAAATTAGTGATGGTCGGAGATCCTAATCAAGTGCAACCTATCGGCCCAGGCGCATCCTTTAGAGCCCTGCTTGATAAGCTGGGATTTGTGGAGCTGAATGAGATTAAACGTCAGCGCCATGAAATCGACCGTGAGGCAACAATATTGCTTTCTCAAGGTCACACCACTGCAGCTCTAGATCTTTACAATGCGAAAGGCCAAGTCCACTTCTTGGATAAAAAAGTCGATGCCAAAGCAGCGCTTATTGAGCAATGGAGTCAAAAGCTTAATCTCAATGAAAGCATTATTTTGGCCCACCGGAATGAGGATGTAAAAGAACTTAATCAGCTGGCTCGCGCCCACCTCGTTCAGTCAGGATATCTCAGCAACACTGGCAGGGAAGTTGAAACTAAAAGCGGCAAGATTGTATTGAGTGCTGGCGACCGCATTGTGTTTTTAGAAAACTCCTCTGATATCAAAGTAAAGAACGGTAATTTTGCAACCATCAAAGCGATTGAGGGCAACAGGATTACTGCCAGTATCAGGAAGGGCGATCAGGAGCGAGAAATCACCTTCGATCATCGTGAATATCAAAATTTTACTTACGGCTATGCGGCTACGATTTATAAAACGCAGGGTGTCACGGTTGATAATGCCTTTGTCTATGCTGGAGGCAGTTACTGGAGTTGCAATCTGGTTTATGTTGCCCTATCCCGCCACCGTGATGAAGTCCAGCTCTTTGCTGATCGTGAGACTCATAAAAATGAAGAGCAGCTGAAGAAAAATCTGAGCCGTTTCTCCATCAAAGATTCCGTCATCGATTTCCCTCTGCAATACGCGTTGAGACGAGGACTGGATCCAGAAACTGTATTGGGCAAATGTGTTGGGGTCTTCCAACAGGCTAAAGAAACTATCAAAGACAAATGGCTATTCCTGGCCAATTATGAAGCCTATCAAGAGCGCGCGGCTGAAAGTCAAAAAGTGGAAGCCACTCAGCAAAGACGAGAAGATGCGGTTCTGGTAGCAAAATTTGTGGATCTGCATCATCAAATTGGCAAATCCTGGTCTGATATGAAACGCGATTTAAAATCAGGCGAAGAAGTTTCAGCCCATAAAGATTTTAGTGAAAATTATGCGCTGATGGTTGAGCGCAATAAATTAGCCGCAGAAATCTACAAAACAGCTGATAAGTATGAGCTGGCGATGGAGCTCAATGGTATTGACGTCAGTACGCTCAAACCCTATGTCAAAGCACATGAATCTCGCGAGCACGTTTTGCAATATGAAGAGGCAGTGAAACACGGTCAAACTGAATTGGCAGGACAGTTAGCACAACAGCTTGTATCAGATGGCAAAGCCCACGGCCTCTTCATGCATGAACGTAATTTGGAATGGAATCAAGTTTATGCGGTGGCCAAAGAATCACGGCAAGCCACCTCTTTTAAAATCGAAAATGGCGAATTTGTTTTAAGCTCTACTTTGCTGGGCAGGGTCGATCAATACATAAAATGCGATGCCGAAGTCACCCAATCGATGATGCGACTCAGCAAATTGTACACTCATGGTCAGCGTGACCAGCAGGCAATAAGCGATACAAAAGACCACATTGAGCAAAATAATCGTGCCAAATTAGCGCTGGCCAACGAGATTTTGAAAGACAAATCCTTGTGGGAAACCGTCCATGCTGAAACTAAAAAAATGATCATTTTTGAGCATATTGAATCTAAAGCGTATCGAGAACAGATTGCCAAGAATCGCTTTGAAGCCAAAGCGTTACAGAAGCTAGAGGCAACAATGAAAAAAGAGGTGCTGCGCCATGAGGAAAGTCTGACTGAGAAAGTACAGCAAAGCCATTCTCGCGGATTTAGGCATTAATCAATCAAGTTTTTTGAGGCTCAAGCTTGAGCTCTCAATTCCTAGTAATCGCTGAAGGCCCTGACTATTTTTTAAAACATCAGCCAAAGTAACCTGTTCCAACACTTTAAAAAAAGCCTGCTGTGCCTCATGAAGTACATGTTTGAGCTTACAGGAAGGCGCAATGCAACAGTTTTGCTTTTTGACATTAAAACAAGGAACGATGTCAAAATGTGGTTCTAATTGCAAAACAAGTGTCTTCAAATTGAGGCTCTGTGGATCAACAGCCAAACTCATTCCCCCACCTCGCCCTCTTGTCGTTTTAATGATACCCAATTTAGATAAATTGTGGATGATTTTGGTCAAGTGATGCTGAGAAATCCCATAGGCTTGAGCAATCTCCGGAATCGTACAAGTATCTTGCTTGACCGCGATAAAAATCAAGGCCCTTAATGAGTAATCTGTAAATTGAGTGAGCTGCATGATCAGGCCTACTTTGTATGTTGACAATCATTATGCAGTATAATAACATATATTTCAAATACATGTTTAAACCAACGGGGACCATTATGACGAAAAGCCTTTACGAACGCTTAGGCGGAGCTAATGCAGTGAATGCTGCAGTAGATATTTTTTACAGAAAAGTGTTGGCAGATGATCGCGTCAACTTCTTTTTTGAAGGGGTTGATATGGAAAAGCAAATTAACAAGCAAAAAGGTTTTTTAACCATGGTTTTTGGCGGCCCCAATCACTACACCGGCCAGAGCATGCGTGATGGTCACCGCCATTTAGTTGCAAAAGGCTTAAATGATACGCATGTGGATGTGATTATTGAGCTTTTAGGTGCCACTTTAAAAGAACTGGGCGTTCAGGATGCTGATATTGCTGAAGTCGCTGCCATTGCAAACAGCGTTCGTGATGATGTACTAGATCGTTAGAGTCACGATGACCCAGATTATTTATGCAGAAAAAGAATACACACTCAACACGGGCGAGACTATCCTAGATTGCCTGCTTAGGCACGGAATTGAGTACCCTCATTCCTGCCAGGTGGGGGTTTGTCAGTCTTGCCTTATCAAAGGCACGGGGAAAATTGAAACAGCTTGGCAGACAGGCATTCAGGAGACCCTGAAAGCCCAAGGCTATTTTTTGGCTTGCCTCGCCAAACCCAGTCATAACCTCAAGCTCCTCCCCCCACTGGCCGATGAGTGCGAGGTATCCGCACACATCCTAAGCCTGAATAAACTCAATCACAATGTGCTGCAAGTCCGGCTATCTGTGGAAAACTTAACTCCCTGGACACCCGGTCAATACCTCAACTTGATCAATCCACAAGGCATCATTCGTAGCTATTCCATTGCCAATCTTCCCCTTCAGGATGGTTTTATTGAACTCCATGTCAAGCTTCATGATCAAGGTGTAATGAGCCAATGGCTGCAAAATAAAGCAAAGATCCATAATTCAATCAAAATCAGAGGCCCACTGGGAAAATGCTTTTATTTTAATCCCCAAAAATTAAGTTACGATATTTTACTTGCTGGAACAGGAACAGGGCTTGCCCCTCTGTTGGCCATCGTTCGGGATACACTGTCACAGCATCATCAAGGTGAAATCACTTTGATTCACGGAGTTCTCACGGATCAGGATCTTTACTATGTCAATGAACTAAAAAATCTAGCCACTTTGTACCCACAATTTCATTACCAAAGCTGTGTTCTAAAAAGTGCTTCTGGCCCCTCTGAGTCTATTGAACACAAAATATTAAGCGCCATCCGCAATCCCAAAGATTTGAAAGTTTTTGTCTGTGGCCCCGCTGAAACAACCAACAAGCTCAAAATGAAAGCCTTTTGCGCAGGGGTCCCTTCCTCACAAATATTCAGCGATGCTTTTATTTGAAAAAACCTTAAAGTTGTATTTTAAATACTTCTTTGATATACTATGCACAGTCAGTAATATTTCAAGAGGAGTTGATCATGGAATACACTCATAAAAAAGCCACTTCAATGGGCGATAAGATCGCCTATGCGTTAGTGAAATTTTTTCGGTTTTTTGCGGATACTTTTTTTCAGAAACGCTATGGCAATCGTGCCATTGTTTTGGAAACAGTCGCAGCTGTTCCTGGGATGGTTGGCGCGGCTTTATTACACTTTCGCTGCCTACGCAAAATAAGAAATGACGAAGGCTGGATCAAGAAATTATTAGATGAGGCGGATAATGAACGCATTCATTTAATGACGTTTATCAATATCGCCAAACCAAATTGGTTTGAACGGTTCATTGTCTTTATTGCACAAGCACTATTCGTAATACTGTACCTGGTCATGTATATCGTTTCATCTCGGGTTGCACATCGTTTTGTAGGCTATCTGGAAGAAGAAGCGGTCGTCAGTTACATCCACTATTTGGCTGAAATTGATGCCGGACGCATTGTAAACTGTGCTGCGCCGCAAATTGCTAAAGATTATTGGAAACTTCCAGATAATGCCACGTTGCGTGATGTAGTAATCGTTGTCTGTAAAGATGAAGAAAATCACCGCGATGTGAATCATTACCTTGCAGATCAATTCGCACAAGGCAAAAATATATTAAAAAAACTAACCCCCATAAAATAGACAATATGCTTGATGCAACCAAATTTGTGAACTCACTTTGAAAAAATTATGCTAAACTTAGAGTCATTGTAAGAAGCTGTATTCATAAAAGAATAAGGGATATAAAATGCATTATAAATTGACTACTGGCTTATCCATTGTATTCACTTGTTCCCTCGCTTTTGCTTTTCCGGGTGGTAATGGCCATCATCCTGCGCAAGGCAAATCGATTAGCGCTATAAACAAGACATCTCCTACCGTTTCAGAAAACATTACATTGACCAATGGTCATGAGGGTAAAGGTTTTGTTGCTAAGGACTCGAAAGTAGTGGGTAAAGTTTCGGGGGGTGCAGTTGAACATCAATAAAATTCTCAGTCATTTAGCTAAAGATTTTGAAAGGCTTGTCAAGTATGCCGAGTTAAAGTGGATCAAGCTTTATGAATACAGCTACTAAATTTTCGCTATATGAGGCAAATAAATGCTTGTAAGAAACCGCCCACTTGATCCTAGTTCTGATCCTGTTGCAAATGTCCTCAAATGGATTCTCTTGATTACAGCCATTTTTTCTTTTGCTGTGATTATTTGGGGTGCTTTTAAAACTTATCAATTGGCTCCTCCCTTGCCGCAATCGTTTGTGAGTTCAACAGGGCAAACGATCATGACGCAAGATGATATTATTGCAGGGAAAGCCGGGTTTCAAAAAGCCGACCTTATGGATTACGGCAGTTTATATGGGATGGGATCTTATTTTGGCGAAGATTATACGGCAGAATATTTAGTGCAGCTGGGCTCTATCACCGAAAACAAAATCGCTATACAACGTTTTGGAAAACCTTTTGCAATGCTGCCTGAAGAAGACCAGTATCTTGCCCAAAAAATGATGCAACAATCCCTGCATCAGATTGATCTGTCTGGAAAAATATCTACACTCACTCCTGCGGTTGCTTTCGCCATCACGCAACTTCAAACTGAAATTTCCCAATCACTGCTGCACAATGATTTTGAAAAAGGCTGGACAAAAGCCTATAGTTTGGATCCGACCAGTGCAATGGCAACAGCGGATTTCCTGATTTACTCTTCCTTAACCACGGTGGCTCACCGACCTGGGCAAGATTTTTCTTATACGAACAATTGGCCTTATGAACCGAGCGTGGGCAATGCGCCTACCGCCAGCACTTTTTATTGGACTTGGATTTCTTACTGCTTTGTATTCTTTGGCTTTGGCGCGATACTCTATATTTATCATCGCTACCTGAATGACCCCGACCTTAGCCCCAAAACACCTATTTTTTTAAAATTCTCTCCTTTAACCATCAGCCAAAAAAAAGTAGGCAAATATTTTATGATTGTGGCCTTGGTCTTACTCTTGCAAATCGGAGTAGGCATCCTCATGGCGCACTATTACTATGCCAGGACTAATTTTTATGGCCTTCATATCGATGCCTATCTGCCTTTTAATTTTTTGCGTGATGTCCATACCCAAACACCTCTTGTTTGGATTGGCCTATCCTGGATCAGCGCGGCAATTTTTCTTGCCCCCATCATCAGTGGCAAAGAGGCGAAATACCAAAGCATTTTGATTGATTTTTTATTTTGGGTTACTTTGCTCGTTGTTGGAGGAGCCCTCATTGGCGATTATCTGGGTATTATGGGATGGATCCAAAAATCCTGGTTCTGGATTGGCAATCAAGGGCTTTCCTACATTCAATTGGGCCGATTATGGCAAATTGGTTTCTGTATCGGGCTCTTTTTATGGAGTTTTATTGTCTGTAGAGGGATGTGGCCGAGCTTAGATCGATTCAAAGCCGCTACTGTTGAATTTTGGACAGGTCGTATCCGTTTAGAACATCTATTTTGGGCCAGTACGATCAATGTTGCCGTGTTGTATTGCTTCGGAATGATTCCTTTAACCGGGATTGAAAAATCTTTTACCATCACTGATTTTTGGCGTTGGTGGGTGGTTCATCTTTGGGTTGAACAATCCTTTGAGTTTTTTGCGGCCACGTCGACGGCTTATCTGTTAATGGGAGTGGGCTTGGTCTCACGCCGCTTGGCTGAGCGCACGATTCTTTTTGAATCCATTTTGATTTTTTTAGGCGGCGTCATCGGCACCGGGCATCACTGGTATTGGACAGGCGGCCCGAGCATGTGGGTTCCTTTGGGCTCTATGTTCTCCTTTATTGAAATACTGCCCCTGGTTTTGCTGGTCATTACTGCCATTGAAGAATATCGACTTATCAAAAAACGCTCGTCCTTTCCCTACAGAGTGGCCTATCTCTATATTTTGGGCGCAGCGTTTTGGAACTTTGTAGGGGCGGGCGTTTTTGGAGGGGGCACTTTAAATGCGCCGCTGATTAACTACTACGAGCATGGCACTTTCTTGACCTTGAATCATGCCCATACCGCTTTATTCGGGGCATTTGGATTGCTGGCACTTGGGTTAATTTATTTTTGCTTGCGTTATGCAGCAGGCAATCAAGCCAGATGGAGTGATTTTTTTGGAGTGTCTGCATTCTGGCTCTACAATCTTGGCCTAGTTTTATGGATTGGGTTGAATTTCTTCCCCATTGGCTGGGCGCAACTGATGGATGTGTATCAAAATGGACTCGCTCATGCACGAAGCCTTGCGTTTTACAATACCACTTTATTTTGGCAATGGATGCGCCTGCCAGGAGATGTGGTATTTGCATTCGGAGCGGTCTTGATGGCGATTGATTTTATGATGAAACTCCCTTTTTTGACTTCAAAAATAAATAGCACTGAGGCAGCATGATTAAGAAACTCTTATATACTTGGCTATCTCGTGAGGTTCTTCCCTCTGCGCATCTGACTTTATTCGATACCAATCAGCTTTTGAAAACAGCAAAACCTGCAGATATTTGGCTGATTGAAGGTCGCAGTCGTTTGAGCCGCATCATCGGTGTGATTACACGCAGCCCGTGGACACATGCTGCACTTTATTTAGGTAATCCCCAGGAATTTCTACCTGACTTGCCCGATGAACCTGTATTGATTGAATGTTTGATGGAAAAAGGAGTCGTCATTACCCCCGTTAGCGCTTATCAAAATGAACACATTCGCGTTTGTCGCCCCAAGGGGCTCATGCCAGCAGACGCAAAAAAGGTCCTGCATTATACGATTGAACGCCTTGGCAAAAGCTATGATACGCTTCAAATCTTTGATCTGGCTCGTTTTTTGTATCCCTGGCCTATTTTGCCGCGTCGCTGGCATTCTAGTTTATTCAATTATCGGGCAGGCGATATGGTTAAACTGACCTGCTCATGCTTATTAGCCGATGCGTTTGAATCAGTGGGATTTCCTATTCTGCCAGACGCCTACCAAGATAATCAGGGCGGATATCAATTTGTTTTGCGTAATCCCAAACTCTTTACCCCACGAGATTTTGATTATTCACCCTTTTTGTAACTACTCAGCCCTGGGCTTTGAGCAGCTGAATGGAGATTTTTGAGGGGTTTTAAGGATTAGACTGCTAAGGGATTAAAAGGCTGTCCCTGGCAAGCA
>JAJZUD010000067.1 GCA_021848625.1 Pseudomonadota bacterium
CCACTACAAAACAAAGTCAAAACTCACTTTAAATAAAATCAAATACTTAACAAGATCTTAAAATAACCAAAATGCTGATATGTGCGATTGTGAGCGGTTTTTATGCTGTATTTGTCAAAGTTGGGTTTAACCCACGAGAGATTATTTCAATTGGCCTGGTGGATGTGAATGAGGCACAATTGGTTCAAACCTTGAAAATCGATGTGAAAGATCGCCTGGCCAATCCTCTAGATGACATCATTGAATCCACGATTACACGCAGTTTTGGAGTGGTGGCAGCAATTGATGATTTTTCTCCTGCTGGCCCTTTAAAATATACTGAGCCACAGGTAGATGGTCAGCCCACAGATTATGCTGAATTGGCGGCTTTGCTTGAGACGGTGGCTACTGAAATTCGCAATGCCAGTGCAGAGCGGGATCGTTTGAAAAAATGTCAATAAAACGAATCAGAATCGGTGCATTAGTTGGGATGGGCCCCAATTCAACTGGTCCTTTTTATGACAGCGTCATGAATTACGCGCGCAGTTTGTATGGTGCGCGCTTTGATATCGATTTTCCGGAGATGGTCTTGGTTTCCTTGCCCACACCGTTTTATCCAGATCGAGTCATTGATGATGCAGCCATGATGGCGCGTTTGACTGATGGTATTGTGATTTTGAATCAGGCAGAAGTCGATTTTATTGTGATTCCTTGCAATGTGGTTCATCAATATTGTGCGCAAATGCAAAGCCTGACGCCGATACCGATTTTGAATATGATTGATTTGGTTGTCACGGCATTGGATGTTCCAGTAGGTACGAAAGTGGGTCTGATTGCCACAACGCCGACCATTCGATCCAAATTATATCAGGATAAGCTTGCTGCGAAAGGCTTTGAGGTTTTTCACACGGATGATCTGCAGATGAAGGTCATTGCCCTGCTGACTGAGTTGAAACAGTCTCAACAATCGGCGCATGCGCTGGCTTTGTGGAGTGAGTTGGTGCATGATCTTGACAGAAATGGCTGTACGCATGCAGTGATTGCGTGTACAGATATTACGCCTTGTATCGAATGGGCTCACTCAAAAATTTGTTTTGTTGATTCGGGTGATGTGTTGGCTAAAGCGGCGATTGAAGAATATATCAGGAGTAAGATCTGATGAGCAAAAACAAAGTCTACGAAGAGTACGAACACATCCACGAGTGGTTTGATGCGCATCGGGATAAGAGTTTGATGGAAAAAGAGTATCTGGATTTAATTTTAGCCAATAGCCCCAAGCAAGCCACCGTCTTAGATTTAGGATGCGGAACAGGCGAGCCGCTAGCTGCCTTTTTTATTGATCAGGGTTATCATGTGACTGGAGTCGATGGCAGTACTAAAATGATTGCTTTGTGCAAGGCTCGTTTTCCTGAGCAAACCTGGCTTTGCGCAGATATGCGTGAGATTGATTTGCACCAGCAGTTTGATGTGATTTTGGCTTGGCATAGTTTTTTTCATTTGCCGCAGTCAGATCAGCGTAAGATGTTTGCTAAATTTGCAATGCATCTTAAGCCAGGCGCGGTATTGGCTTTTACCTCAGGGCCTGCTGCGGATGAAGTCTGGAGCGATAATGGTGGGCAGAATTTGTATCATGCTTCATTGTCGATAGCGGAATATCAGTCTCTTTTAAAACAAAATGGTCTTGAGGTGCTGCTTCATAAAGTTGAAGACCCTGATTGTGGTGAGGCAACGACGTGGGTCGCGCAGAAACAGGTGGTGAATCATTTGCGTACAGGTCGCTGCCAATGTGGCGCCATTCAATATAAAAGTCAGGGCGAGCCGATTGCTTTGTATGTCTGTCATTGCCCTGAGTGTCGCAAGCAATCGGCTTCTGCTTTTGGTATTTCGCTGGATGTTAAAAAGTCACAGTTTCAAATAACCCATGGGCAGCCTCACTTTTGGAGCCGTCCAACCAGCAAAGGCGATCAAATGCGCTGCGCTTTTTGTCCTGAGTGTGGGTCCCGTTTATGGCATGAGTCTGTTCCCAATGTAAAAGACTTGCTTTCCATCAAAGGTGGGTCTTTAGATCAGTCAATCAATTTATCAAACGCAATCCATGTTTGGACAAAATATAAGTTGCCTGGTGTAGTCATTCCAGAAAGCGCGGCGCAATTTCCTGAGGAGGACTAATCAATTAATCCGACAATCTAAAACCCTGCGCGATTAAGCTTTCTATGGTTTTGAATAAAGGTGTAGGAAGCTTGTCCCAGTCAAACCATTGCCAGCCTTCACATTTGTCAGGCTCCATCATTCTGGGGGTGCCTTCATGGCATTGAGCAATCACGAAATGAGTGAGGTAGATTTTGCCACTTTCCTCAAAAATATCACGAGTCGCTGGGCCCAGCCTAGCCTCAGTGAGCTTTAAGCCTGTTTCTTCTTTGGCTTCACGGTGCGCGCACTCGATAGGCGTTTCATTTTCTTCCAGATGTCCGCCTGGAAATGACCAGGTGCCGTAGCCATGTCTACTCAGGCGTTTGCCCAACAGAACTTGGCCATCTCGGTTGATGATAATAACGCCTACACCTATGTGTTCTGTCATAGGTCTTTCCATTTATTTTCAGCAGAAGAGTTGATAGTATACCTGATCTTGTTCAATCACAAAAAAGGCCAACAATGCCTGCTCAGAAAACAGTTTCAAAATCGGCATTAATTCAAGCAACGCTTTTATTTGTCGGTGTTGGAGCCATCACGCAGATTGCAGCAGCTCCTTCAATCACCGTGACTTTTGGAAAGCCCACTCAAATTGAAGGTCTGTGCTATACCAAACTTTACGCGGCCAAACCCTACAAGCCAGCGGTGCTGTTTTTATATGACAATGGTCTGTATAAAGTTCTCTCGCCTGGGGAATCGCATTATGGTGCATTTGTGTTAGTGGGTAAAAGAACGGACTCAGCCTATCAGGTGAATTATATGGCGTTGCCCTCTGCAGATTGGGGCAATGCGACCGCCTCACTACAATTGCGCTATCATTCAGCATCGAAGCAATTTACCCAGGAAACGCAATTGATGGGTCAGGGTGTGGTGCCCAATGAGTCCGGGTATTTTGTGGATTTGCCGAATCCCGTTGCAGATCCAACCTCTTTAACCTGGAGTGATGTGCAGCAGATGAAGGGCTTGCAGATGTTTTTAGAGCAGTGCGAAACCCACGTGAAAAAGTCCTAACTATTTGCAGTCACATTACAAGTAAAACTGCCATGTCCCCAGGGATTGCCGGTTACGCCAATGGTGATATTTGCAGTGAGATTTGTGGTGCCTAAATCAATTGCACAAGGATCATGGATTTCAGTCTCATTGCCTGCAGTCATTTTATCGATATAAACCTGCACATCGGTAGAGTCAGGAATTTGATTCACAGCGACATGATAAGCTGCGGCATTGTCTGCAATATCCAATTTGCCCTCACCCAAAATGATATTGCCATTTAAAAATTGATAATGCACTTGCATGGGATAAGAGGTTTGTGCATTTAAGATCAACTGGACTTCTTTGGCCTGACTGATTTGAGTCAAGGCAAGCAGGCTGAGTACAAAAAGCGTTTTGCGGATGATCATTTTGTTTGTTCCTCATCGGGTTGAAACTCTAAAATATCGCCAGGCTGGCAGTTTAAATGTTTGCAGATCACATCAAGGGTAGAGAGTCGCAAAGCTTTGGCCTTGCCGGTTTTAAGGATGGAAAGATTTTGTTCTGTGATGCCGATACGCTCAGCCAATTCATTTGAGCGCATTTTACGTTTAGCGAGCATCACATCGAGGTTGATAATAATCGTCATGACACAGCTCCTATATCGTCAAGGCTTGTTCTTCACGCAGCTTCACACCTTCTTGCATGATATAAGCGATGAGGTAGATCAGGCCTGCGGTGATTAATGTGCGGATACTGCCTGCACCGATATAAAGCGTGATCAGGCGAAATCCAGGTGGATTATGCATCGTCATCGCAAAGCTGATCAAAGCCTGATAGATTGGATCAAGAATCACGCCGAGGATCATCACCAATGCAATTCTTTTGAGGATGCGAATACTCTTCAGACTAAAAATGTCATTCTGTTCATAGCCTTGAAATAAGCGGATAAACAGCCAAGAAATGAGCATACCGATGATCATTGGGATAAAGCTAATCGCAAAGCCCCATGCTTTAGTACTGGGAGAGAGCGGTGTCACAATGTGGTCAAATAATCCAATGGGTAAAAAGTTGCTGATGTTAAGTCCCCATGCAGCCAAAAAATCCTCCTGAGGTTGAAACCAAATGAGTGCCAGCACAATCGGCCAACCCCAAAAAATGAGGGTAAAGACTCTTTTAAAGAAACGACTTGTTTTAACGACTTTGTTCATTGTAAAACTCCTGTTTGTTGAAAGAACAAGAACATTATATGATAAATAATTGTCGAATGTCAATAAGTATTTGCTGTTTTATTGGTTTTATTGAGACAAAACTGAATAAAGGCGGTTACTTCTGCTTGTAGTTTTAAGGACTGAGCTGGTTTCCAGCCTTGCGCAGTGGTGATCAGTTTGCTCCAGCGTGAGTCCAAGTGTTTTTTAGCCCACTCAGCCGCTTCGTGTTTTGTGGCCATTTTATCGCAAGCCAGCGTGTAGAGGCTTCGACACAGGGTCAGAGGAATATAAGCCTGATAAGCAGGATCAGCTAATAATTTTGAATCGGTCATTTTAAGTGTCCATTCGCGGATATCTTGAAGACAGGCTGCCTTGACTGCAGCGATGGGAATGGGGTCAATCAGTTCTCGAATATCAGAGCCATAGAGTGGACAAGCAAATTCATAAATCATTGCATAATTAATCGCCCATTCTGGCCCATATGGTGCGGCAGGATAAAAGCGCCCATTACAGTAAGGGCGTGGGCTTTTGGGTGGAGTGGTATTGTAGAAATAACCTATTGGAGTATAGCTACATTCCAGGCGCGCACTCCATTCTGGATCAAATTCAGCTAAGTTTTGATGCAGTTTTTCGAGTTGCTTGATTTGCTTTGGACGTAAAGGATGAGCCGTCAGTACTACTAAATCGATATCACTTTTGCTGGGGTCAAAACCACCGTAGCTTAAAGAACCTGTGGCATAAACCCCGATTAAATCATCGAGGTAGGGTAAAAGAGTTTTTATCTCAATCAAGAAATGACTTAAAAAGACGCTGACAGAAAGGGGGCAATTCAGCTTTTTATTCATGACATTTGCCTCCTTAAGTCCTTGCGAAGAAAGATTTTAGAGTGCTGAAAGAGATAGTTTTTGATTTCCCCTAACCGTTGATAGCCATTTTTTAGGTAAAAAGGTTCAGCCTGGAAGCTAAAAGTATCAACCGTTGAATAAATGCAGCCTTTTTTGCGGGCCTCATTTTCAGCGGCTAAGAGTAACTTTGTTCCATGTTGATGATGACGAACACTTTCTTCAACCCAAAGCACATCAATGTAAACTGATTCGCTATGCAGCCACGCTAAAATCCCACCATAGACTTGGTTGTGCTTGTCTTTCAATAGGACAGCAAAGCTTTTAGCTGTTTCGTGAATAAACTTTTCGTTAAAAGCTACAATGCCGGTACGGATCGCTTTTTGGTCTTCATTAGAAGTGTTATAATCCACTTTGATTTGTAAATCTGATTTTAGGCTTGTCTGTGGCATAATAGCTGCATGATTGCGATGATGAGTCTATTATGTCACAAATCGGGTCTGAAAAAGATGAAGAGGAGCAAAACATGACTGCAATACAGATCGATCACCTGAATATTTTGGTGGAAGATTGGGATAAGACCGTTGAGTTTTATTCAAATCTATTCGGCTTTGTTGAAGGCAAGCACGTTCCTGGAGCGCGAAAAAATTATCTGTATACGGCAGATCATGCGCATGCTTTGATCCATCTCAGTACTTTAGAATCTAAGGCCCGTACACTAGCGAATCCAGATAGCCCTTTCCAAGTACAAGCCACACCTGGTTCCCAGAATACTAATACCGGCGCTTTAGATCACATTGCCTTGTTGATCTCGGCAGCTGATTTTGATGCGCTTCGCCAAAAATTAGATGCATTTAAAATTGAGTATCGCATTCTTGAAGCAAAACCAAAGCAAATGTGGTTTTTTGATCCCAATGGGGTCAAGCTGGAAATAACGGATCGGCAATAATGTTTAATTTGAAATGGATTTTTTATTATGGAATATCGGAGAGTACATTCTGAAGATTTTGAGCAAATCGTCGCTTTGCAGAATAAAAATCTGGTTGAGATTCTGGATCAGACAGAGCAGAAGGACGGATTTCTCTCAGCCGCTTTTTCGGTCGAGGAATTTCAAGCCATGGATGAGGATTTATGCGTGGTTGTTTGTGTCGATGCGGGACAAGTCTGTGGGTATGCCTGTGCCAGCTCGGTAGAATACAATCAGCAATTTCCTTTGGTAGCGGCGATGATCGAAAGATTTCAAAAGATCCATTATCAGGCAAAGCCACTGACTTCTTATCGTTCTTTTATTTATGGGCCTGTTTGTATTGATAAAGCGTACCGTGGTCAGGGTGTTCTGACAGGATTGTTTAATCAAATGCAGAAGCTATTAAGAGAGCGAGAGAGCCCACCTGAATTATTGATCGTATTGATCTCTGCCCAGAATGAACGCTCTTTGAAAGCACATCAAAAATTAGGAATTGAAATGATCGATCAGTTTTTGTTTAAGGATAAACTTTTCTGGGTGCTTGTGCGGTTGATCACTAAGTAAGGTTGTGAAGATGAGTTCTATAAAAACAGTCGTTAGGAAAGGGATTATGGTGCATCGCACTGCAGGAGCTTGGACGCCATCAGTCCATGTTTTGCTCAAACACTTACGTAGTCAAGGATTTATGCAAGCACCAGAAGCCTTGGGTTTTGATGGGGAAGGCAAAGAAATTTTGTCCTATATCAAGGGTGAGGTGGGTCATGACCCACTTTCTCTTGCAGCACGCTCAGAAAAAGCTTTGCGCTCTGCAGCCAAATTATTGCGCCGTTATCATGATGCTACGGTGACTTTTGTGGCAGAGCATCAGGGTGAATGGCAATTACCAGATCACCCGCCCATTGAAGTGATTTGTCATGGTGATTTTGCCCCCTATAATTGTGTATTCAAAAAGGATGAAGTCATTGGTATCATTGATTTTGATACAGCGCATCCTGGTTCACGGCTGTGGGATATTGCCTATACAGTCTACCGTTTTGCTCCGCTGATGCTTCCCAGTCATCTCGCCAGTTTTGGTGCTCAGGCAGAACAGGTCGAACGGGCAAAGATCTTCTGTCAAGAATATGGCCTGACGGATTTAAGTCAATTGATTCCAACCATAATAGAGCGTTTGCAGACGTTAGTGAGATTCATGGAAAATCAAGCCAAAGCAGGAAATGCTGTTTTTCAAAAGCATATTGCAGAGGGGCATCGGGAGCTCTATTTGTCTGATTGCGAATATATTCAAGGGCTGTCTATAAGGCTTTTGTGAGAATCTCATCTACAGATTGGATGGCTGCAATTCTTGAAATAACCGAGAGTGATTTTTGATGATTTTCTTCAGAATCAGCGGCACAAGCATCTTTAGCAATGGTGATGCGATAATTGCGATCATGGCCATCCCGAGCAGTGCCTTCAACCGCCCAATTTGTTGAAACACCACAGAGAACTAAGTGCTCAATCTCATTGGCATTTAAAATGGCATCCAGAGAGGTGCAATAGAAAGCATTGATGCGGTGTTTCACTACAATCAAATCCCCTTTTTGATAATCTAAGTCAGGATGAAAATCAGTGCTTGTTTCAGAGAGTTTAATCCAGCCATTGGCTTTAGTCTGAGTGAACATCGGTGAGCGATGGGCAATTTCCGCATAGGAATCACTGAATCCAACTTTTACAAAAATTAAGACTTGCTTTGCCTTTCTCGCTTGAGCAATCAGACGATTGGCATTATGAATGGCATTTTGTTTTTCGACATGGGATTTAAAGGGCTCGTTGCCGGCAATGCCATTGATAAAGTCTAAAACGATCAGGGCGGTTTTATGGGTGTTCATGGGTGGTCTCCTGTTGTTGTGGGTTTAGGGTGTCCGAAAAAGAGGGTGATTAAAACGCCAGCAATGATGATCACGCAGCCGATGATAAAATTGAGGCTTGGGCGATGTCCCCAAATAAACCATTCAGCCAATCCGCCGAGCAAGACATTGACATACAAAATGGGTGTCGTCAGGCGAACTGGAGCAAGCTTATAACTCCAAGTAGAGCAGATTTGATAGATAAAACCTGAGAGCCCCATGAGGAGCAAAAACAAAATCAACTTTGCCTCATGGGGAATCACGATTTTAACGAATCCAAATGGCGTCATGAGGAGAGTACTTATCAGGAAATAGTAAAATAACATCGGGCTCACTGCCATGCTTTTGCCCAGAGTGCGAATCTGCAAGATCGCCAAGGCTACAAAGAAAGCTGAAATCAGCGCGGCTAAACTGCCCCAGCCTAAATGGGTGTGGCTTGGATTCAGCACAATGGCGACACCCATAAAACCAATGAGAATGCCCAAAATGCCTAATTTTGTAGTTTTAGCGTCGCGCAATAGAAAGGCCAAAATAGGAAGGATCAGTGGAGTGGTATTGGCTAACAATAAAGCCTCAGCTAGGGGAAGCGCTTGCACCGCCATGAATAAAAAAGCGAGCGCCAGCAAAGCTGAAATCGTAC
>JAJZUD010000068.1 GCA_021848625.1 Pseudomonadota bacterium
TTTAATGTTGAGGAGATTGGGTGATTTTCCTGATTGGTGATTTTACGGGGATGATTGGGGACCCAACAGGTAAAAGTGCAACGCGTAAGCCCCTCTCCCCTGAAGATGTCAAAAAAAACGCTGAGACTTATGCAACGCAGGTGTTTAAAATTTTAGACCCGCAAAAGACAAAAGTCCTCTTTAACTCAAGCTGGATGACGCCTTTAACCAGTGTGGATTTGATCAAGTTAGCCGCCACGCACACAGTGGCGCGCATGCTGGAGCGAGATGATTTTGCTAAGCGTTATAAATCGGGTCAGCCGATTGCCATTCATGAATTTCTGTATCCCTTGTTGCAGGGCTATGATTCGGTTGCTTTAGAGGCAGATATCGAATTGGGAGGGACGGATCAAAAATTTAATCTGCTTATGGGGCGCGAATTACAACGCCATTTTGGGCAAGCAGAACAAGTGGTGATGACTTTGCCCCTTTTAGTCGGTTTGGACGGGGTGAATAAGATGTCCAAATCATTGGGTAATTATATTGGCATTAACGAGGCGCCGAAGGAAATTTTTGGCAAAATCATGTCTATTTCGGATACGCTCATGTGGACTTATTTTGATTTAATTAGTCTACGTTCAAGTGCTGAGATTGCTGCTTTAAAGGCGGAGGCTGCGGCAGGGCGTAATCCCCGTGACATTAAAATTGATTTGGCTAAGGAATTGATTGCACGGTTTCATTCTGAGGAAGAAGCGGATGCAGCGCATCAAGATTTTATCCAGCGTTTTTCGCAGCAGGAAATTCCAGATGATATTGCCTGTATTGATTTAGATCTGCGTGCTGGTATGCAATTGGCGTCATTGTTGAAGCAGGTTGGCTTAGTAGCAAGCACCTCAGAGGCCTTGCGGATGATAGATCAGGGCGCGGTGAAAGTGGATGGTGAGAAAATCACTGATCGTCAATGCAAAAAGCGCCTCCAAGTTGGAGAATCAGTCGTCCTCCAAGTCGGGCGGCGCCGTTTTATTCAAGTTAATGGAGTTTAGTGCAAGACCGCTTCTTTGCTGGAGGAGCGAGTTTCTTTGCGATCTAACCAATCGTACAGTGTCTGGGGGTGGCAATCAACCAGTTTTGCGATTGAAGCTTTGCTAATGCCCAAGTTCAAGTATTTTTCGATTTCATCACGGAATTTATCTAATTTTAAGCTTTTGTTGCCACGGCCTTTGGGGCGTCCCAGGGGTAAGCCTGCAGCCTTGCGGCGGGCTAAAGCTTGAGAGGTGCGTTTGGAAACAAAATCACTCTCAATTTTGCTGATCAAGTTGAGCAGGTGTTGGGTGTTAATTTCCATGCTGCTATTCTCAATTTTGACATAGTGTTTTACAAAATGAATCGCCACTTTGCGAATCGCTGCAGCGTTTAAAATTTCCAGCATCTGTGAGGTGGAGCAAGCAATATGGCTGGCTTCAAAAAGAACAATCATATCCCCGGGGGTTGCATTTTTGATCAGTTGATGAATGGGGCGCTCGGTCCAATGGAGTTTGCTGGGTTGATGATCTTCAATGGTTTGGTCTGCTTTCAAGTTATTTTCTTTAAGATATTGATTGATTTCGCGTTGTTCGCGACTAATGTGGGTGCTCTCCTTATGAAGGTAAATATAGCAAGTCATCTGTTTCTCCTTAGCATTCATTTAAATTTTTCTTGATGTTAAAATATTAACTCGTCGTCATTATAATCTATTTTTTATTAAAAATAAAGCTTTTTTTAAGGTGCCATTGGAATAGGAAAATGGATGGGTTGCGATTGTTTCTGTCGAATGTCAAAGTTCTGGATATAAGCCTTTGCCAACAAAGCATTGCGAATGATCAGCATATTTTCAGCATTGTTATTTTGTGCGGCTTTTGTAAAATTAAACGAGCCTGTTTCTATAGTGTTTTGGTCGAAAATCATTATTTTGTTATGGGCGATATTCACTTGGTTATCCTCGTAGAGTGGAATGCCCTTTTTTTGTAGGTAAGGTGCAACAGAAAAATGCTGGCCATCAAATTGCGTTTTGTCCAAAATCACTTGGACTTCTACACCTCGTGCAGCAGCCTGAACCAGGGCTTTAGCGATCGGGAAGGAGGTAAAAGTGTAGGCTTCCACTTCAATGCTCTTTTGCGCTGCATTGATTTGGTCAACTAAAAGTGTGGTGCAGTCCTCCCCAGGGGTAAAACAAACCTGCATTTGAGTTTGGCCATCGTCTGTGGTAATAGTCGCAGGCGAGCGTGAGCAGGCAGTGAGGAGAAGCAATCCAAGTAAAGTCAAAATAGCGCGCATGAAGGGTTCCTTGTCGGTCGATTTTTTTTAGCATACCAAAGTTTTGTGGATTAGTCTATAGACAGATTTTATTTTATGCTAATTATGAAAAGATAAGGCACGCTGCACTCTCCCGCTTTGGCAAACTTTATGTTAGAATCCCAGGGATCAGAAAAAAGGATTAGCAACCATGCGGATTATTTTGTTAGGGCCTCCCGGTGCGGGGAAGGGGACGCAAGCTCAGTTTTTGCTGGAGCGCTGCGGCATTCCGCAAATTTCCACAGGCGATATGTTACGCGCTGCGGTTAAGGCAGGTACTCCATTGGGTCTCAAAGCCAAAGAAATTATGGCGATGGGCGGGTTGGTTTCAGATGAAATTATGATTGGCTTGGTGCAGGATCGTATTTTAGAAGCCGATTGCCTAAAAGGCTTTTTGCTGGATGGCTTTCCGCGGACTTTGGCGCAAGCCGAAGCCTTAACTCTGCATGGCATCCAGATAGATTTAGTGATTGAGCTGCGTGTTGATTTTGAAGAAGTCGTACATCGGATCAGTGGGCGCCGGGTCCATCCTGCCTCCGGTCGTACTTATCATTTGGATTATCATCCTCCAAAACGGTCGGGTTTTGATGATGAGACTGGTGAGCCTTTGATTCAACGTCCCGATGACGAAGAGACGACGATTCGCCATCGTTTAAAAGTGTATCAAGAGCAGACTTATCCTTTGGTTGAGTATTATCAGCAATTCGCACAACAGCATCCAGAGCAACTGCGCTATGTAGTGGTAGATGGGATGCGTGGGGTGGAAGAAGTGAAGGCTGAGATCGCCGCTGCTTTATGAATGAAGTGCGCATCATTGGCGGGGACTTGCGAGGGCGCAAAATTCAATTTCCTTCAGTTGTCGGGCTGCGGCCGAGTCTGGATGCCGTCCGTGAAACCCTTTTTAACTGGTTGATGTTTAAAGTACATGATGCGGTGTGTCTGGATGCTTTTGCGGGCAGTGGTGCGCTGGGTTTTGAAGCACTTTCTCGTGGGGCCAGTCGGGTCATTTTTATTGAAAAAGAGCCGCAGGTTATTCGGGCTTTAAAGCAAACGCAGCAACGGTTCAAGTTGGAGTCAAAAAGTGAAATTTATCAAGGAATCGCTTTGCCGCAAAACGGAGCCTTTGATCTCATTTTTCTAGACCCTCCCTTTGGGCAAAATTTATTGACTGAGGCGCTTTTAACGATTGCAGAAATGAAGTTATTGAAACCAGAAGGTTTGGTTTATTTTGAAGCTGAGAAAAACTTAAATCTCTCTCTGTATTTGGGGCAGCATTGGCAAATTTATCGGCATAAAAAAATGGGCGAGCTGCAGTTTGGTTTGTTGGAGACTTTTTGTTAGAATGAAACGATCCAATCAAATAGAGTGAATGATGCGGCGGAGAATTCAAATCACAGTGTTGAGCCTGGGCATGGTCTTGGCCTTGCCTGTTTTTGCATGGCAAGAGGTGGTCGTTAAAAAAACCGATAGCTTGAGTGCTTTGGCCTCCAAATATCATCCTGCTGGCGTTTCCAATATGGATATGGTGATTGCCATCCGCAATGCCAATCCAGCCCTTGTTGCGCATGGTCTCAGGCCTAATATGCATCTGTGCATTCCAACAACAGAAACAGAAGTGCGTCAGGCGATTACAGGTAAAATGCAAAAGGCAGCGCCGCTGAGCAAAAAAGCCAAATCGACAGATCAGGCTGTGCAGGTGACTAAAAAGGAAAAGTCTAGTGTGCCGGTTGCTGTAGTTGCGGTCAAAGCCCATGATACTGCCTTGCAGGCGCAAATTACGGCGAATAAAGCAACCATTGCCAATTTGCAGCAAGGGCTCAATAATCAAATGCAGACAATTCAAGCCGACCAACAGCAAATCAGCGCACTAACCGCGCAATTAGCGGCGGCTAATCAATCGATTGCCAGTGCTGCAACTGCTGTAAAAGCAGTTCCTTCTTGGTCTTGGGCTGATTTATTTTTGCCCTTGTGGGTGATCACCTTGGCATTTTATTTACGTCTGCGTCGCAAGTATAAAGCGCGTTTGCAATATGAAGAGGCGCACATCCCCCGAACGGCCGAGGTGCAGCAGGAGCCTCTCTTTACCGCTGCACTGCAAGAAGAAGCAGAAAATAGCGCGCGTGAGGCGAGTGATGAGGGGTGGCGGCAAGTGGAATTAGATATCCCCGAAAGTGAAACGCCTGTGCAAACCAATATTCGCCTAGAACCCCTTTTAACCACAGAAGAAAAGGCAGAATTAGTGGGGGAGCAGCAAAATATCATCAATGCGCTCAGCAATGATCATGATAATGTGGATTGGCACATGGCTTTGCTCGAGTTTTACACCAAAACCAATAACGAAAGTGGCTATCAGCGGCATTATCAAAATATGCTGCGCAGCGGCTTAATGCAAGAAGGCGATAGTTTATGGGAAAAGGTGCGTAAAATTTATTTGAATCAATGGGTTTATCGTACGGAGGGGGCTTGATGCAGTTTTTAGATTTCGAGCAACCGATTGTTGAGTTAGAAAAGCAGATTGAAGCATTACGGCTTTCTGCAGCTTCAGGCAATCTTAATTTTGATCAAGAAATTACCAAGTTAGAAAAAAAAGTACAAAGCCTCACTCGGGATATTTTTAAAAATTTGACTGATTGGCAGATGATTCAATTAGCCCGTCATCCTGAGCGGCCGTACAGTTTGGACTATATTCAACTGGCGTTCACTGATTTTGATGAGTTGCATGGGGATCGTAATTTTGGCGATGATGCCGCGATTGTAGGTGGGACTGCGCGCCTCGATGGTGAGGTGGTCATGGTGATTGGGCAGCAAAAAGGTCGGACTACCAAGGAAAAATTATTTCGTAATTTTGGCATGCCCCATCCAGAAGGTTACCGCAAAGCTTTACGTTTGATGAAATTAGCTGAGCAGTTTGGTATCCCAGTGATTACTTTGATTGATACGCCAGGCGCTTATCCTGGTGTAAATGCAGAGGCGCGGGGTCAAAGTGAAGCCATTGCTCGCAATTTGCGCGAAATGTCCGTGCTTAAAGTGCCGATTATTTGCGCGGTGATTGGGGAGGGATGTTCTGGAGGGGCGCTGGGCGTCGGCGTGGGTGATGTTTTTCTCATGCAGCAATATAGCTATTTTGCGACCATTTCTCCTGAAGGTTGCGCCTCGATTTTATGGAAAAGCGCTGAGTTTGCGCCTAAGGCAGCAGAAATCATGGGGATTACGGCTAAAAAACTCTCACAGCTCAAACTCGTTGATTGTCTAGTGGAGGAACCTTTAGGTGGGGCGCATCGTGATCACGCCGAGGCAGCACAATTGCTCAAAAAAGCCATCAGTGCTCAATTAAAGCAGTTGCAAAAATTGCCCCTTGATCAATTGCTAGAACAGCGTTATGACAAGTTGATGAGTTATGGTCGCTTTGAAATTCGACCCACCGCCGTTTAAGCGCCTGTTTGTCGGGGTCAGTGGCGGGCTGGATTCAATTGTGTTGGCTCATTTAGCGATGCGTCAGGGTCTTGCGCCAACTCTTGTGCATGTGCATCATCATTTGCAGCCTGAAGCAGATGGGTGGCTGCAGTTTGTGCAGGATTTTGCGGCAAAACATGAGGCCCCATTGCAGATTTTTCATGTCAAGACACGTCCAGGTCATGCCGAAAGTATTGAAGCTTTTGCACGGCAAGCGCGTTATGATTTTTTTAGGCAAGTCTTGGAAGAAAAAGAGGATCTCCTCTGTTTAGCGCATCATCAAGATGACCAGGTTGAAACTTTTATGATTAATTTGGTGCGGGGCGCTGGTTTAAATGGGTTGACGGCAATGCCAAGTGTGAGACCTTTGGGGCATGGCTGTTTGTGGCGTCCGTTGCTGGCCTATTCTCGGCAGGATCTAGAAGCCTATGCAGATGTACATGATTTGGAATGGGTAGAGGATCCGAGCAACCAAGATTCGCGCTTTGATCGCAATTTTTTACGCAATGAGATTTTGCCCCTATTTAAGGCGCGTTGGCCGCACTTTCAGGAAAGAGTGCAAAATTCGATTATGCATTTACAAGCGGTGCGGCACATCATGGAGCGCCACCTTGAGCTGAAGTTGCAATTGTTGCATGAGGCGCCAGGTAGTTTGAATTTGGCGCGTTTACGGGAGCAAGATCGGAGTGAGCAAATCTTATTATTGCAAGAATGGGTGAAGCAATTTGCGGGGTTGCGGTTGTCTTCGGTGCATTTGGAGCGCATTTTGCAAGATTTTATCGAAACCGACAATGATGCCAAACCCTTGTTTCAGTTTCATGGGTGGGCATTGCGGCGGGATCGCAGGTGTTTATTTTTATCTCGGGAGGGTGTATGACCGATTCATTTGATGTATTGATTATTGGCAGTGGCGCCGCGGGACTGAGTGCAGCATTAAGATTAGCAGCGGCGGGTAAAAAGGTAGGCTTGATTTGTAAAGGCTCTTTGCAAGAAAGTTCAACACTGTACGCGCAAGGCGGGATTGCAGCGGTGTTTGACTCCGAAGACAGTATCGAGGCGCATATTCAAGATACCCTGACCGCAGGGGCCGGTTTATGCAGTGAAAAAGCGGTGCGCTTTACAGTAGAAAATGGTCGTCAAGCTGTAGAATGGTTGATTAAGCAAGGGGTGCATTTTACCCAAGAGCAAGATGCCAAGGGTGAGTGGCGTTATCATTTAAACCTGGAAGGCGGGCATTCGCATCGACGTATTTTGCATTCAGATGATGAAACGGGGCGCTCGGTCTCCACAACTTTGGTTGAATTGGCGCGTAAGACGCCCAATATTTACATTTTTGAGAATCATATTGCCATTGATCTCATCAAAAAAAATGGGGTTTGCGTAGGGTGTTATAGTTTGGATGAGGGGCGGCATCAGGTTGTCATCTTTCGAGCGAAGGCAACGATTTTAGCAACGGGTGGAGCCAGTCGTGTTTATTTGTATTCCACTAATCCCCGGGTTTCGAGTGGGGATGGTATTGCGATGGGGTATCGCGCAGGGTGTCGGGTAAAGGATTTGGAGTTTAATCAGTTTCATCCCACTTGCTTTTATCATCCTGAGGCACGCTCATTTTTATTAAGTGAGGCTTTACGGGGTGAGGGGGCGATTTTATGTTTGCCGGATGGTTCGCGTTTTATGCAGCGTTTTCATCCCTTGGAAGAGTTGGCGCCGCGGGATATTGTGGCTCGTGCCATTGACCATGAGATGAAACGTTTGGGGATTGATTGTGTATATTTGGATATTTCTCATAAGTCTAAAGAATTGATTTTGCATCATTTTCCTAATATTTATCATACTCTGCTAAAGTTTGGTTTTGATCTAACGCGAGATCGCATCCCTGTGGTTCCAGCGGCGCATTATACTTGTGGGGGCCTCATTGTTGATGAGCGAGCACGGACAGATGTGCCGGGGCTCTATGCCGCAGGGGAGGTGACTTGTACAGGCTTGCATGGAGCCAATCGTATGGCAAGTAATTCTTTATTGGAGTGTTTAGTGTATGCCAAGGCAGCGGTTGAGGATATTCTCTGCACTCTGCCAGATCAACATACTGTACCTGAGATTGCAGCCTGGGATGATAGTTATGTTGAGGATTCAGCTGAAGAAATTTTAGTGACGCAAAATTGGGATGAATTACGGCGCTTTATGTGGAATTATGTGGGGATTGTGCGTTCCAACAAGCGGCTGCAGCGAGCGCGTGATCGTATTCAATTATTGAAGCATGAGATTCAAGAATATTACGCGCACTTTCGTGTGAGTCGCGATTTGCTTGAATTGCGTAATTTGATTTTAGTTGCAGACTTAGTCGTCAATGCAGCCATGGCGCGTCATGAGAGCGTTGGGCTGCATTTTAACTTGGATTATCCTGTTAAAGGATAGTTACATCGAAGCGGGGCGAGGTACAGCAGCCTTTCTTGAGATAAGATCATGATCTAGGGTAAGGGTTGGCACTCTCAGCGCTAATGATTGAAAAGCCAAGATCGGGCAAACGCCACCAGAAGCATACTCAGGTTTGTTAAGGGGAGTAGCAGGTGCACTTTGAGGCCTTGGTAAATCTGTTTCTGAAGCAAGCTCTTTTGCTGGAGCAGATCTGGGGGTGGGAGATGGCGCGTTTTTGGAGATCACGTTTTTGCACAGTGGGGAGTAGCTCATTTTCTATCCTTAAATTGATTAAACACGCGGCCATTCTAATGGTGATTTTTTGGTTAGTCAAGCACAATCGATTTAAAATTTTTTTATTATTTTA
>JAJZUD010000069.1 GCA_021848625.1 Pseudomonadota bacterium
ATGCGCAAACCGAAGATCTCTTAATTGTTCCGGGGTCAGGTCAAATTCTCTCATACTGCATGAGAATACCTTATTTTTTTATTTATGCAAGAACTTTGTGCCTAATTTTCAAGTTCATGGGGTATAAGTAAATAATTATACACATGGCGATTAGGTTAGGGGAAATTAAAAACGCGCTGAGTGACTTCTTTCCAATGCAGGGGTACTTGTACCCTGCCGCCAGGCTGAAACAGTAGCTGTTGCATACTCTGAAGCTGCGGGAGATGCCGCGCGCACTTGCGAAACCAAGTCGGGAGAGCTTCGATCAGGTGATTCCAACGTCGCTCCTGCATTCTGCAGCTGAGTGACCAAATCTGTCTTGCCAAGCTGCATAGATAATGCAAGTGGTGAACCTTCAAATTGACTCCCATCAGCCAAAGTGAGTCGATTCTTAAAATCAATATTATGGCCAGCCTCCACAAACTGACTGATGACATCGCGAGCAATCGATCCCTGCCCATCTGCTATTATCGCAAGCAGGGCTCTTTGTAGGAGAGCGTGGTCATCTTCAGGTATGAAATCGAGGAAGGCAAGTGCGTGCCCATCATCCCCTTCCCTTAAAAAGGCGCCTAGCTCTGCAAGAAATCGTTCTGGTTCTGTTGAAGCCAGTGATGCGTACCTCTCAGCAAATGCATTTTCCCTTTCTAGTACTGCACTCATTAATTTCTCAACTTGATCCCTGATGCTTTCACAAAACATATGGAAAAGAGCTGACTCTGGCAAAGCTTGATTGAGATAGGATTGTGCATCTGTTTCGCCCGGATTTAAATCGACTTTACCAAGCTCATCTGTAATTTTTTGGTAATACGCTATAGCTTCAGCTTCTGAAGGGGCGTCGGCAACACTATCAAAAAGAAAAAGACGTTCCCTTTGTTTTTGATCCTCTGCACCTGGGTTTTCATCCTCTTCCTTTAAAAAGCGAGACCGCAATCCAGATATTACGCCCTCTGCATACTGTTTAACAAAGTATTCACGCATCGACGGCGCAGCGAGCAGCAACTGACGAATATCCCCGCTTCTTGCAAACTCGGGCCATTGCTTAAATGCTTCGGAGTAAACTTCTTTTGAGATTCTCGTGTGCATGACAATCTTCCTTTTTATTATTACTTGTAGCAATTATAATAAAAAATTGGTAAATTTGCAATACAAAAAGGTTAGTTTGTTTCTATTTTTTAAGGCAAGGTTCAGCCTATTTAAGAAAAGAACCCAATATTTTAGTGAGATTCTTACGGAAATTTCCGTCAATTTTATTGACTTTATCTCAAAAAAAGCTATAATAATGCTAAAATAGCGTGTAAGATCAATATGAATAGAGCTTTATTAAATGATCTCAAAAATTGGCTGCAGGCCTCAGATCGAAAGCCTTTGGTCCTTCGAGGTGCTCGTCAAGTCGGCAAAACCTGGCTGGTCCGCCATTTAGCAGAAGTAATGGACAAAAAACTCATCGAACTCAATTTTGAAAAACAACCCGCTCTTGCCAGTCTTTTTAATACCAATGATCCGCAACAGATTTTACTCAATTTGAGCGCAGCATTCGGTCAAGAAATCGATCTACAAAACAGCCTCCTATTTTTAGATGAAATTCAAGTTACCCCTCAACTTTTCAGTAAATTACGTTGGTTTACGGAAGATTGTCCGCAGTTGCCGGTCATTGCTGCGGGTTCACTTTTGGAATTTGTTTTAGCCGATCACCATTTTAGTATGCCTGTTGGCCGCATTAGTTACATGCATTTGGAGCCTTTATCTTTCGAGGAATTTTTATTAGCCCAAGATAAAAAAATGCTTCTCGATTATTTGAAAGCCTATAATATGCGTTTTGAGATTCCCGTAGCCATTCATGAACAATTACTCACGCAGTTTAAGGAATATTTATTTATCGGTGGGCTGCCCGCAGCAACAGTGAGTTGGATCACTGAGCGTTCCCTCAGTAAAGTCAATCAAATCCAAAATGATCTATTGGCGACTTATCGCGATGATTTTGCGAAATATCGAGGCCGAATAGATCTAGAAAGATTATTGGAAGTCATGCATGCTATCCCTAAAATGCTCGGACAAAAGTTTGTTTTAAGCCGCGTCAATTCATCGATTCAGTCCAGTACCATCAAGCAGGTTATCGATTTATTGGAAAAAGCCCGGCTGTGCCACCGTGTGCGCAGTTGTTCAGCAAATGGCGTGCCCCTTGCCGCAGAAGTCAGGGAAAAATTCTTTAAAGTCATTTTTCTAGATGTGGGATTGTGTAGTACTTCACTGGGCTTAAGCTGGAGCCAAATGCAATCTGTGAACGAGCTGACGCTGATCAACAACGGAGCCATTGCCGAACAAGTCGTCGGGCAGATTTTAAGAACGATCGAGCCTTCCTACATCGAGCCCGCGCTCTATTATTGGCAACGTGAGGAGCCAGGCTCCAATGCGGAATTGGATTACGTGATCCAACACGGCAGCCGAATCATTCCCATTGAAGTGAAAGCAGGCGCAACCGGTCGTTTAAAATCATTGCATTCATTCATGAACCTGAAGAAATTGCCTCTGGCGGTGCGCATTAACTCTGATTTGCCGAGTCAAGTGGAAGTTGATTTTAAAGATCATGCTGGAAAGTCAGTGCAATATAAATTGATCTCCATTCCCTTTTATTTGAGTGGGCAGCTTCATCGCTTGATTGAGATGTAAGCGATTGTAGCGGTTTTATCATGGCATACACTTTAAACCAAAGCCAGTCACGCCGCTGATAATGCCTTCAAAGGTCGCACCCAAATGCTTTTTGATAAAGCCGCATTTTAAAGTGGAGCTCACTTCACGACTGGCTTCATCGGCTTGACGTTCGGTATGCGAGGTATGCACACACATCGCCATGAGTCATCTCAACGCCAAAGCCACGCTAATCAATGGTAATGGATCAAGGCGCTATTTACTTTGTTTTAATGGACTCGGCCACTTTTGCCAGTCGACTGCTTGTGTGAATTCTAAAAAAGGCGAGACATTTATTTTTTGTCTGTGTTTCATGAGAGTGTTTAACCGTGGCCACAAATTGATCTCTAATTTGCTCTAATTTTTGAATTGTACGGTTCATTTGCGTTGAATTTGTTAGGCCGCGGGTTTCAACCTGCTGAACCATTACTTCAAATGCAGAAATCTGATCCATTCTAATTGCACTGGGATGCTTTTCAGACCATAGTTTTTTAACATATTGGCCCCTAAGCTGAAGTAGCTGCTGTTTAAATTCCTCTGCTGCATTGCGCATTATGACCGTTGGTTGACTGTGGATTGGAGCAAATAAAGGTACCTCTTCTCTACCATCTTGATCAAATCTTTTAGCTATTGTTGAGTGGAGCAAGATAATATCGCTATTTAGAATCATATCATATCCTTCATCGGGGAATGAAGATGGCTCCGCCGCCTCTGGATGCAGATGCAGCGCCTTGACATATAGCGCCCCTAAATGGTCAAAATGATCGACTTCTGTCTGCCCGTTATCTTCAGCACTTTTTTTAGACCATGCATGAAATTGCTTTAATTGCTCAGCCTCGGTCAATTTTTTCTTATTTCCCACCTTTTTAGGCCGATTTAATGCTGACAACATCGTTCGACAATACTCACTGCCAATACTCTGAATTTCTGTAGCCATATAATGTAAGACCCGACACATGATCCCATACCGATCTGAATGTGCTCTTCCTGAACTATCTGCCTGGATTTCCGATATGATTTGATCAAACATCCTTTTACAGGCTGAGACATACGAACTTGCAGCACTAACCAGAGATGCCTCTAGCTGTTGAAACAAGTGCACACGCTCGCTCCAGTCACCTGCCATTCCTCCCCAGGGATCACACAGGACTTTTTGTGTAGGACTTTCCGCTTCTTCTAAAACTAGATACGCATGATCGGCTTCCTTAAGGGACCTTGTTTGTAAATTAAAGCGGCCTGGATAATTTCTTTCAATATACAGAACAGCCAATTGGGTCATTTCTGCACAATTACCAACGCCCTCATCCAAAGCACTTTCCAGCCATCTTGATAAGTCACGGGTCTCTTTCCGCACTTTATCAATAGATCGAAGCCGCTCATGAAACCCAGGATCTCTAGGATCATTCGCTGAAGAAACGCGGCTCCGAACCCATGCAATGGCCTCGTTAGCCACTTCAATGGCACTTGGAACCTCGGTCCTAGGGGTCAACATAACAAGCCCACATATTTTTTTATGATATAATTATAGCTTAAAATAATGTAAAAATCAATTTTTCATAGTTTTTTGGTGTGATTTAAAGCATAATTAACTCGCGGGGTGAGAACACGTGGGGTATTAACTTTAGAGCCTCAGAAGCATAAAATTGCTGATGGAGTAGTTTGAGTCGAGCAAGACCGACCTCACATTGGCGCATACCTTGAGATCGTCGCGTTGATCAGTATTGCACTCCGACTTAAATAATAAAATAGGAATGCATTCCGAGTGGAGAGCTTTATGGATTTAAATGAATTATATGCCCTCAGTCAGCATTTTTTGGGTTTCTGGATTAAACCAAAGCAAAATCCACTTTGCGATCCACAACACTTACCTTCACCACACGAATCTTCACCGCTTGACCCAGCTGAAAAATCTTACCACTGCGTTCACCCACCAAACGATGATGCGCCGCGTCAAATTGATAATAATCGCGTGGCAAACTGCTGATGTGCACCAGGCCGTCGATGAGAAAATCATCCAAAGTGACAAACAAGCCAAAGCCAGTCACGCCGCTGATAATGCCTTCAAAGGTCGCACCCAAATGCTTTTTGATAAAGCCGCATTTTAAAGTGGAGCTGACCTCTCGGCTGGCTTCATCGGCTTGACGTTCGGTATGCGAGGTATGCACGCACATCGCCATGAGTTCTGATTCTGTATAACGCTGGGCGCTGGGATCTTGCTTTTTCAAAATGCCCCGAATCAAGCGATGCACCAATAAATCCGGATAACGACGAATCGGTGAGGTAAAATGTGTGTAAGCCTCATACGATAGCCCATAGTGGCCGACGTTATTGGGGCTGTATAATGCTTGATTGAGCGAACGCAAGACCACGGTTTGAATGATAGGATAATCTTCACGTTGCTGGGCGGCACTCAAGATGGCATTGAGTTCCTTGGCGCTGGGCTGCGTTTTGCCTAATTTAATGCTGCGGACTTTTAAAAAATCACGTAAATCATCAAATTTCTCCATGCGTACGCCTTCATGAATCCGATACACGCCCAAGCTTTCATGCTGAATAAACAAATCCGCTGCCGCCACATTGGCCATCAACATCATTTCCTCAATCAGGCGATGGGCATCATTGCGTTGGCTGGATTTGATCTCCGCCAGTTCGCCATTTTCATCTAATACTAAGACGCCCTCAATGGTGTCAAAATCCAAAGCACCCCGTGCTTCACGCGCTTTAAACAGGACTTTGTACAAATCATACAGGGCAAAAACATGGGGCCACACAGAGGCAAATTCATGATAGGGTGCCTCGGTAGCCCGTGTTTGATCGGCCAAGACTTGCGCTACCAAATTATAAGTTAAGCGTGCTTGCGAGCGAATCACTGCAGGATAAAATTGTGAATGGAGGAGAATGCCCTCTTTGCTGATCTGCATTTCAGCCACCAGTGCTAAGCGATCCACGCGCGGTTTTAAGGAGCAGAGTTCGTTGGAGAGAATCTCCGGTAACATGGGGATGACTCGCCCCGGGAAATAAATGGATGTTCCTCGCGTGTAAGCTTCAGTATCTAAAGCCGTGCCAGGGCGTACATAAAAGGACACATCGGCAATCGCCACATACAGCGTAAAGCTGCCATCTGCTAAAGCTTCGCCATACACAGCATCATCGAAATCTTTCGCATCCTCGCCATCAATGGTCACAAAAGGCAAATAGCGTAAATCCTGGCGGCGTTTGATTTCATCCGCGGGAATTTGGGTGTCAAAACGTTTAATTTCGTGTAAAACCGCCTCATTCCACTCGTGTGGCAGATTAAAATGCTTGATGGCCGAGCTGATCGCTTGATCTTGATTAATCAATTCATCCTGCTGTGGGCGAATCACATAAGGGGGCGGTGGCGTATCTTGGCCTTTCACAAAGGGACGATAGGCGCCTTCTTCATTACAGACGAGCTGTCCATCGCGGGTCATCGCGCGCAGGCGGCGACGCACACCTTCCTTCCCTGAATCATCTTCAATCAAAAATAAATCCAGAAAGTCCTCTAAAAATAAGTGCCCCCCAGCCTCTTGCAAAACTTGCAAGATGTATTCGCGACTGGGAACCGGGCGGCCGTATTTTTCTGCTTCGCGAGACAAATGCGGGTCTTTGATGGCATCGTATTGTTTTGTTTTCACGATAGAACCATCACGGCTTCGATTTCAACTGTAGCCCCCTTGGGCAGAGAGGCAACCCCAATCACCGCGCGGGCGGGATAAGGTTTTTCAAAATAACCGGCCATCGCATTGTTCACCGCTTGAAAATGGGTGAGGTCGGTGAGATAAACCGTGAGTTTGGCAATATCATTCAGGCTTCCCCCCGCAGCTTCAGCGACTTTTTTGAGATTGTCGAGCACTTTGGCAATTTTAATTTCAATCGGGCCTTCCACCAATTGCATGGTCGCAGCATCTAGGGGAATTTGTCCTGACAAAAAAACCAGATTGCCGAGTTTAATGCCCTGAGAATAGCAGCCAATGGCGCCAGGCGCGTCTTTAGAATGAATCGCAATTTTTTCCATGATTTAAATTTTACTCCTTGCCATCGGAACCCCGATGGACTCTTTTTACATAGGTGAGATGTTTAATACTGCGCAACATTTTAGCCAAATGTGTGCGATCTTGCACTTCAACCACAGTCTCGATATGTACTTTCAAGTCTGGGCTTTCATGCATGCTAAATTCGCGAATATTGCCTCCTAATTCAGCAATTTCGCGGGTGATGCCGGCAATCACGCCGACATTATTCTGAGCGGTCACCGTGAGGCGCACCGGGAAAAAACCATGGATTTCGCGAGACCACTGTACTTCAACCCACTTACCATGATTTTTTTGTTTAATTAAGTCTTGCAGATGATCGCAGTGACTGACATGAATCTGAATTTTATGCGCTGCATTGTAAAATCCTTTAATGCTATCGCCTGGAATAGGGTAGCAACAGCGGGCAAAGCTTAGATTCATGCCTTTGCTGGAGTGAATCACCACCAACGGTTTTTGTTTTTTAGGGCGGGTGAGCGGTTTTTTGGCTTTAAATGCATCCAGCTCTTCTTCCAATTTCAAAGCATGGCGAATCCCCGCCTTGGCGCGACCTGAAACTACAAAACCCAACCAAGAGGGTTTGGGGCTGATTTTGTCTGAGGTGACCACTTCGATGGATTGACCATTGAGCAAAGGGTAGGAAAGTGGCACAGGCCGACGATTGACCACTACCTGCTTGCAGTGATCCCCCACCTCAGTATGGACAGCATAAGCAAAATCAAGCGCTGTGGCACCGCGAGGTAGGCTTAAAATCTCACCTTTTGGTGTGAAAACATAGACTTCATCGGGGAAGAGATCCATCTTGATATCACGGATAAAATCCAAAGAAGTTCCGCTGTGGCCTTCGATATTCGCCACATTCTTGAGCCAGGCTGTGGTTTTGGATTGAATACTGGCATCCTCGTTTTGCGCTTTATAGAGCCAGTGGGCAGCAATGCCTTTTTCAGCGATTTGATCCATTTCATGGGTACGAATTTGCATTTCGATCGGGACTCCAAAAGGCCCGAACAAAAGCGTATGCAGGGATTGATAACCATTGGTTTTGGGGATGGCGATATAATCTTTAAATTTGCCTGGAATGGGCTTGAAAACGCTGTGAATGGCCCCTAAAATGTGATAACAATCAAAGACATTATGAGCAATAATCCGAAAACCGAAGAGATCCATAATCTCAGCAAAGGGGACGCCCCGATCACGCATTTTGCGGTAGATGCTGGTGAGGGATTTTTCACGTCCGATAATTTGTTTGGGCGTGATGCCAAACTTGCTCAAGCTTTTGATGAGCGTATGTTCAATTTTTTCCAAAAGATGTTTGCGATGTTTGTGGGCCTGATTGACATGGAGTTCAAGGACGCGGTAACGCCAGGGATGCATGGCTTTGAGGCCGTAATCTTCCAATTGATTTTTGAATTGATTCATCCCCAAGCGATGCGCGATGGGGACGTAAATTTCCATGGTTTCAAGCGCGATGCGGTAGCGTTTAGCTGGGCTTAGGCTGCCCAAAGTGCTCATGTTATGCAGGCGATCAGCCATTTTAATCAAAATCACCCGGATGTCTTCGGTCATGGCCAGCATCATTTTACGAAAATTCTCAGCCTGAGCCTCAGCGCGGGATTCAAACTTGATCTGGGTTAGTTTGCTGACGCCATTGACCAATGTTGCGACTTTCTCACCAAAATGCTGGCGAACCTCTT
>JAJZUD010000070.1 GCA_021848625.1 Pseudomonadota bacterium
GAAGTGTTCAAAGAGCAAGGGCTAATCCCTTAATTTTAAATTGCGTAGCAGATGGAGCGACAGCCAGCGATGTAGCTTTTGCCAGCTTTTTCTCAGTCCATAGGAGGAGGCTAAAATAACACCATACCAAATGGCAAAATTGGTGAAGGAATCAAAGCGATGCACCATGAGGCCAAATAAAATCAGTAAGGTCCATGCCGTACCCAGAATTTTAAATAAAATGGCTCGGGCTTGAAAAGAGAGGGCAAAAAGCATTGTGATAAAGGGTGCAGCACAAAGATAAAAGGCAGCAAAAATAAGGTTGTTCATCAAGAGATGATGCGAAAAATCGCGCTCAATTGGCACTGCAAAACCCGCGCCAGTAAAGATAATGACCAAAATGACTAAATTAAGTCCATAGACTAAAAGCCCCCCATTTGGCTTGGAGTGGGTGGCTTTGGCATAGGCCTGCTCTGTGGGTTCTTTCACTTGCAAGCGTTGAGCTAAATAGACGGAGCTGCGGATCAGATAGGGTGTGGTAAAGGTCGTCAAAACGGACACCGCCACCACAATGGGATAAAAACTGGGGTCAAGTAAATTTAAACTTAAACCCAATCCGGCAATAATAAACGAAAACTCCCCAATTTGGGCCATGCTAAAGCCCACCTGGGTAGACAAAGACAAGCGCCGCGTACAGCCATAGGCACCTAGAAAAGACAGGGCCATTTTGAAGAAGATCGTCACCCCGGTAATCAGCAAAACCGTGCCGATGTGTTGCCAGATTTGCAGTGGGTTAATCAGCATGCCTACTGCGACAAAAAATACAGCAGCATAAATATCTCGCAGAGGTTGGACTAAGCGTTCAATGCGAGCGGCTTCCTCCGTTTCTGCTAAAATCGAGCCCATAATAAACGCACCCAAAGCAACCGTATAGCCATAATAAGCCGCAAGGCAAACTAGAGCAAAACATAAAGCCACAGAGACGACAATTAGCACTTCATCGCTGACAGATTTTAACCAACGCCGAAACAAAATGGGCACCACAAAATAACCCACCAAAAACCACGAACTCACCACCACAATGAGTTTGATTGACGAGCGCAGCAGCGTTTGGGTTAAATGGGCATCATAAAACGCGAGCATGGGGAGGGCCACCAAAAGTAAAATGGCGAGGAGATCTTCCACAATCAACACGCCAAAAATCAAATGGGCAAAAGCGGTGTTTTTAAGGTGGAGCTCGTTTAACGCTTTGATAATAATGGTGGTGGAAGAAATAGACAGGGCCGCGCCTAAAAAAAGGCTTTCAATAGAGGACCAGTGCAGGAGACGCCCCAGCCCGTAGCCCACTGCAATCATGATTAAAACCTCAAAGAGGCCGACGCTCAGCGCAGGTTTGCCGATTTTTTTCAGTTTGTGAAAGCTAAAATCAAGCCCCATCGAGAACATGAGGAAAATGACCCCAAGTTCTGCAATCGCTTTGATCCCTGGCAAATCTGAAATCAAAATGTGGGGAGGAGTGTAGGGCCCAACAATCATGCCTGCGATCAGGTAGCCCAAAACTAGGGGTTGCCTGAGCCCAATGCAGCATAGCATCACCAGGCTTGCCACACCTAAAATGATGCTGAGGTCCACAATAATGGGAGCAAGATGTTCCATTAGGGACCCGTTTGGATTTCAATCCATTTTTGGAGATCTTTGGGGATGAGTGTGCCGCGTTTAGCCCGCTCACCGCGGAAGGCTTCCAAATCCGCAAATTTGAAAGTTTTAGATTTTTTGGAGGTGATGAAAGTGAGGCTTTGTTCTGGGTGGATGATCATCATCTTCACCAGTGCATCAGCGCCAGCCTGCCATTCGTCTTTTTTAATCTGAATGAGCTTGTTGCCTTTGCCTTTGGCAAGAGTTGGGATTTCAGCGATTGGGTACATCAACAATCGTCCTGCCTGGGTGACGAGAAGAGCCAGGGCACCCTCTGTGTCGATTTTCACCGGTGTGATTGGTAACGCACCTTCGCTTAGGGTGATTTGGGCTTTGCCGGATTTGTTTTTGGTCATCATCTCCTCAATCGAAGTAAGATAGCCATAACCTTCATTGCTGGCTAGGAGAACTTGCTGAGTGGGCTCCCCCCCCAGCATTTCAATGATATGGCTGCCTGGTTCCAAATGAAAATGGCTGCTTAAAGGTTCGCCCTGAGTGCGAGCGCTGGGCAGCTTGTGAGGATAGGTAGTATAAGTCCGCCCCAGGGTGTCAAACAGAATGAAAGGCTGATTGCTTTTAGCAACTGTGCTTTTAAGATAATGGTCTCCTGCCTTGTAGGTGAGTTGAGCAGGGTCAATCTCAGTACCTTTGGCAGCGCGAATCCAGCCTTGTTGAGACAAAATCACGGTCATGGTTTCAGAAGGGATCAGCACTTCTTCGCGCAGGGCTTTGGCCTCACTGCGTTCGATGATTTTGGTGCGGCGTGGGTCCCCAAATTCTTTTTTGATCTGTCGTAATTCTTCAGCGATTAACTCAAGGAGCAGGGGGCGAGAGCCAAGCACTTTTTGCAAATGATCACGCTCTTGGGCTAGCTCATCTTGTTCAGCGCGGATTTTAACCTCTTCTAATTTGGCCAATTGCCGCAAGCGGATTTCTAAAATGGCCTCGGCTTGAATTTCACTTAAGCCAAAGCGGGCCATGAGTTCCGGTTTAGGTTCATCGGCTTCGCGAATGACGTGGATGACCTCGTCAATATTTAAAAAGGCAATCAGTAGGCCTTCCAAGATATGCAAGCGAGCCAACACTTTATCCAGACGATGTTTGAGGCGAAGTTCGACCGTGGTTTCACGAAATTCCAGCCATTCTTGTAAAATTTGCAGCAGATTTTTGACCTTAGGGCGGCCATTCAAGCCAATCATATTGAGGTTCACCCGGCAGCTTTTTTCTAAATCCGTAGTGACAAACAAGTGATTCATGAGGGCCTCTGCATCAACGCGATTCGAGCGCATGACAATCACCAGGCGAATGGGTTGTGCGTGGTCAGATTCATCACGTAAATCAACGATCAAAGGCAGTTTTTTTGCCCGCATTTGTTCAGCGATTTGCTCCAGAATTTTATTGCCAGAGACCTGATAAGGTAGAGCATGGATGATGATCTCATCCTCATCCACCGTATAACTAGCACGCAAGCGCACCGAGCCCGAGCCACTTGAGTACATCTTGATGATTTCAGCCCGTGGGGTGATGAGCTCAGCACCTGTAGGATAATCTGGCCCTGGGATATAACGCAATAAATCAGCGAGGCTGGTGTCAGGATGTTTGAGAATGTGTAGGCAAGCATCCAGGACTTCGCCCAAATTATGCGGGGGGATGTCTGTTGCCATGCCCACGGCAATGCCCATGGTGCCATTCAAAAGGACATTAGGGACTTGAGCAGGCAAGAGAGCAGGCTCAGTCAGTGTGCCATCAAAATTAGGGGTCCATTCCACGGTGCCTTGTTCCAATTCCGATAAAAGGAGCTCGGCATAGCAAGAGAGTTTGGCCTCGGTATAACGCATCGCCGCAAAGGATTTAGGATCATCAATCGAGCCCCAATTGCCCTGGCCTTCAACAAAAGGATAACGGTAGGAAAAAGGTTGTGCCATCAACACCATGGCCTCATAGCAAGCGGAATCGCCGTGGGGATGGTATTTGCCCAGGACATCCCCGATGGTGCGGGCTGATTTTTTCGGTTTGGCGGTATTTTTGAGTCCCAGTTCGCTCATGGCATAAATCAGGCGTCTTTGCACAGGTTTAAGCCCATCGGCAATGCAAGGCAAAGCACGGTCCAAAATGACATACATGGAGTATTCCAGGTAGGCTTTTTTAGTGAAATCATGCAAGGGCAGAGTTTCAGTACCGTCAAAATTGAGTGCTAAGGTTTCCATAGGCCGAGGTCTCGCAAAAAAAAATCAAAAGCTAAATTCTCAGGCTATTATAGCAAAACTCGGGGGTAATAAAATCAGTGTCACGCAGGCTATGCTGGCACTGCTGTTGGAGCAGGGGCAGGAGCAGGAGTGTCTGCGCAAAGTTGCACCGCAAAAGGCAGGGTGCTGGCTTTGGTTGCGGCTATGACTGCATCAACACGCCGTACTGTTTCTGATTGGCGTGTTAAGAAGCGGCCGAGGCTACCCAGTGCACTCATAGCCCAGTCCCATAATGAAGAGAGTCTAGACCATCCTCGTCCGGGGAGTTTGGCTTTTGCTGCAGAGCTCGCTTCAGGAATGACAAGCGGGCCGGCTTGTGGTTCGATGACACGCTGCCTATAAATGGCCCCAGAAGCTGCCCTTAAATAGTCTGCTTTCTCTCGTAGTGTAGTTACTGTGTAGAGATCTCTTTGTCCCAGATGTAAGCATAAATCATCAAGGGAGACTTGCAGTTCATGGCGAGCCTCAGATACTGCATCCAAAGCTTTGCCTACTTTTCCTGTGGCTTCAGCTCGTAATGCAGTCAAACGGTCATGCACTTCTTTGCATTCTTGACGAAATGAAGCCTCAGTGGGCTTGAGTGCAAGCTTCAGTCCTGCAGTGAAATGATAATCTAGTTCAAGGCGTAGTGTGGGGTCTTCTAGCTCACCAAGTAGGCCGCCTGGCACTCGTATCCCTTCCCCTTCTTGTTCATGTTTGCTGCCTGAAACACGTTTTGTAGTGCGGGTGGTATGGGGTTTTTCGAGTAATTTTTTAGCGATATCTCCAGCGCTTTCTGGTGGAGATTTTTCCAAGGCTTCATGAATTTGGGCCAGAGTGCGAGCATAACATTCAGGATCATATTCTTTAAGTTTTTGCATTACAATCTCGAAGCGCAACATTTTTTCTTCGCGTTCTAGGTTCAGTTCTTGAGCACGGATCGCCTTGGATTTCTCATCTGCTTCCTTGCGTGAGCAATATCCAGGTTGTTCTTTTAATGCTGCTGTCTCTATTTCTGCAGCTGCTAGCGCTTTTTGAGCCGCTACGATTTGTGTTTCAAGTTGTTGTATTTGCGCTTCAGCTTGTGCACGTGCTTCAGTAGCCTGCTGCAATGCTTTTTGGTGTATCTTCACCTGATCATCATGATGCGACCAAAGTGGATTCATACTCGGATGCTTTGCCCGCTCAAAAGCAGAAGCTAAGCTTGCAGCGGCCTTTGCCTGATCTATGCATATTGTCTCGTAGACCATACGGCTAGCAGCAAGTTCATTTTGATTTTTTGTTAATTGTTGACTGAGTGCGTCTAAATCTGGAGCAGTGGCGAACTGTATTAGATGGTCGTACGCAGCATATAAGACGGACAGGGAGTGCTGACAGCGTAACAATTGATCTGTTAAAACAATCAAAGCATCAGAAGGATTGGGGTCTTGATCACGCTTCGCTTCTGGATCTTGGGCTCTTAATACAGAGCTTTCTGGATAAGCGACACGATTACGCTCATCGTGGTCATAGATCTTGGCACGTTGCGCTCTCAATTGGATGAGCTCACGCTTAATATTGGTTATTTTTGTACCCATAATGCTGTGCCCAAACCCCTCTCTTTTAATATGCTCAAGCCGTTCAAGGGTAGCCTGCAATTCACTGAGGTTTTGGCGCGCATCATCAATTTGTTGCTGTAATGATGAGAGAGCAGCGGCGTCACCACCTGCTAAGTATGCTTCTATTTTTTGTTCAATTAGTGTGTCTAGCCTATCCTTATTTTGCTGGATGAGAGATTTAAAACATGAAATTATGTTGGTAAGGTTCTGCTTAGAGAGCATGCCCCGTGCAACGTCATGCGCCCGTTCTCTTATACCATCAGTTTCACCAGTTTGGGAAGCTTGAATACCCACGTATTCGTCTAATAAATTTTGGAGGACTTGATCTAGCGGCAATGAGCCCCTATAGCCCAAAAGTGTTTTGGCAAAATAAGCTGCATGACCATTTTGCAGTGCATCAAGTTGTTGTTTAAGAAAGATAATTTTTTGATCTAACACATCAGCAATCCTTTCCACATCAGTGGCCCAAACATCAATATCTTGTTTGGTGACAGCTTTGAGGGCTGCATATTCCGCTTCCACTGACGAATCTAATTGGCCTGTAGGCCTTGCAAAGTGAGTGGAATTGGGGGTAAAGCCAAACAGAATATCTAGGCGCTCATCTCGTTTTTTTTGTGCAAAAGCAGCGTTTTCTGCTGTCTCTTCGCGGCGGAGTCGTGCTTGTTCTAATCTTCTCCATGCAGCGGCATACTCCTCGGCCGTCATCACCTCGTTTAACGAGTATTTTGCTCCTTTAAGCAATCGCTCGCGCATTCTTTGTAATTCCACTTTTTCCAAATTTTGCGCAGCAATGCGTTCATTCTGTTCTTCTTGTGCGGTTTTTCCAAGAGGGGTGCTCGCCGCTAATCTATCTAGCTCGTCCTCTATTGAGGATAATAGACCATCAATTTCCGATAGATGATCACACGCTTGTTGATAAGTCAATTCAACCTCAGACCCCTCCGGGTATGATAGCCTTACTTCTCTTCCTGTATCAGTGCGTTTTAAATCTTCTGGCTTTGCGGTGATTTTGCGTTTTTTTCGGTAGATGAGCCCGACTGCAATTTGACTATGTGCTTGGCGAATAATGGTTTGTGCATATCTATGGAGAGGAGCAGCATCGGAGAGGAACTCTTGGCGGAGCCTCTCACTAAACAGCTTGTCAGCAGAAGCTCGGATGTCCCACTCTATCGCTTTTTTCCAGTTTCCAGTTGGCCTATCTTCATGTGCTGTGTCGTCAGTGGGGGTAGGGGGTAACTTAAACTTGCTGGCAAGTAAGATATCATAAAGCAGGGCCGCTTCGCGGTCGATCCCGATGATATCGACCACAGAGCCGATGTTCCCTACCGCCTGCCTAACGCCAGGCGTACCTGCATCTATACTTGCTTCCATGATTCTTCTTCTTGCTTTATTAAGCTAGTTTTATTTTAAAATAAAGTGCATAAAAATGCAAGAAATATGTGTATTTACGATTTAAGGCATGTGACTAGCGTCAGCAAAACTCACCATCTGAGGTGGGGTGCAAAATGGAGTTGTGCTACTTTGTTTGAGTGCGCTTTTGAGCGGAGTGCGCGTTTTGATTTGGGTTTGAATGGCTTTTGCCCCCTCCTTGATGCGCTGAAGTTGCAGTTTGGCAATCGCCCACTCAGCCCAAGTGATTTGTACTTGAATCTGGCATTGCTTTATCTTTGTGCGCTTTCCATCGAATAACTCGACGTTAGAGGCAAGAATTGCACGACGATAAGCCTCAGCTTTTTCAAGGTGCTGTTTTTGATGCCAGGCAATTCGCTTTGGGCTATAACATGTCTGTAATTGAATGCGTAACGCGGTCATCGTTGCGCTTAAGTCGGGTATCTCTTCTTCGGCACGCAATTTTGCAAGCGAAGCCTGTACTTGCTGCAGCTGAAATAGTTTGTCTTCAATACAACAGATCTGGTAGGCTAGCTCTGCTTCTTTTTGCTGGAGTCTGGCAAGGGTGATTTTCTTTTTAGCGAGCAGGCACTCTTTTTGGAGAAGTATTTGACCTTCTCGACGCATAGGTGGAAGTTGCGCCTGTAAGTCCTGAGCCTTAGCCTCGCTTTGGAACAGGAGTGTTTTTGCACGGGTTTTGGCTATTTTGACTTGGGTTAAGAGGAGCCCGCTAGGACGCCATGCTTCTAAAGATTGTGTCTGCAGTGCCCTGAGTTGTTGTTCTTTTTGCAATACGCTGATGTGAGCGCGGGTATAATGAAAATCGGTGAGGGCGATTTCTAAATTGACCTGTTCTAAAATCAGTGTTTGGTGTTCCAAGATGAGGGCGGGTAGATGTTTTTGATCCGCTTCGTGAGAGCGAGCTTGTTCCAGAGCTGCTGCTTTCAGTTGAGTTGCTTCTTCTAACTCGTTTAATTGCGCTTGCATTTTGCTGAGTATGCTGGCAGTGATGTGCTGTTTTTTGGCGGAGTGTGCCGCATCAAAAGCCTTGCGTGCTGCGGTGGTGCGATCTGGATCTTTAAAGCTCATAAAGTATACTTTTTTATTAAAGTGTTTATTATTTTATTATGTTTTTTGTTTTATCTCATTGAAATGAAGAGGGAATTTTATTGAATTTTATTTAAGTATTTTGTTATAATAGTCGCAATAAGAGTAAAAAAGGAACGATCATGGCTTATTCTAGACCTAAAGGCGGAGGGGTGAGGGGGTCAGAG
>JAJZUD010000071.1 GCA_021848625.1 Pseudomonadota bacterium
GCAATCATCCCAATCAGATCATTCAGCCTCATAGTGGGGGCCTCCGCAAATTAGCCTCTTCTCGGGGCCCCCAAAAAGGCCCCCAAAAAGTTTGGGCACAAGCGTGAAACAGGAACACTCCTGATATGATATTATCGAGTATTTTCAAGGTGTTCAAGATACATTCCTCCATTAGGAAGGAGGGGTTCGATTGTCAGTCTGTAGGCCTTGTTTTGTGAGGCATTGTGTTTGAAAAGCCTCCGGGATACCCCCTGCAATACCACCAAAAAGTGACGTTGGACGCATCGAGCGTTCGAATCCCGATTGAGAACATCTTGAAAATTCTTATATGTGATTGATTTTTAAATGGTAAAATAGAGTATTGGCGGAGAAGGAGGGATTCGAACCCTCGATGGAGCTTTTGACCCCATACTCCCTTAGCAGGGGAGCGCCTTCGACCACTCGGCCACTTCTCCGGAAGAGCGGCTATTGTCAGGGAATCTCCGGGAAAAGTCAAGAGGAAACCAAATCATGAAGAATGGTTTACATCTCATTGCAATTCCGTCATACTTTTTGATAAATAATATCTGGAAAAAATATGAAAAAGCTTCTTTTTATCAGTGCCGCAATTTTATTTAGTAACACAGCTCACGCGGCTTATCTGCATTGGCAGGGTAATACTTTTTTAGATAACGGTGTGAGCGTGAAGTTCCCTTGCTCTCATGGCGGGGAGCCTTTAGTGATTTATAGCACACCGATTAACAATACGGCGCTCATTTCTTCTTTGGATCCGATTTATCCAATTTATGTTAAAACTGGGTATAATGCAGATTTACTAACAATTGACTCCATCTCGCAAAATCAAGCCACTTCAACGCAAAATTTGATCGTGGAGAACTATAATCCTGCCTCGGGAGCCATTCATTTTGGCTTGTCTCGTTCAGATGGGCAGACTTTTTTTGTGAATACAATTAATTTTGCTGCGATTAATGCCACCGCAACCAGTCATTATGTGAGTAGTTTCGTAGTCAATGTGGATCAGCAGCCTTACGTAGAAACCGTGATTCCCGAAACCATGCCCAATTTTATTGAGGATCAAGGCTTTGATATCCTGGCGGCCTTGCACAGTATTCAAGGGGTGCAATATTCATGGAATCAACGCGGCGCATGGCATACGTACAGTAGTCGACATGGAGATCCAATTCCATACGATTTCACGCCTCAGTCAACTGTGAATGGGCAATATGCAGGCTATGGTTTTTGGGTTTGTGGGCAAGATCAGCCTCCAACCATCCTTCCAGCTGGAGCAGCCCCCAAAGTAGCCTATGCGGACAAAATTTAAGTGTCTGGTGCTGAATTACATTTAAAAGCTGAAAAAATCGGCTTGCCCTATTTTAAAAAGCATATTTTTATTTGTGCAGATTCTAATAAAAATAAGTGTTGTTCGCAGGTAGAAGGGCTAGAAGCTTTTGAATATCTCAAGAGCCGCCTTGATGAACTGGGATTGTCAGGCCAAGGGGGGATTTTGCGCACCAAAGCCAATTGCTTGCGTTTTTGCATGCAAGGGCCGATCGTGGTGATTTATCCTGAAGGCATATGGTATCATTCCTGCCACCCTCCCGTGTTGGAGCGGATTATTCAAGAGCATTTAATCGGTGGCAACATCGTGATGGAGTACCAAATATGTTAGTGTTATCAGGCGATATAGGGGGGACGAATAGTCGCTTACAATTGACGGAATTTCAATCTTCACAGGATTTTCAGGTCAAAGCCCGGGGGCAATTTTTAAATAGCCAGTTTGAAGATTTTGCCTTGATCGTGCGCCAATTTTTAAAACAACATCATCTGGAGCAATCTGCCATAGAGCGCTGTTGTTTGGCAGTGGCTGGGCCAATTGTGGATGGGGCGGTGCAATTTACCAACTTGCCTTGGATGATCTCTGAGCGCGAACTACAAGGGCTGAATTGGAAAAGGGTGAAGCTGATCAATGATTTTGAGGCGGTAGGATATGGTCTTGATACTTTGCGCCCCGAGGCTTTGCAGGTTTTGCAAGCAGCGCCCAAGCAGCCAGGCCAAGTGCGCGCCATTCTCGGTGCTGGGACAGGCCTTGGTGTCGCAATTTCAGTTTGGAATGGCCGGCATTATCAAGTGATTCCAACTGAAGGAGGGCATGTGGATTTTGCACCGACAGATGAAGAGCAGTTTGCCTTGCTGATGCATTTGCGTAAAAAATTGCATCGTGTCTCGATTGAGCGTTTAGTGTCTGGGCAGGGTTTGGTCAATATTTACGATTTTGCACGACAGAATCCTCTCTTCGGTGAAAGTGAACACCTGGAGTTAAAGCGCGAGCTCTTCAATACCCCAGATAAAGCAGCGATAATCAGTCAATATGCAACCGTGCATCATGATCCCATCGCAATGCGGGCACTCGATTTGTTTGTGCGCATTTATGGGGCCTGTGCGGGGAATTTGGCACTGACCACATTGCCCTTCGGTGGGCTGTATGTGGTGGGCGGTATTGCGCCGAAATTACTGCCACAACTGATGGATGGGCGATTTTTGCGAGCCTATGGAGATAAAGGTCGGATGTCCAATTTGCTTAAAACCATCCCGATGGAAGTGGTTTTGGATACTGAAGTGGGTTTGCAGGGGGCGGCCAATTATGCGGCATTGTTCCTAAGTGAGGGAGTGTAACATGGAGTCTCATATTCTTTACCCAGAAGGAGCGCACACAGCTAGTATTATTTGGTTGCATGGCCTTGGCGCTGATGGCTATGATTTTGCTCCAGTTGCGGAAGAGCTAGGGCTGCTGCGGGCGGGGGTAAAATTTATTTTTCCCCATGCGCCTTTGCGGCCGATTACCATCAATATGGGCTACGAAATGCGTGGTTGGTATGACATTCTCACTTTGGATCGTGATCGTTTTGTTCATGATGTCAAGGGGATTGAAGCATCGAGTGCCTTTGTGCATCAACTGATTGAAGAGGAATTACAATTGGGGATTCCAGCGTCTAAAATCCTTCTGGTTGGATTTTCGCAAGGCGGCGCGATCGCTTTATTTGCGGGCTTGACCTGCGCCCATCAAGTGGCGGGGATTATTGGTTTGGCGACGTACTTGCCTGCTCCGGAAGTGTTGGCGGAGCGAAGAACAGCCGTCAGCCCCCTCGTGTTGATTCAGCATGGTACCGAGGATGAAATTATCGACCACCAATATGCTCAGCAAAGTGCGGATATTTTGATCGAGATGGGCTATCGGGTCGAAATTGATTTTTACTCCATGGGGCATACGCTATGTCGGCCCTTATTGGAGCGGATTCAAACTTGGATTCAAGCGCGATTGGGGATATAATAGACCCAAAATAGGATAAGGAGCAAAACATGAAAGGAATGTGGTGGGTTGTTATCGCCGTAGTGTTGATACTGGTGTACATTGTCAGTGTTTATAATCGTTTAATCAGCATGATCGAAACGGTACGCAATAATCAAAAGCAAATTGATATTCAGTTGGATCGTCGTTATAAAGTGTTTCAGTCTTTGATCGAAGTGGTAAAAAAGTACATGGACTATGAGCAAACTACCCTCAAAGATGTAGTGGCTTTGCGCAATCAATCCGTCGCAGCCAAAACCTCGGGTGATCAGGCGGCGATGATGGCGGCTGAAAACAAAATCTCTAGCATTGCCTCAGGGCTTAACGTGGTGTTTGAGCAATACCCCGATCTCAAAGCCAATCAAAATGCCTTGCAACTGCAAGAGGAAATTGTCGCCACAGAGAATAAACTCGCTTTTGCCAAACAGGCGCTGAATGACAGTATTGAACGCTACAATGCCGAGAAAAAATCGTTTTTCCAAGCAATGATTGTCTCGTTATTTTCAAAATTAAATCAAGATGTGCCCTACTGGCAGTTGGATGCGGAACAAGTCAAAACGCAAGAAGCTTACACGGTGAAACTCTAAGTCATGGTTGAGCAAAACCCTACAGAGACAGCGGATTGGCGTAAAGTTTTACGTCAAAATGCCAGGCGAACGCGCTGGGTGATTTTAACTTATTTGCTCATCTATGGTTTTATTGGCCTGCTGTTTGACACTTATTTGCACATGGGTGCCTATCCTGGATTAACCGCAGGGCAGGTGATGGAGTTGCTCCTCAGCTTTCAAATTACGCCGGGTTGCACTTTGGTTGCGCTAGTCATTGCTGCAATTTGTGTGTTTGTGACCTACCAATCGTACGATAAGCTGATGTTGCTAGGCACCGAATATTTTGAGATCACGCCCAAAACAGCGCGTGATTTACTGGATCAACAGATCTATAATGTGGTTGAGGAAATGCGTATTGCTGCAGGCTTGCGCTTTATGCCCAAAGTGTTTTTGATTGAAGCGGGCTATATGAACGCTTTTGCTAGTGGCTTTAGTGAGGCCTCTGCGATGATTGCGATTACTCGAGGTTTGGCGGAAAAGCTAGATCGGTCTGAGCTACAAGCGGTGTTAGCCCATGAGTTATCGCATATCCGTCATTTGGATATTAAAGTCACGCTTTTTGCGGCCGTGCTGAGCAATTTGATTCTCATTTTGATTGATATGCTGTTTTGGTCCATGCTGTTTGGGGGTGGGCGACGTGATGAGCGGGATAGAGGGGGCAATCAACTTTTTATCATTGTCATGGTTTTGCGTTATCTGTTGCCGCTGGTCACCGTGCTTCTCTCTCTGTATTTAAGCCGCACGCGTGAATTTATGGCCGATAGCGGGGCTGTGGAGTTAATGCGAGACAATGAACCGCTAGGGCGCGCACTAATGAAAATTCACAGCGATCACACAGTGCATCAAGATCAGTACAGCTATGAGTATAAAAAGACTGCACATGAAGGGGTGCGGCGTGCTGCTTATATTTATGACCCAGCGCAGGCTGGAATCGGCACCGACTCTTCATTAAGCGATCTGTTTTCGACCCATCCCCAGCTTCAAGAGCGCCTCAAGGCGATTGGTTTACGCGTGCCAAAATAAATATATTTTTTCAGTTGAAATATAAAATTAAATTATATATAATCGTGAGCATCAATTTTAATGGAGAAAAAATATGTTAGGTGCCGTAAAGATTCTTGAAGCGCAGTTCGACGTTTTGCTAAAAGACAAAGAACGAGTTAACCCTCAGCTCAGCGAATTGCTCTCAAGTATTTATCTTGTCAGAGTGACACTTGCAGCTGGGTCCGAGGCCGCCAGCCTTAGTCAGTTGCAAATAATGAGAGAAAGCGTCAACACCTGTCTCAAAGACCAGATTGCAGGGGTTGCGGAAGTGTTACGCGCTGCTGAATTGGAGCCTGTGTTGGCACAGTTACAAGGTCCCTTTCAATGGGTACAAAAAAAGAACGCAGAGGTCGATTCTCCTGCTGTTGCGGCGCCAGCTTCTGTTGTATAGGCGGTTCTGTGCTGGGGCGTGAGCAGGTTATGACCATCACGGCTCTTTTCGTTGAGAGCATCTTCCTGTAAAATAAAGGCCATTTCTCGTTAATCAAAAAGACCCTTTATGCACGCCCAAATTAACATTGCCATTCGCGCCGCTCGCCGGGCGGGGGACATCATTCTTCGTGCTTTAGATCGTCGCGATGAAGCGCGGCCTATTGACCTGCAGGTTGAACAAGCGATTATTGATATTATTGCCGCGGCCTACCCCCAAGATAGTTTTTTGACTGAAGAGCAAGGCGAAATTTGGAAAGAAGACCGTGATAATATCTGGGTGATTGACCCCTTGGATGGGACTTTAAATTTTATGCATGGCTTCCCCCATTTTGCAGTTTCAATTGCGAAAAAAGTTAAAGGGCGAGTTGAGCAAGCTGTGATCTATAATCCCGTCACTCAGGATATTTTTACAGCAACGCGGGGCGAAGGCGCTCATCTTAATGCCGCAAAACGGATTCGTGTTTCTAAACAGCCAACGCTTAAAGGGGCGCTGCTTGCTACCAATTTGCCACGTAAACAGACTGGTGAGGCGGCCTATGCCCAATTTGTCGATGCAGTTATGCCTGAAGTGGCAGCTTTTCGGCGTACCGGTTCCACCGCTTTAGATTTAGCCTATCTGGCCGCAGGTTATGTGGATGCATTTGTGTGTACGGAATTTTTTGAATGGGATGTAGCCGCAGGCCTATTATTGGTGCGTGAAGCCGGTGGCGTGGTCACGGATTTTAAAGGGGCAGAAGGCATGATTGAATCGCGACAACTTGTGGCTGGGAACCCTAAGCAAGTGAAAGCATTATTGCCACAGCTTAAAAATTTATAGAGATGAAAATAGGAGAGGGGAAGATGTCAAATTATGATGGCGCTTTGCAAAAAGGGGCAACCGGTTTAGAAAGTTTGGATATGGGTGCGGCACGGATTCGTGTTGATGATAAAAAAATCATCAACTGCCGAGCTGACTTAAATCAGCTATTTCCCTTAAAATACGATTGGGCGTGGCAAAAATACTTAGATGCGTGTGCGAATCACTGGATGCCGCAGGAAATGAACATGGCTGCCGACATCGCCTTGTGGAAGGACCCCAATGGGTTGTCTGAAGATGAGCGGGTGATTTTAAAACGGGCGTTGGGCTTTTTCTCCACGGCGGACTCCCTTGTTGCCAATAATTTGGTCTTGGCGGTGTATCGGCATATTACTAATCCAGAATGCCGTCAGTACTTGCTACGGCAATCTTTTGAGGAAGCCTTACATACTCATAGTTACACCTACATTATTGAAAGTTTGGGTCTGGATCAGAGTGAGATTTTCAATATGTATCGGGAAATTCCTTCCATTCATGATAAGGCAGCTTGGTCTTTGCAATATACCCAGTCCATTGCGGATCCCTATTTTTCAACGGGGACCCCTGAGACTGATCAAAAATTCCTGCAGGATTTGATTGCATTTTATGTGATTTTTGAGGGTATTTTCTTTTATGTCGGCTTTGTGCAAATCCTCTCTTTTGGTCGACGCAATATGATGACGGGGACGGCAGAGCAAATCCAATATATTCTACGCGATGAGTCCATGCATCTTAATTTTGGGATTGATGTGATCAACCAAATTAAGTTTGAAAACCCGCACTTATGGACGGCGGAGTTTCAAGAGCAAGCCCGGCAGATGATTCTCGAGGCGACGGAACTGGAATGTCGGTATGCAATTGATACCATGCCGCGGGGGGTATTGGGCCTCAATGCGCCAATGTTCCGCGAATACATGCAGTTTATTGCTAATCGTCGTTGTCAGCAAATTGGCTTAAAACCGGTTTATCCAGACACGGACAACCCCTTCCCCTGGATGAGTGAAGTGATTGACCTTAAAAAAGAGAAAAACTTTTTTGAGACGCGGGTTACAGAGTACAAAGTGGGTGGGGCGCTGAGCTGGGATGACTAGCTTTGGCCAAGCCGCTTTCTACGGTGCGGAATTTTGCGACTTCATCAGTTTCATGATCCGGGGAAATGGAGCCGGCAGTGACACTGCTGCTTGCAGAGCCGCGTCGTGAAGAAGGGCTTGAGGCAGAGACAGGGTCCATGAGTTGCTCTTTCCCATAGTGAGAAAGAATTGCATTTTGGTATGCAGGGTCAGTCAGTTCTCTTAATGCGTTTGCCATGCAGAGGATCAGACGGGGAGTGTCTTTAGCACAACGCCAATGAAGGCCTGTTGGGTTATATTCGATTCTGAACGATGCTTCAAAATGCTGACAAAAGCTTGTCCACAAATCAGCAGGGTTTAAGACGAGAAATTTTCCTGCGAATACAGCATCTAATAGGTGGTCTGCTGGCTTGACTTCGGAGATTTTGATGGCATCCAAAGAGGCGGCATAACATTTTAAAGAGGCCCTAGGGACATTTTGAAGTTCTGCGGCTGGGGCTGCTACTTCTCTCTCGGCTAACCATTCTAAGGCTGCGATAAGTTCACGTTCAGCCACAATGGCACAAGCAATGGAATCATCAGGGGCAGATATACCCGTTGAACTTCAAAATTAGGTGTTCAGAGGCACGCCAATAATTTCGAAGTTTTCGGTGAGCAAAGAAGAGAGCTCGCTTTTAAAAGCACTCAGATTTTCGCAAAAATGAGCTACAGCGAT
>JAJZUD010000007.1 GCA_021848625.1 Pseudomonadota bacterium
TGAACCGCGCCTTAATGACTCCAAGTCAGCTTTTACCGCTGTATCTCAATGATGAAGGCAATTGGAAAAAAACCAGGAATTGACTTTTGAAAAGTGCGACTTATCGGTCTACAACCAGCGTTTCCACCAAAAGAAAAAGAGTAAGCTACCGCTAATCATCAGCATCATCGTCATCGCAAATAAAAAGCCGTGGGATAAATTTTCAAAAACGGGTTGATATTTAAAGTTCATCCCAAAAATCCCGGCGATCAAATTAGCTGGCAGGAAGATCCCCGTCACCAAAGCCACAACCCGCATAATTTCATTGGTGCGGTGCGAAAGAATGGTAAAATGCAGCTGCATCAATGATTCGAGCTCTTGTTGAGATTGGGTAATTAATTTAACCATTCTGCCTGAGTGCTCCGCTACATCGTTTAAATTGGTGAGCAACTGCTCATCGTGGTGATGATCTTTGTGAATATCCAAACGCAAATTCGCGCGCCAGGCGTTAACCGCATCCTGTTGCTCCTCACACAGCATCCGCAAACGCCGCACATCGGTTTTAAAATCAATTAAGCTCGTCCAATCCGGAGAACGCTTGGCTTGTAGCAGTTTTTTCTGCCAAGCAGCCAGGCGAATATCCAACCCCTGCTTCACTTCCAAAAAGCGATTCACGAAAAAATCCATGCAAAACTCAGCCATAATCTCGGGATCATTGGGAATACTGCGACTTTCCTCTGAATATAAACTGACAATTTTAGCCAAAGATTGATTCATCTCATCATAAACCGTGATGAGTAGGCGTTTAAAAATAATAAAGGTTGTGGAGTCAAACTGACGCAAACGGCCGTCTTTACGCTCAGAGACACTGCGAAACGAAAAAATATCATAAGCTTTCATGCAGTCATAAGAACTGGGTTGATTAAACTGCTGACAATCCTCAAGATGGCGAGGATTAAGCTCATAGCCAAACTGCGCTAACCAAGCTTGAAGATCAAAATTTTCACGGCGTTCAACCAAAAGCCAAAGATAGCCACTTTTAGGAAGGGAAACGGTTTCACTCAAACTGCAAGACACTGCATTATTGTCAACGTGAAAGAGCTTCATCCTTAGGGTCCTTTTTTCACAGCCTCAACTGGACGCTTTTTTAAAGGAGGCCTGCAGACACATGGAGTCTTCTTACACACGCAGGGCCGAACCTGTGGCTTTGCCCCTTGTGGACGTGCCGCACCCTGAGGGCGCGATGCTGCAGATGACACCGGGGTTTTACTCACCACGCGACGTGTGGGCACACTCATCGCGGAGGCATCTTCAGGCAAAGTGATATTGAGCTCTAAAACCGAACGCCCTCCTTTTTGCTCAAAATCAACATGCACTTGATTTTTATCGATCTTCACATACTTAGCAATGACATCGGTAATTTCTTTTTGCAGCATCGGCAAAAAATCAGGCTGATGATCATGTTGGCCTCGCTCGTGCGACACAATCACCATCAAGCGTTCTCTTGCAGTTTGAGCGGATTTTTTGGGAGGCTCGCCTCCAAAGAGCTTTTTAAACCAGTTTGTCATGATGCCTTTCTCCCGAAGATGCGTTTCAGAAATCCTTTTTTCTCTTCCTCAACAAAGCGGTGGGGGACATCTTCACCCAAAAACCGCGCGACAGCATCGAGATAGGCTTGGCCTGCATCGCTTTCTTTATCGAGACTGACTGGAATACCTGAGTTAGATGCTTTCAATACCGCTTTGGATTCAGGAATTACGCCCAAGAGAGGGATGGATAAAATTTCTTTGACATCTTCAACACTCAGCATTTCCCCTTTGCTGACGCGTTCAGGCGAGTAGCGCGTGAGGAGAAGATATTCCTTGATTTTGCCCTCACCCTTTTCAACCTTGTGGGCTTTGCTGGATAAAATCCCCAGGATACGATCAGAATCGCGAACAGAAGAGACTTCGGGATTGGTCACTACAATTGCCTCATCCGCAAAATACATAGCCAACATCGCGCCTTTTTCAATCCCTGCAGGGGAGTCGCATATAATATAATCAAATTTATGTTCACCAGCTAAATCCTCCAGGACTTTCTTAACGCCACTTTCAGTCAAGGCATCTTTATCGCGGGTTTGGGAGGCAGGCAGAATGTATAGGCTATCGACACGCTTGTCTTTAATCAGCGCTTGATTGAGGGTCGCCTCGTTGTGGATCACATTGACAAAATCATAGACCACGCGACGCTCGCAGCCCAAAACCAAATCCAGATTACGCAAGCCCACGTCAAAATCGATAATCACGGTTTTAAAGCCACGCAAAGCAATTGCAGTGCCGATTGCCGCACTACTGGTTGTTTTCCCGACTCCGCCCTTGCCGGAAGTCACCACGATAATCTTGGCCATCCCATCATCCTTTTTTATACGATTAGACGAATTATCGCTTAAAAACAGATTGATTACAAGATGTTGTTATTCATTTCCATTTTTTTGTCAAGAACTTGTATTTTTTAAAACAAGGCGTGGTCTTTTTCAAGATAAAAGCACACTCTAATTTTTTACAAAATTTTACAAAAAACCAGTTTTTTCCAAGATAAAAAAGCCGTATAATCCCGCAGCAATAACTCAGCTAATCAGCGACTATCACAAGGAGAGACTTCATGAAAAAAATCATTATCGCCACTGCACTGACCTTAGGAATGAGCGGCTTTGCTTTTGCCGATGGAATCACTGCGGAGTCAGGCCTATATGTGAATGGCCAGGCAGGTTGGTCTTTTGCTGAATCCCCTAGCCTTGATACTCCCCCACCTGCTGCTTTAATCAATAGCTATTCTAGCACTGAAAATGATGATAATTATGTGCTCGGTGCAACAATCGGCTATGACTACGCGTTTACCTCGAACTGGATGGCAGGTCTTGAATTAGGCTATCTGTATATGGGTTACAATACATATGATCAAAATATTCAATACATAGGCGGCGGCACTACCAATAATTCCTTTACTCTGACCAACTGGGGCATCCAGTTAATGGCAACGGGGACCTATGTCATGTCTAATGGCTTGAATTTTTTTGCTAAGGTAGGGGGCATTTATCAGGAAACTGAGAGCAGTGGCTCTGTCACCGTGGGGTCGACGACTTATAATTCTGTAACTCATGATAATTCAGGTGTCATCCCTGCAGCAGCAGTGGGTGTAGGTTATTTATTTACGCAAAATTTAAATCTCGCTTTGCAATATGAACGGACTTTTGGAACGAATTGGGACAACAGCGATATCAACTCCAGCTCATCGCCAATGACTCAGAATATTGTCACTCTGGGCCTGTCCTATAAATTTCCTCTCTAATTTTGGATGAATCACTAGGCTCAAACAGAGAGGCATGATGAACCTCGTTTGAGCCACTTGCGAAGCTGCCACCTACAATTTCTTACATAAAAAAAATTTACATATTATTTTAATATTAGTAAAATTATATCAACCATTACTCAACCTCACCCAGGCCATGTTGCCCTCTACTTCTACTACTTCTCCCCCAACCAGTATTGATCAACTCTTCGCAGAAGCTGATGTTCGTGTTTTACCACTTTTTTATGATTATAATTATGAGGTTTTTTTTACGAAGTTACTCGACTACGGAAATCATGCACTACACGACTGTTTTGCACATGCAATGTTAGGAAAAATATGTGAAAAAACAACAGGTGTTGACTTTCTTGATACAATGCCTGGTCCGATCAGGCGTGGTTTCATGCAAGAGGCGCTCTTACAGGTTTTTCAAAATAAGATTCCGCAGTCCCCTGTTGAACTCAACGCGATATGCCAACACGCCACACGGATCCGTGATACTGCAGATAATTTACCCAGCCCGGATCACCTGCATGCCTGGATGAAATGGTTGCATCAGCTCACCCAATCTAATCTCAATTGTTACGACAAGTATTCATGTATTCTCTATCTCTTACTACGCGCATGCAAGGCCATGTCTGCAAATCCCATGCAGCTAGAAACCTATGACGTACTGCTAGAAAGCCTCCACGCTCTTTATGATGCAGCCGTTCCGCCAACCTTTCGTCACTCCTTTAGCGTGGATCTACAAAAAATTATGCTTCATTTTAGTTGTCTATGCGCCCCTCTCAATTCACGATTCGAGCCAACTTTAATTTTAATCAATCAGATGCTCTCGTTTCATAGACGCAATTTAGACTGCTATGAAGACCGTGCAGACTTTCTTCACCTGATCTCCACTACCTTTAAAATACTGGCTGCATATTATGAAATAGCAAGTCAATCCTCTACGGCACTTCCCGGTATTTTTTTTGACACCTTATCTCAGATCGATCAATTATCATTACCAACCTCAATCTGGAGCGATCCTTGGGCCAGCCTCAACACTGCAGATTTTAGTCGCATCGAAACATTTTTCAAGCGGATATTAAGCGAACAATCTACAGAATTTAGTGACTTCGCTGGTTTAGTCATTTCGGTTGATCTCACTTTTCTTCAGACCATAAAAAAATCATTTTTATACGGATTACTTATCAATCTACAACAGAATAATCCGGACGCCGCATGTTGTTTCTTGGAGAAACTGCTTCAAAGTGACACTTTTATCCAAAATGCGTCTTTATACAGTAGCAGGCTCCTCAAAGAAGCTCCCATGCAAATTCTATTAAGTGCTAATCAAGTACACCTCCAGCAACTTTTAAATATACTTTGGTCATGCCTTTCTCGACCCATCGCAATACAGGATATGATATTCCCTTACTTCAATACCACTCTTGAAAAAGAAAAAGCGATAAAATATATTGATTTCATATATCAGCTTTTTCACACCCCCCTCTATTTTCAGTGCGTTGAAAAATGGATTAAAGAAAACGCTCAGTCTCTTTGGAACACAGTGTCAGCCTACCTCACAGATTTTGAGCCTCGAGACGGGAAAGAATCGGCATATTTTATGTTGGCAATTTTGCCCTACCACTCCAGCAGGGTTCGTCAGCGCTGGAACGAGTATGCGCGTAAGCTTGCGGGGAAGATATCTCAATTCTATGAAAATAGCCTCGGCATTGAGCCGAAAGATAATCGCAGTGCTTATGTAGCAGTAATCTTAATTTCGATAAATTTTTGTAGTTTTTCGGATATGAGAATCAGTGAATGTCTTGCTGCTTTGATTGAATTTGGCAACAGAGATAAAACTCCTTGCCTTAATTTCTTTTATGAAACCTATATCTTGCCCTCATTGATTAAATTCTATGAAATATTAATCTATCGCTTTGCCGCTCTCGAGCAGAACGCAAAAATGATTATTCCTTTTTTGGCTCATTTTGGTCAAGATTTTTACAAAATGACCCGGAACGCTAATTCAGACGTTCAGAAAAAAATTCAAGAAAAATTCCCCTCACTAATTGCAAAATATATGTGCATAGACGCTGCCGAGCTTTTCCCTGAAGTACTTGAAGCAGACCGCTTAGCGCTTCACTATGATTTTTTGCGTGATATGGCCGCACTCTTATTGCCAGTGATTCCAGAGCCTAAGTTGGATAATACCCAGATCGCTGTGAGCAGCAATGCTTTCCCAGCGCTCCCTCTCTGGAGAACATTGCTTATGCTTTATCCTCGTTATCCAACTGAGCCTGACGATAAGCTTTCACAGAACGAAGCGCTACGAGTTACTTTTCTGGCTATCCTCATGAAGCTAGCCCATTTTTATCCGGCTGAGTGGTCTCAGCTTACCGCCACTCGCGAATTGATTGCCGCAGCACCGCTGATCAGAGAGGATATAGCGGATGGAACAATCCAAACAGCTATAGAAACACTGATGGGCCTTGGCTTTGGAAAAGTCAAGCCATTCTATGACTCATTGAACCCCCTACTCCCCCCAGCCGAAATGGAAAGCTCGCCCACAAAAAAATAACTAAGCCAGCTTTTTAAACTTGATGCGATGAGGATCGATCACCGCCTCTTCACCCAAGCGACGTTTTTTATCCTCAAGATAATCAGCAAAATTACCTTCAAACCAGGTGACTTTGCTATCGCCTTCAAAAGCCAACATGTGCGTGGCAATCCGGTCTAAAAACCAGCGATCATGCGAGATGACAAACACACAGCCGGGAAAGCTTTCAATTGCCCCTTCCAAAGCGCGTAAAGTTTCCACATCAAGATCGTTGGTCGGTTCATCCAGAAGCAGCACATTGCCGCCAGAACGTAATAATTTTGCCAAATGGACGCGATTGCGTTCCCCACCCGATAAATCTCCGATGCGTTTTTGTTGTTGCTCCCCTTTAAAATTAAAACGCCCTACATAGGCGCGAGAAGGCGTCGTGTAACGGCCGACTGTAATCACATCTAAGCCATCGGAAATTTCCTGCCAAACGCTATGACTATCATTGAGATGATCGCGGCTTTGATCCACATAAGCAAGCTCGACTGTATCCCCAAACTCAATTTGCCCCCCATCCGGCTTTTCTTGGCCCGCTAACATGCGAAATAAGGTCGTTTTACCTGCACCGTTGGGACCAATGATGCCCACTACAGCGCCAGGGGGCACGTTAAAACTCAGATCTTCAATCAAGAGGCGATCACCAAAGCCTTTTTTGACATGATCCACAACAATCACTTTATCGCCCAGGCGTGGCCCAGGGGGAATATACAATTCGCGGGTTTCATTGCGTTCTTGGTAATCTTCACGCGCAAGCTCCTCAAAGCGTTGCAGACGCGCCTTGCCCTTTGCATGACGGCCTTTGGCACCCTGGCGTGACCACTCCAATTCTTCCTGCATGGCTTTTTGACGAGCTGATTCCTGCTTTGCTTCAACGCGCAGGCGCTCACTTTTTTGCTCCAACCAGGCGGTATAATTGCCTTCAAAGGGAATGCCCTCACCCCGATCCAGTTCCAAAATCCAACCCGCCACATTATCCAAGAAATAACGATCGTGGGTGACCGCAATGACCGTGCCTTTAAAATCTTGCAAAAAGCGTTCCAACCAAGCCACACTTTCTGCATCCAAATGGTTGGTGGGTTCGTCCAGAAGCAGCATGTCGGGATTGGATAAAAGCAGACGACATAAGGCGACGCGACGCTTTTCACCCCCTGATAATTTGGTAACATCTGCATCCCAAGGTGGTAAACGCAACGCATCAGCGGCAATTTCCAGTTTACGATCCAGCTCCCAAGCACCACAGGCGTCAATTTTATTTTGCAAATTACCTTGCTCTTCCAAAAGCGCGTTCATTTCATCATCGCCCAGGGGCTCACAAAATTTCATGCTAATTTCATCAAAGCGACGCAGCATTTCCTTGGTTTCATGGACGGCTTCTTCCACGTTTTCGCGCACAGTTTTATTGGGATCCAGGCGTGGCTCTTGGGGCAAATAGCCAATTTTCAGGTTTTTAGCCCAAGTGATTTCGCCGACGTAATCCTTGTCCTCTTGTGCCATAATCCGCAGCAAAGTTGATTTTCCGGAGCCATTTAAGCCCAAAATCCCAATCTTCGCGCCATCATAAAACGAGAGAAAAATATTTTTCAAAATTTCACGTTTGGGCGGCACCACTTTGCCCACCCGGTTCATTGTCATCACATAACGTGATTGCATGGTTTGTCCTTATGCTCTGTTTTGCAAGTTGCCTATTGTAATGGATCCTGCACCAAAAATCACGCTAGGCTTGTCTCTTCCCAAAATCTTTTGCTACTATGGTCAGCCTTAAATTAAAGTTTTCCACTCTAGTGCAAGCTCCTGATGCTGCCCTTTTTAGCCGGACCCAAAGTTTCCTAGCAGGATTAAGTGAGGCGCCCAGGTCGCGCTTCATGAGCCTTGCAAGCTATTGTGAGACTCTGCCTGAGCCGCGCTTGGATCTTTCCGCAAAAATTGCGCGAGTTCAAACCTACATTGCCCAAAAGTGCAGCACCTCCTCTGCCAAAGACACCGCCCTGCAAGCGCTAGCGACCATCCAAACCGCCCTGAAAATCCCTCGTGAAGCACAACTGTACGCCGCACTCTCTGAAGCCTTTATCAGCAATATGCTTGTTGAGGTCAACGAGGCACATGAAATCGCCTCTCCCCTTTACATTCTTGAATTTTTTGGCGGCAAAGCGATGGATCTTTTTATTGTTGTCCTCTTGGCCTTAAGCGAAGTTCGGGGGGGATTTGAACAGCTTTGTTATTTGAATTTTGATTTAGATCCCGGCATCCCCGGCGCACAAAATATTACCATCGATTTATCCTCTGACTCTATGTTTCTGCTAACGCATCTGCAGACGCTCCCCATGGGGTACCCTATGGGCATCATGATGCGGGGACCGATCGCACCTGTCATCAGCGCAGATGAAGACACAGCAACAGCCCCTCCTTGTTGCAAACTGAATTCTTTTTATGCCACAACGCTACCGGCACTTTCTGCAGGACGAAGCGTGGCTTGGCAGATTTTAACGCATTACCGCAGTGAAGCAGAAAGAATTGGCACCGCTCTAGAGGCAGACCCTCTGCGAATGAATCTTCAATCTTTTCCATTCGAAGATGAAACAGAAGAACCAGAAACACTCCTAAGCTTCACCACTGGACCCATTTTGATAGCACGCCCTGCATCGGCAGCCTACTCCAGCACCAGCGCACTAACGCCGTCCCCGGATAAACTTTAACAATAGAACCACCATATACTTGCTTTCAAGGGGCGTCGAGAGTATCTTAGATCCATTCTCAGGAAGGACAGACCGCGATGATTGGACTCAAGCATCTTCATAAAACCTATCCCAATCCATCTGGAGCGCCGATTGTTGCGCTACAGGATATCAATCTTGATATTCAAGCAGGTGAAATTTATGGCGTTATGGGCCCAAGCGGGGCGGGCAAAAGCACCCTGATTCGCAGTGTTAATTTAATTGAAAAACCTACCTCGGGTAGCGTTTTCATCGATGGTGTTGACCTCACCACTTTAAATCCACAGGCACTACGCCAGGCGCGCCGCGAAATAGGCATGATTTTTCAGCATTTTAATTTGCTGTCATCGCGAACAGTGGCCCGCAACATCGCCTTCCCATTGGAATTAGCAGGCTTGAGTCAAAAAGAAATTAAACAACGTGTAGACCAGCTGTGCGAACTCACAGGCCTTGGGCAACGCAAACAGGCTTATCCACATGAATTAAGCGGCGGACAGAAGCAACGCGTCGCCATTGCCCGGGCTTTAGCTAATTCCCCCAAAGTGTTGTTGAGTGATGAGGCCACTAGCTCCCTCGATCCAGAAACCACACGCTCAATCTTAGAATTATTGCGGGGCATTAACCGAGAGCTGAAACTCACTATTTTGCTCATCACCCACGAAATGGATGTGATTAAACGCATTTGCGATCGCGCCTGCATTTTGGATCATGGCATGATTTTGGAAGAGGCCCCCGTCATTGAGCTCTTTAGCCGGCCGCAAACGTCTTTGGCGAAGAAATTTGTCCTCTCAAGCCTGCACATTGATTTGCCAGAAGCGCTCGAAAAGCAACTGGTTGCGGAGCCCGATGATCAATGTGTGCCGATTGTGCGCCTGACGTTTCTAGGCCAAAAAGCGGGCGAGCCCATTATGGTGAGCTTGCATAAGCAATTTAACGTGACTACCAATATCCTGCAAGCCCAGCTCAACTGGATTCATCATGCGTCTATTGGAGTCAGCATTTGTGAGTTACTGGGACAGCGAGAGGCCATTGTGCAAGGCATCAAATTTATTCAATCTGAAGGCATCGAAGTGGAGATTTTAGGTTATGTCAACCCAACTGCAACTCTTAATATCTAGCACCTGGCAAACGCTGTACATGGTGATCACCTCGGGGGTGCTCGCTATTTTCTTTGGGCTGTGCCTGGGATTACTCTTACTCACGACGGGAAAAAAGGGGATGTGGGAAAAACCCTGGCTATATCGGATTTTAAGCCTAATTGTCAATATTGGTCGCTCGATCCCGTTTGTAATCCTCATGATTGCGCTGATCCCTTTTACCCGCTTGATCGTCGGCACCTCGATTGGCACAAACGCCTCGATTGTCCCTTTAACAATTGCAGCCATCCCCTTTTATGCACGCATTGCTGAGTCTGCTTTTAAGCAAGTGGATCCTGGCTTAATTGAGGCTGCACATGCTATGGGCGTCACGGCACGACAATTGCTTTTCAAAGTCATCTTGCCTGAAAGCTTGGTCGCACTATTAGAGGGCGCCACTTTGACTCTAGTTGCACTGGTTGCCTACACTGGGATTGTGGGCGTGATGGGCGGCGGAGGCTTGGGTGATGTGGCTATTCGCTACGGCTACCAGCGTTTTGATATTCCCATGATGATTTACACGATCATTATCATCGTGCTGATGGTGCAACTCCTGCAATGGCTGGGCGATATTTCAGCCAGAAAACGCACCCTCAAATGGTGGGGCTTATTAGTGCTGATTTTTGCAGTGGCGTATGGGGTGCTTGCGTTCGAAAGTGACCACACGCTTCGTAATACAGGCCCTGTAATTGTGGTGGGAATTACCTCAGGACCACAAGAGCAGATTATGCAAACGGCGACCCAAGTGGCAAAAAATCAATACGGTATTACTTTAAAAGTAGTGGTCTTTAGCGATTATGTAATGCCTAATCAAGCATTGGCATCAGGCCAATTGGATGCCAATATTTTCCAGCACATTCCCTATTTAAACACGCAAATCGCGCAACATGGTTACGCACTGACGCCCATTGGCAAGACTTTTGTCTATCCCTTGGGCTTTTATTCCATCAAGATCAAATCCATTGCCGCTTTAAAAAACGGGGCCCTGGTTGCCATCCCCAATGATCCCAGTAATGAAGGTCGAGCGCTTTTGTTGTTGGCGCAAAATCATCTGATCAGCTTGAAATCAAGTGCTGGCTTACTTGCGACACCCAATGACATTACGAGCAATCCTAAAAACTTACAGTTCCGCGAACTAGATGCCGCTGACATTGCCCGCGCCCTCCCTGATGTTGCAATCGGTGCACTCACCAATGATTACGCCGCGGCAGACCATTACAATGTTGACCAGGCGTTGATTAAAGAAGGCCCTGATGCGCCTTATGCCAATGTGATTGTCGTGGTCGATAGCCGCAAGAACGATCCCCTCTTGCAAAAATTGGTGCTGATTATGCATTCACAAGCGGTACTCAACGAGACTTTAAGCCTGTTCCCCAATGGGGCAGCCATCCCCGCTTGGCCGGTTAGCGCTTCGTAAAATCCGGAATGAAGTCTATTTTTTATAGTTAATGCTCACTGACCTTACTTCCTTCAAGGGGGAAAAGGCTTTTTCTACAGCATTTTGCCAGGCTTCTGCAGATTGACTCTCCAACGCGGCAAGCGGTAAAGTGACTCGCGCTTCGATATGAGTTTGAAAATAATAAAGGTCTAAATTCAATAGCTTCAGATCAAGTGCCGCCTCAATTTCGCGCCGACTTAATGGCAGATGGTCTGGCAAGGTCTCAGGATGATCTTCCGTATCAATATGCACGGTAATATCGTCAATTTCCTTATATTTCTTCATCAAGTTAACACGCACCGTCTCTGCAATATAGTGTCCTTCCGAGGCGCTGACATAAGGCTCAATTAAAACATGCACATCTAAAAAGACGCGCCCGGCCATCTTACGCGTGCGTAAGCGGTGCATATGCCGCACTCCGGATAAACTGAGGATCAGCTTTTCAAATTCCTGGATCCGCTCATGAGATACACTCGCGTCTGTCAACTCATATAGCGCGTGCCAGGCCAGCTCCAATGCAATTTTTAAAATAAAGCCTGCCACCAGCGCAGCGGCAATGGCATCAAAAAAGGAAAATCCCGCCAAAGCACCAATAATCCCTACAAACACCACTACTGAAGACAAGGAATCACTCCGAATGTGATAGGCATTGGCACGCAGCAAAGTAGAATCCACTTTATTAGCAGTATGCAAGGTATAGCGAAAAGTACTTTCATTCGCAATGATCGAAAGCGCCGCCACCACCAAAGTGAGGAGATTGGGGTGAACCACGTGTTTATGGACAACATCCATCACCGCGTCATAGGCAATACCAAAAGACACCGCGATCAAAAAAACCCCTAGGATCAAACTGCCCACGGTTTCAAAACGCCCATGCCCATAGGGGTGATTTTCATCCGGCTCAACATGACTCAACTTGTTAGCAAGCCACACCAAGGTGTTAGCCAACAAATCAGAAAATGAATGAATTCCATCAGCAAACAGCGCTGGGGAATTGCCCCACAGGCCTACAACAGTTTTAAAAATTGCCTGCAACGCATTGACCCACGCACTCACCCAATTGGCCTTTTTAATCGCCAAAAACCGTACTTGCTTCATGACAAGCTCGCTGGAAAATAACCTTGACGATCAAACAAGCTTTTGGCGAGCAATGAATCATTGACCATCCGCACCAAATGACTGTCCGGTGGCGATGGAACTTGCAAAATCTGGGTATTAAAAGGGGAAGGAGGCCCCATTTTCATTTGCGTGGTGGCAATTTGATTGACGCGGTCATAATTGCCCCAGGTCCCTTCTTCAATCAGCAATTGCATCCACTCGGTGTGTAAGTTTTCTTGCTCCATTTTCAGCGCTTGCAATTTCATGAAGGCTTGATGATACGCATTCTTCACCAACACCAAAAAAAGCGCAGAAATAAAAATGGCAATCACCAGGCGCACCACCGGTTTGGAGGTTTCAATCCAAAAAGTTTCACGCAAGACCGCCTTCAAAGAAATGGAATCCTCAGGAAACCAGTTTTCTTTGAAGTCCTGCCACCATTTCCATTCCAATTTTTTAAATCGCCGCCAAAATTTCATATTTCGTTTTTATCCTATGCGTTCAGCCACGCGCAAAATCGCACTGCGGGAACGAGGGTTTTCAGCTATTTCTGTTGCGCTGGGTTTTTGCATTTTAATACACATTTGCATCCGCGGTAAACTCCGATCCGCCTCCAAAATAGGTAAGCCTCGGGGCAAGGCCGCAGGCTGACTTAAATACTGCAGCCTATTTTTAATGAGACGATCTTCCAACGAATGAAAGCTAATCCAAGCAACACGCCCTCCAATCGCAAGCAGATCCGGGAAGCACTGCAAAATCGCTTCTAAACTTTCTAATTCTTGATTAACCCACAAGCGCAAGGCTTGAAAGGTTCGGGTTGCGGGATGTTTATGCCGATCTTGCAAATGGGCAGGAATGGCTGCAGCCACACATTTGGATAAGTCTAAAGTTGTCTGCAAAGCGCCTTCTTGCCACGCCCTGAGGATCGCCGCTGCAATTTTCGGTGCAAACCGCTCCTCGCCGTAGTCATATAAAATGCGGGTGAGTTCCGCAACGGTTGTGCCTGCAAGACGTTCGCTTAAAGGCTGCCCACAAGCATTATCCATCCGCATATCTAAAGGCCCTGCCCGCATAAAGCTAAAGCCACGTGCTGCCTCATCCAATTGCGGCGATGAAACGCCTAAATCAAATAAAATACCATTCACCTGCCCCCACAGGCCCAAAGCGCGAAGATGCGCAGGAATCTTGGCAAAATTACCCTGCAAAATCGTCACCTGTGGGTCTTGAGCATATTTGGCCTCTGCATCAGCAATCGCATGGGGATCTTGATCCACTACAATCAAACGCCCTGCTGGCCCCAACTGTGGGCGCAGTAAAGCAGCATGCCCACCACGACCGTAAGTAGCATCGATATAACATCCTGCCGCTTGAATCTTTAAAGCATCAATACTTTCGTGTAGTAAAACGGTGTAATGTGAGCCCATTTTCAAGCAATAAACTCCAGCCATTCTATTGCCCCTTGCTCAATTTTGCGCATTGCATCCTCAAACGCAGCACGCTCTTTTTGATAAGGGTCCTCCACATCAAATCCCCCATGATGGCCAATGCGAAAGGTTTTGCCACAGGCTTCGTGGAATTTTCGCTCTAGCATCCGCCGCTGCTCTTCATCCATCACCAAAATCAAATCTGCTTCCTTGACCAAAGCAGCGGTGACTTGTTTAGCAACATGATTTTTTAAGGAGAGCTGCCGCTCTTCCATGAGTGTTTGCGAGGTGGGATTAGCGCTCCAACCCTCCATGGCAGTGATTCCTGCTGAGTCCACGCTCAAATCCAGTTGTTTTGCCTTCGCTTGCTCACGCAATAAAACTTCCGCAATGGGACTGCGGCAAATATTACCTAAACACAGCACCAATATTTTTTTAATCACTTTTCAAGCCTTTTTCGAATATTGCGCATGCAGGATTTTAACCTTTCGTTGCAGATTTGTACAATCCTGATCATTGACGAGGAGGTCATCTGCTAGACTGCGATAAATATTTGCAGAAGGCTGTTGCGCCAACATTTTCTGTGCCAAGGCTGCATCAATATGATCACGCTCCTGCAAACGCTGTAAACGCAGTTCAATCGGCGCATCGACCCATAAAATTCGGCTTAAAAAGGGATAATCCTGACGCTTTGCTAAAAGTGGGATGGCGACAATGCAATAAGGGCCTTGATTCTGCTGGACCCGTTTTTCAGCCTCCTCTCGAATAGCCGGATGCAGTAAATGCTCCAACCACCGCTTGGCCTCCTGATCTTCAAAAATGCGCTGCCGTAATCGGGCGCGGTCTAATTCCCCACTCTCTAAAAGCATCTGGCGCCCAAAATGGCGCACAATCTCTGCCAAAAGGGCAGACCCCGGTTGCACCAGCTCGCGCGCGATTTGATCGGTATCAATAATTTCAATACCTAATTCCCGAAAATAATCTGCAACTTGCGACTTGCCGCTTGCAATGCCTCCGACGAGGCCAATGGCTTTCGGTTGCTGTGCTTTCATATTTACGCCCACGCATGCAAAAACGCATAAACGGCGAAGATCACCAAAAGTAAAGTTACAATAGTAAACCGAGCGACAATTTTGGGCTCAGTCAACCCCAGTAATTCAAAATGATGATGAATGGGCGCCATTTTGAAAATGCGCTTTTTACGTAGTTTGTAAGAGCCTACTTGTAAAATCACGGAGAGAGTTTCGATCACAAAAATTCCGCCCATCACACCCAAGGCTAATTCCGCTTGAACTGCAATAGCAATAAAGCCCAAGAGGGCCCCCAGCGCCAATGCACCCACATCGCCCATAAATAACCCCGCGGGGAAGCCATTAAACCACCAAAACCCTAACCCCGCTCCGACAACGGCATCGCACAGCAGCAATAAGCCTTGTACCTCCGGGTGCCCACTCATGACAACAAACAGCCCCAAACCCACGGTCACCAGCATCACCGACAAAATCGCGAGCCCATCTAATCCATCGGTCAGATTCACAGCATTACTTGCACCAGCTAAAACAAAATAAGCCAAAATAATAAAGCTTACCGGGCCCATGACAACGACAGAATGAGTAAAGGGCAAAAGCAAGGCTGGCATTTCACCTAATTGATTAAAGTAGTGCCAAAACCAAATAGCCAGGGCGAGGGCAAAAACCGACTGCCAAAAATACTTCCAACGTGAAGCCAGGCCGCGTGAATCCTTGAGAATCAGTTTTTTATAGTCATCCACAAAACCAATGGCCCCAAATAACCATAAAGTCAGCAAAGCCATGCAGACAAGTTCAGAATGCCAGCCACCTCCCACCAAGACGCCCAAGGTAGTGGCAATCAAAATTAAAATCCCCCCCATCGTGGGCGTGCCTTTTTTGCTGTAATGAGATTCGGGCCCCTCTTTGCGAATCACCTGGCCCGCCTGCCATTTTTGTAGGAGTCTGATAAACTGATTCCCCAAAAGCAGAAAAATTAAAAACGCAATGACAAAGCTAAACATGGAGCCCCTCCTTTCATGACAACAAAACTCGCCACTCTTTATGTGATTGCCACACCTATTGGCCACTTGGCTGATTTGAGCCCGCGCGCGCAGGAGACCCTCAAATCGGTTCAGTTGATTCTAGCCGAAGACACTCGCCACAGCAAGGTGCTTTTGCAGCATTTTGGCATCGCCACGCGCTTGGAATCTTGCCACGAACACAATGAGCGCGAAAAAAGCATCACCCTCCTTGCCCAACTTCAAGCTGGGCATGATTGTGCCCTAATTTCGGATGCGGGGACTCCGGTTTGGAGTGACCCTGGCGCCAAATTAATTACTGCCGTTTTGGAAGCAGGCTATCCTGTCAGCCCTATTCCTGGCCCCTGCGCGGCCATCGCTGCTTTGTCTGCTTCAGGCTTAGAGGGAATGCCCTTTCATTTTTACGGCTTTCTTCCCGCTCAGACTGCTGCCAAACGTAAACTTTTGGAACAGCTCCAAAAAAATCTGGCAGGGACTCTCTGTTTTTACGAATCCCCACATCGCTTGTTGGACAGTCTGCAACTATTTCAAGCCTTATGGGGCGATACCCATATTTTGGTTTTAGCAAAGGAAATCAGCAAAATTCATGAGGCCATCTTAAAGCAACCCATTGGCGAAATTCTTGCTTGGTTAAAGGCAGATCCAAAGCGCCAACAGGGTGAATTTGTCCTGCTGCTCGAAAACACGCCCCCGCCTCAAGAAGGGATGATCAGCGTGGAAACTGATGTCTTACTCACCCACCTCCTTGCGCAGATGAAACTTAAGGAAGCTGTGGCTTTACTTGCAAATTTAAGCGATCTGCCTAAAAATAAGCTTTATGAGCGTGCTTTGATTTTAAAAGGAGAGTCCCCATGAACCCAAGAAAAATTGCGGTGCTCGGCAGTGGCACCATGGGTGCACAAATTGCAGCACATTTTGCCAATGCGGGCTACAGCGTAGATTTATTTGACCTCAAAAAAGACGGGACCAATTTATCTGCCGCAGGCAAAGCGCGTTTAAGCAAACTTGATCCTGCACCTTTAGCTTCAACCTCTTTTGCGGATTTCATTTTCCCCTGCAATTTTGAAGAGGGTCTGGCACGCTTGAAAGAAGCAGATTTAATCATTGAAGCCATTTCCGAAGAAGTTCAATTAAAGGCAGATCTCTACCAAAAAATTGCGCCCTATCTTAATGATCATGTCTGTTTGGCCACAAACACTTCAGGCCTATCCATCACGACTTTGGCCAAAACCCTTCCCGCCTCATTGCAAAGCCGTTTCCTGGGCATGCATTTTTTTAATCCACCCCGCTATTTAGCCCTAATAGAATTGGTCCCTCATGCACAGACTGATGCAGCTTTAATGGATCGGCTTGAGACTTTTTTAGTGTCTCATTTGGGTAAAGAAATCGTCCGCGCCAAAGATACGCCTAATTTTATTGCAAACCGCTTAGGCGTATTTGGCCTATTAAGCACATTGGAGCATGCTGTTCAATTAAATATCCCCTTGGAAGTGGTGGACGAATTAACAGGCAAATTGATTGGTCGCCCCAAATCCGCAACCTGTAGAACTTTGGATTTAGTAGGCTTGGATGTCCTTGCTCATGTCGTTAAAACCATGGATGCAAAACTCCCTGCCTGGCTCCAGGATTTAATTCAACAGGGGGCCTTGGGTGCAAAAACCAAAAAAGGCATCTATCAAAAGACTCCTGCTGGGCTGATGGTGTGGGATATTGCGACCAAAACCTATCGTCCCGCGACCCAAAAAGCCAATCCTGAATTTACCAAAGCCCTCAAAACCGCGGGCCTGGTGGAGTCCTGGCATGGTTTAGAAAAGAATCCTCTGCCTGAGGCCCAATTTCTCTATCGCTTATTCCGCGACTTATTTGCCTATGCTGAGCAACATTTAGCTGAAATTTCAGGCTCTAAAATCGAAGTTGATCGAGCCTTGCAGTTTGGATTTGGTTGGAAGCAGGGTTTGTTTGAACTGGAAGCAGCTATTCGGGGCAAAAGTTTGCAGGACAAACTCCCCGAACATTTGCATCTCCCTGTCTATCAGCGCCAAAAATGGCCCTCCTCTCCGAAAACAGTTTTTGAAAATGCAGGAGCCTGTGCCTTTGAACACGAAGGTGCTTTGGTGCTCAGCTTCAAAACCAAACTCTGCGTGATTGACGATGCAGTGCTGGAGGCTTTAAATCAAGCGCGTGAACTCGCAGAGCAATCGTACAAAGGCCTCATCATTTGGCAAAGGGAATCAGAGCATTTTAGCGCTGGGGCGGATTTGATGAACTTGGCAGGACGCTTTATGTTAGGGGGGGTGGAAGCTTTGGATGAGGTGTTACGTACCTTCCAGAAAACGGTTTTGTCCCTGCGTTATACCAAAGTCCCTGTAGTTACGGCTGTACGAGGCTATGTGCTGGGAGGTGGCTGCGAACTGGCCATGCACAGTCATAAAGTAGTGGCGGCGCTTGAGACCTACATGGGCCTTGTCGAAGTGGGCGTCGGCATTGTACCCGGCGCCTGTGGCAGTAAAGAAATGGCACTGCGCGCCAGTCAAAGCGATAATCCCAAAGAAAAACTCTTACAGTATTTCAAACAAATTGCCATGGCTGAGGCAGCAAAAAGTGCCTATCAAGCCAAAGAAATGGGCTATTTGCGCGCTACCGATGTCATCATTATGAACCCCAAAGAGCTGTTCTTTGTCGCTTTGCAAGAGCTCAATGCTTTGACCGCAAAACCCTTTACTCCGGTGCGTGAAGAGCTCATTGCCGTACAAGGGCGACCCGCTTGGGGCAATATGATGGGCATGATCGAAAATATGAAGGTCGGTGGCTATGCGAGCGAATTTGACGCTTTAATTGCTGCAAAAGTGGCCAACATCCTCACCGGCGGCCCCTTAGACCCACAAAAAGTAGATACACAATGGATGCTGCACTTAGAACGCGAAGCTTTTTTAAGTTTAGTCCAAGAAGACAAAACCCAAGCCCGCGTTCAGCATATGCTGGAAACCGGTCGTGCTTTGCGGAATTAGCAGAAAATTGCCTTTTAAAAGCACTTGTAATACTTTTAATATCGACAATTAGCGATACTATTTGCAAGATATGCCTGCGATTACTAATACCAATCCAATGTTTGAAGCAGACTAATAAGCCTGAGTTTCGTAGCGCAGCGGAGATGTTTGAAAGGCGGTTAGTTTGGTTTAAACATTGGATTGGTATGAGACTATCTGTTCAATAGAACAGTCCAGAAGACACTACTCCTGATTCCGTCAAAGCATGATATATGCTAACATGATCTTTTGTTTTTGATCTGAGAAAAGAGAGAGCGAGAGATGACGCAAACACCGCAGAATGAACAAGTTTACGATGCCTCGAGCATTAAGGTTTTAGAAGGCTTAGAGGCCGTCCGCAAGCGCCCGGGCATGTACATTGGCGATACGGATGATGGTTCAGGCTTGCATCACATGGTGTTTGAAGTGGTGGACAACTCGATTGACGAATCCTTAGCCGGGCATTGCGATCAAATCGACGTGATTATTCATGCAGATGAATCAGTCTCCATCAGCGATAATGGCCGGGGGATCCCCGTTGATATGCACGAAACCGAAAAGCGCTCCGCCGCTGAAGTCATTATGACCATTCTGCATGCAGGGGGTAAATTTGACCAAAACTCTTATAAAGTCTCGGGTGGTTTGCATGGCGTTGGTGTATCTGTCGTCAACGCGCTTTCGGAAGATCTCTTCTTAACCATTCATCGCAATGGCAAAGTCTACAAGCAAACTTATCATCTTGGCGACCCTGAAGCCCCCTTGGCCGAATGCGGCCCTTCCAGCAAGCGCGGGACTGAAATTCGCTTTCGGCCTTCACACCAGATTTTCAGCAATGTGCTGACGTTTAATTACGATATTTTAGCCAAACGCCTGCGCGAGCTTTCCTTCTTGAATTCTGGCGTGCGCATTCGCCTCAAAGATGAGCGCACTGAACGCGAAGATATTTTTGAATATAAAGGCGGCATCCAAGCTTTTGTGGAATATCTCAATACCAATAAAACCCTAGTCCACCCCAATCCATTTTATACTTCAACCAGCCAAAATGGCATTACAGTGGAAGTGGCTATGCAGTGGAATGACAGCTTTCAGGAGACGCTGCTTTGTTACACCAACAATATTCCGCAACGCGATGGAGGCACCCATTTGTCTGGATTCCGCGCTGCACTCACCCGTACGCTCAATAATTATATTGAAAAAGAAGGCCTTGCCAAAAAGCATAAAATTGCAACCACGGGAGATGATGCGCGTGAAGGCTTGACCTGCGTGTTGTCCGTGAAGGTACCGGACCCTAAATTTTCCTCCCAAACCAAAGATAAATTAGTCTCCTCTGAAGTCCGCCCGGTGGTGGAAGATGTAGTGGCAGAAAAATTTCATGATTTTCTCTTAGAGAATCCTAATGAAGCACGGGCTATTACTGGCAAAATGATTGATGCCGCCCGCGCCCGTGAAGCAGCGCGTAAAGCCCGCGAAATGACGCGTCGCAAAGGGGCGCTCGATATCGCAGGCCTGCCCGGCAAATTAGCTGATTGCCAAGAAAAAGACCCCGCTTTGTCTGAACTCTACCTCGTTGAGGGAGACTCTGCAGGCGGCTCTGCCAAACAAGCGCGCGATCGTCGTACGCAGGCGATTCTCCCGCTCAAAGGTAAGATTTTAAATGTCGAAAAAGCGCGCTTTGATAAAATGATTTCCTCCCAGGAAGTGGGAACGCTGATCACAGCTTTAGGCTGCGGTATCGGGCGGGATGAATATAATCCTGACAAGACCCGCTATCATCGTATTGTGATCATGACTGATGCGGACGTGGATGGCGCGCATATTCGCACTTTGCTGCTGACTTTTTTCTACCGGCAAATGCCTGAATTGATTGAGCGCGGCTACATTTATATTGCCCAGCCCCCACTTTACAAAATCAAACGGGGCAAGCAGGAAAATTACATCAAAGATGATCAGGCTTTAAATGAATTTTTGCTGCAGATCGCACTGGAAAATACAACATTTAAACCCAATGCTTCCACGCCAGGAATCACAGGTGTGGCTCTGGAAAAATGGCTACGCCAAATCCAACAAGTCACCGCGCATATTACTCGCCTATCGCGCCGCTATCCCGAAGTATTGCTCTGGGCGCTACTGCATCATGAAGAAGCCCCAACCGACTTTACCAATGAAGCGAAATTAAACGCATGGTGGCAGGGTTTAATGCCCTACATTCCCAGTTCGGCAAAATTAAAAGTCGAGCTGAGCCTAGAAGCCAGTGATTCTGGGGTGTTTGTTCCCAAAGCTGATTTAACTGAACATGGCATCAAACAGCAGTTTTTATTTACAGAGCATTTTTTCAATTCTTACGAATATGCTGAAATCAAAGCAGTGATTCAGGAAATGCGGGGTTTGCTGCAGATGGGTCAAAGTTACATCGAACGCGGTGAGAAAATGTTCCCCATCCAGCATTTGCGGGATATGGTCGAGTGGCTATTCAAAGAAGCCAAACGCGGTCAGACCATCCAACGCTACAAAGGTTTGGGGGAGATGAATCCTGATCAACTCTGGGAAACAACCATGGATCCCGCGGTGCGTCGCATGTTGAAAGTCACGATTGCCGACGCCATCGCCGCAGATCATCTCTTCACCACCCTCATGGGTGATGTGGTTGAGCCACGGCGTGATTTTATTGAGAAGAATGCCCTCAATGTGGCACGGATTGATGTTTAATCCAATCTCAGGTCGCTGCAGCAGCAGGCGTATAGCTAGCATGGGCTGCGGCTAAATACTCTGTTACTTTTTGGGGATAACATGTTTTGATGAAACGCTCCAACTTCAGCAAAGCGTCGGTGTGTCCTCCCGGTACAGGGTCTGCAGATAGTCTCCTACTAATATTAAAGAAATCCCGCCCTTCCATGACTGCAGTTTCATGGTGCCGCCGATAAAACACAGACTCTAATCCCGATTTAGGATAAGCTACTGCCATCGCCTGGTACATCTCACGCATTGCTTTAAACCCAACAAAAGAAATACATTTATCTCGCCGAACATTAATCTCTGCAGGAACATCCTTCAGAGATGCATTTGCAGGTGCGCGCATTTCTACTTGAATACGACGAACAACAGCTGGATCAAGCTCCACCAAATTAACCCGTACTCGTTCTGCAAAAGCAGGATATTGAACCAAAATACGCTGCACCGCTTCTTTTAATGCTTGCACCGAAAGCTCTACGGCATCTTTGAGTTTTCCACTAAAATGGCCCGTCCCAAATAAGCCCATTTGCACCAAGGTACGGCTCGGCACAGCCTCAAAGATCGCACGTAAAGTCCGTAAATAAGAAAGAAAGAGATACTGCTGAAACCCATCACGCGTATATTGACCCGATCCAAAATCAGCAATTTGATTGGCTGCTACGGCAACAGGAACAACCCTCTCAAGCGTGAGTGCACCTGCCGGAATGATCGTCACTCCTGCACCCACCAATAACACAGAACCTGCCGCGCGCTCATCTTTTTGATAAACAGCGTGGTCTCCAATGCGCTCTTTCACTGCAGGGAAAATATGTTTGGTCAGAGCATGACCCACTGCTCCTGCTGCAGCATCGCCATCTGTTAAGCCCCGATGCGCAGAGTAGGCAAGCACAATATTGTCAGCATTATGACTAAAAAATGCTGGCGCATCAGCAAGAGCCAATCTCCCTTCCACGATAGGGATGTCAGACAAACCATGACCTAGGCAGTCTTTTAAATTACCCTGTGTAACCGTCACAACAGAGGTGATAGGGCGCATTACCGCTGACACTGCTTCGGAATCTCCACTCGCCTCAGAGCCGTCGCCTATTCCATCTAAAACCGTAGCCATATCCATCCCCCGAAGGACATCATAAGGAACACCTGTGGACTGAGGCGGCCCTATTTCTTGAGAAAGGGAATCCACACTCAGCGCCGCATCTTCACGAGGCTTTGGAGCTGGAGGTCTGCTATACCCACCTAATGAACCAAACAACATAATAATCACTCAATTTTATTGATTTCAGCATATATTACATATAATAATATAAAAAATCAAGTTATTTGTTGTTGGCTAGCTCAATAAACTCAGCCACACTCAATTCTTCCGCCCTTTTTTTAGCATAGGCCTCAGGAAGCGTGATCGCAAGCTGTGACAGTGCATTGCGTAATGTCTTGCGTCGCTGTGAAAAAGCATCATGGACAATACGGCTAAAACGCCCAAAATCCTTAACTTCAGGATAGGGGGAATGAGTCCAGGGCTTTAAATGCACCACCATCGAATCCACCTTCGGCATCGGCAAAAAAGCATGGGGCGGCACGCGAAACAAAGGCGTCACCTCACAAAAATACTGCATCATTACCGATAAACGCCCGTAGGCAGAATCCCTGGGGCCCGCGGCCATACGCTCCACCACTTCTTTCTGCAACATAAAATACAGATCGTCAATAAGACTGTGATATTGCATTAAATGGAACAAGAGGGGCGTGCTGATATTGTAAGGCAAGTTGCCTACTACGGTGAGCTTTTCCCCCTGTGATAATGGCGAGAAATCAAGCTTCAGCGCATCGCCTACAATGACCTTAAACTGCGCAGATTCCTTTTGTTGTAAGTATGCCGCTAAATCGCGGTCGATTTCCACAACTGTCAATTTTTTCGCTACGGCCAAGAGCGGCGTGGTCAACGCAGCCTGGCCTGGGCCAATTTCAACTACATGAGCACGCCGTGCTGGTTGAATGGCCTCGATAATCCGGGCAATCACTGGCCCATCTTGCAAAAAATTTTGGCCAAAACGCTTACGGGCTTGATGTGTCATCGTCATTTTGCGGATCGAGTGTAGGATCTAGAATATCAATGTAGGATGCCCCTTTAATTTGGGCTTGCCAAGCTAAAAGCGCCTCATTGGCTTTTTGCATAAAAATTGCCTGCTGGGCTTGCTGACGTTCATATTCCTCAGTATCATTGACCTGCCGCTCTCCCAACACTTCAATCAAATACCAGCCTGATGCAGTCTGGAATGGATCCCCCAAAGTATTTAAAGGCGAATGCACCACATGCGATGCTAAAACAGGATCCAATTTAGCCGGGTTAATCCACCCCATGTCTCCGCCATTTTTATTGGTGAAATAATCCTGCGAATTGGCTTCCGCCACCTTGGCAAAAGGCACGCCATTTTGGATCGCACTTTTTAAACGCTGCATTTCTGCTTGGATCGCTTGATTATCCATGAGTGGGCTTGCTTTGATTAAGATTGCCTCAACATGATATTGGGTAACGTAATGTTTGGCCGTATCCACATTGCTACCACCTTTTTTTGCCACCAGCTTAATAATATTATAGCCACTATCTGAGGCAATCGGCCCGACAACTTGCCCAACCTGCATGGTGCTCACAGGCTGGACAAAAATAGTGGGTAGTTCATTTAAAGTTTTGTAGCCCAAATCCCCCCCTGTTAGGGCATCTCCCGCGTTGGAGTAAGTCATTGCGGCTTGACCAAAATCCATGCCACCTTTGATTTTTTGCATCACGACTTCTGCTTTCGCTTTTAAGCTGACATAATCATCAGCAGTTGGATTTTGAGGAAGGGCGAGCAAAATATGGGCCACATCATATTCCGTGTTGGCATTGTTAAGGCGTGCCTGCGTTGCCAAATAATTATCAATCTGGCTTGGTGTAATGATAATGGAACTTGCAACAGCCTGTTGTTCCAACTGCTGTACGATCAATTGAGTGCGAATGGTCTTTTGATAGGTAGCCTGATCTGTGCCTTCAGAAGCCAATTTGCTGTAGAGTTGATCCACAGAAAGGTTGTTTTTCGCTGCAATACTCGCGATGGCTGCGGTCACTTGGGCATCACTGACTTTCAGATTATTCAATGCCGCTAACTGCAAGGCGATCTTCTGCATGATTAAACCTTGCAAAACCTGGCGTTCGACAATCTGCGTACTGGGCAAATTCAACCCTTGGGCTTTTGCCTGAGCCATCGCTTGAGTCGTCGCCGTATTCAACTCATCGCTGGTCACCACATCTGAATTGACGATGGCAACAACGCCATTAAACGGCACCGCAGGCCCCTCATCACCCCAGGCTGCCAAAGCCACTAGCAGGCCAAGCCCCATACTCAAAGCACAAATATAACTTGTTAATCGCATCACTTAAAATCCTAATTGTCCATTATAACCGGGGATGGTTGCCAAAAGCTGCGTGGCCGCCTGACCACTGGCACTGATGTTACCCAATCCTTTGAGCAGGAATTGTAACATAAAAGCCGTGGTCATGGGACCTGTCATTACATTCGGGGTGTTTGGGTTGCTATTGGTCACGTATTTATACGCCATCAAACGCAGCGCCCAACAGCAGGAACTATACTGAATACCGCCAAATTCTGAGACTGTTCCGTTATCTTCAATCGAGTAATTAATGCTCCCCAGTATTGCCCAACGATCATTAATATTCCAAACAAACGAACCATTGATCAGCGAGGAAACCGGCGGCTCAGATCCAGCCAAAATCTGTTGCGTGCTTAACAAGCTATAGTTTTGACGGTTGCTTTGATAACTTAAATTAAACAAATTATTCCCTGGCGCGTAGGAGAAGGTATATTCCTGCAAATCCATTTCGGTATAGTTTGGATCATAAGTGGCGTTGGCATTGAATGACCATACAGGGTCAAAATTATAGGTAAAATAGGCTGCAATATCCGAAAATTGAGTCGCATAGGTGGGGTCTTCTGTCTGGATGCAAGGAGGCCCACCTGGTTGATTTTGACACAAAGACACCTGGCGATTCTCAAAATACCAAATTTGCCCAAGCCCCCCACTTAATAATTGCTGACCCAAGCCATTATTGACGGTGCTTGACAAGGCATAGCTCAGCTGATTCGCATCCCCCATCCGATCCAGGCCACTAAAACGATTGACACTAAAGAGTTGGCTATAGGTAAAAGGCAAAATCGTGGTATCAAAAACAGGCACATTGTTTTGATTTTCGTAGGGCACATAGAGATAAAACAAACGCGGTTGCAGGGTTTGCGTATCCTGCCCCATCCCCCAAGATAAAGCACGATCAAAATAAGCACTGGTATCGAGGTTGACAATGGGCACATTAATGCCTGGATTTTTTTCTGTAAAATTATTAAAGGTATAATTTTGTAGGTTGTAATTAGTGCTATCAAAACTAATGCTCGGTGTAAAATAACCATAGGACGCGGTCAGGGGAAGGCTGATCTCTGGCGTGATGTTGACGCGCTGACCTTCGACGGGTGCAAGTTCGCCCGGGTTGTTCGCTGTTTTGGTAAAATTAACTGCACTCGAGCTCATCGAAAAACTTAAAGGCCCGAGCACATTGGGATATTCAGCGCCTAAATTTAAAGCTGGCAATTCTGTGTACGGGGTGTTGGCCGTTGTCAGTTGTGAATTAATAACCTGGTAAGATTGCAAGAGGCCACTGAAATTCCAGTGTTCGCTTTGCGTCCCTAGAGTGAAGGAACGATTTAATAAAACTTGATTGGCCCCCATGACGTTAAAGTCATTGAGGAAGTTGTCATCGCCAATTTGATTATAATTTAAATTACTTTGCCAGGCTCCTAAATTAGTGGTGTCATTCAAAATATAACCATAGCGGAATTGGCCATTGTTTTCAGGATCATAGGGGTCCATTTCTGCTTCAATATTGCCTGAACTGGTTGTCGTCAAATAGCGAAAATTATTATCTAAAAGCAAGCCTCTCTTGGTATACAGCGTGGGATTAAGAGTGTCATCATAATTGGGCGCCAAATTAAAATAATAGGGGGTCGATAAAGAAAACCCACTACTCCCAGTCTGACCGATACTGCCATATAAAAAGCCTGATTTACGCTGATCATTAATCGGAAAATTCAAATAAGGGAAATAAAAAACCGGTATGCCATCGATTTTTAAAAAGGTATCTTTGGCCTGCCCCTCCCCCGTGTTTTGATCCAGGTCAATCTGCCTAGCGTCTAACTCCCAAGTCCGCGTTAAAGGCGAGCAGGTACTGTAGGTTGCGTGATTCAAAGTATACTGATCTGCATTAAGCTGCTTAACGGTTTGCGATTGTCCATGCGCATAGCCCGTAAAGTTGGGATCTGGCACACTACTGACCACCGTGCGGCGCGGATTGGTTGCCCCTACCCGCAATAGGTAATGCACATTATCCATATCCGCTTCATGATTAATTAAATCAGCATGCAGGGAATCCGCAACGATCAACTGCCCAGGTTGCTCTAAACGCACATTGCCTTGCGCGCTCACTGATTCTAGCTTACCGGTTTTGAGATTGGGTGTAATCGTCGCTGTATTGGCATAGAGCGCACGCCCTGGCTGGCTAATACTGACCCCATTATTAAATTCCGCACTCCCATTGAGTTGGTAATGAATCGGTGGCGGGGCGTGGATCACAACTTGTGCATCTTTAAATGAAAGATTGCTTGGCGTGGGCAAATCACTTTCATCATAATAGCCACCACAGTTGGCACAGGAGCCCTTAACCGGGCACTGCTTCAAATTGTCCACTTGCACCCAACCCAAAGATTTAGCAACCGCTAGGGTATCTGTATCCTCGGCCTGCAGAGTGTGGACAAAAATAAGGCCTGCTAACAGGCCAATGAAGCGCTTGATCCATTGCATTTGACTACGCTAGATGAGCGGCATAAATAAATGAGAAAATGTACAACAGCGCAAAAATAATAGGCAACACTACCTCCATCCGCTTGAGCGGACCGTAAGGATTTTCTCGCCCCATGGCCTTGTGCTCCGCCTGCCAAGAGGGACTCGAAGGCAAGCGCTTTTCCAATTCCGCAATAACCATGGTTTTAGCCCGCATCATACGCCGAAAATACTGCACCAAACACCACCATCCGTAACACATCACCAACAAACCTAAGAGGGGAAACAACAGAAAGCCCACACGATGCACAGTTTGTTCATGGCTTAATGTCAAGCCCAAAATCCCCAAAACCACCGCATGAAAGGTCATAAAAAAAGTATGCGCGAGGCCCCGCCGTGCATTAACACGATCAGCCATTTCAACATAGACTTTGTATTGCTCCATCAACATTTGGTGATACAGTTCGTTGTTAAAACTTTCCGTATCATTGACATTCCAAAGCTCATCGCTGAGATCCAGCTGTTTTTTGCTCCTAACGACCACTTGCCTCTCCTCTCCACGCTACTTGCCTATTATAAGCAAAACAGGCACAATCGCAAAGAAGATTATTACGGTTCAACTTGATGAATTGAAAAAGGAATAACAGGATGAAAAAACTATTTGCACTCAGCTTACTTTGCCTCACCGCCTGCTCGACTAGCCCTTATGGCACTGGCCATAACCAAGGTTATTTCTTGGGAGCTGCTACTATCACCAGCAATGTGACCAATCTTTGCGAAGATACGCAAATGCAATACGCGTTTAAATCAGACCAATACTGGCTGGCAGGACGAAGCGCTTTGACCTGGTATGGCTGCACGCCTGATCGCCAAGTCAATTTGACTCCAGAATATATGATTGATTATTCAATTATTAAAAATGATGGCTCAGGCAAAAATATTGTTGCTCAATGTACGCCAACTTACCCAGGCAAGGGAAGTAATCTGCACTTTAAGACGATGAACTTGGTCGTACAGTTGAAAAAAGGCATCCCCACTTGTCAGGCTATTTTGAGTTAAATCAGCAGATTTGCGCTGCTTAATTGGCCTCAGTTTGGTTCAGTTTGCTGGTCGCGAGTTTGGTAGCGAAGCGGACATGTTTGAGCAGCCAGTGAACTGGGCCAAACTGAGGCCAATTAAGCAGCGCAAATCGTATCTGCAGCAATGTCCAGTGCAAAATAAGTGATAATCGCTGTAGCGCCAGCACGTTTAAAGGCAAGGAGCGATTCCAACACCACGGCTTTTTCGTTAATCCAGCCTTTTTCGGCAGCGGCTTTGATCATGCTGTATTCCCCACTTACTTGATAGGCCACAATGGGCAAATCAAATTGCGCGCGCAGCTTGGCAATAATATCCAAATACGGCAATCCTGGCTTCACCATGAGTAAATCCGCGCCCTCAGCCACATCTAATTCTGCCTCACGGAGCGCTTCCAGACTATTTGCGGGATCCATTTGATAGGTTTTACGGTCACCTTGCGCGGGCGCAGAGTCTGCTGCTTCGCGAAATGGCCCATAAAAACTGGAGGCATATTTGACTGAATACGCTAAAATACCTGTATGCGTCAAACCTGCTGCATCCAAGGCTTCACGAATCGCAGCGACCATGCCATCCATCATCCCACTAGGTGCAACAAAATCTGCCCCGGCTTTAGCATGTTGTACAGCCATCTTCGCAATCATTTTAAGGGTGCGATCATTATCGATTTGATGCCCAACCAAAGGCCCACAATGCCCATGATCTGTATAACTACAGAGACAGACATCCGTCATGACGACCAAATCAGGCAAAGCTTGCTTAAAAAATCGCACTGCCTTTGCCACGACACTCTCTGGAGAGGCAGCACTTGAGCCTTCTGAATCCTTCGCCACGGTTTGTCCAAAGAGCAGAATGGACAACAGGCCAGAGGCTTTTAAACGCGGAACCAAGCGCTCCAGCTGATCGACAGAGTACTGATACTGTCCTGGCATCGCCTTGATTTCACGATAAACCGACTCACCCGGCACGACAAAAACCGGATAAATTAGATCATCTCGGTGTAGGTGATTTTCTTGAAGCAGCTTTCTGAGGGACACGCTTTGGCGCAGCCTTCTTAGCCTTAGGGGTGGGAACATCCTGTTTCTTCCGATAAAAAGTAGCAATTTTGCCAATGGCTTGAATCAGCTCTGCATGCAAGCGCTTTTGAATATCTAAAATCACCTGCTTGCGTAACTCGCGATCCTCGCCAGGAATTTTCACTTTGATTAACTCATGGGCGTTCAGCGCGAGATCGATCTCGGCCAATACCGGCTCGGTCAACCCATGCTGACCCAACCAAATCACGGGTTTAAGATGATGCGCTTGGGTTTTCAGTGTCTTTAAAAGCAAAGGGGTCATTACCAGGTACTACCCATGCTATCGATCATGGCATTAAAAGCCTTCCCTTGTGGCAAGCCAGGAATCATCATGACTTTACCATTGGCTTGTTTAAACAAAATAGTAGGAGTGCCATTAAAACCAGACTTGCTAAAAAATTGTGTATTCTGGGCAACCTTGTTAAACGCCGCAGTCACTGCAGGATTGGTGTTATCGGGTTGTAAAGGCGCGAGGCTACCTGATTCCGTTTGCACGTTAAAATTGGCTTCATTTTGATCGAGCAGTTTATTGGCAGCCGCATCAGAACTCGCATTTAACATTGCAGCTGCTTTACCTGGGCTACTGGGATCACGAAACGCAACTGGCAACCAACGCACTTGTACTTGCCCCGATGCAATCAAAGGCTCGATTTCGGTGTAAAGGGTGTGACAGAAAATACAATTAGGATCGAAAATGATCACCGCTTTATGAGGTGCATTATTACTTCCAGAGGTAAAATAATTGAGATTCAATGCCTGGGCATAAGCTGGTCCAGCAAGTTTGCTGTTGATGTATTCGTTGGTGTACTGCTGCGTTAAATCCTGACCTTGGGCATTGATAATCGAGCCTGCAAACAAGTACTGCCCCTTAGCGTCGGAATAAAGAATACCGCTACTATTGCTGCCTTCACTCGATTGAATCACAAAGCCTGTCATACCATCGACAGCAGAAAAACTTTGCACGATATGCCCCTGCGTCCCGATAATTTTATTGACCAATTGTGTTCCTGGCGGAGTGGAACTTGCTGCTGCAAACGCAGCGTGACTACAAGCCGCAACAAGCACGGAGGCCAGAATTTTAGCAAACTGATTCACGATTTTTCCCTTATCGTTAAATTAAAAAACAGCCCATCATACGACGATTCCACCCAAAGATCAATGCTCCTCTCGCCTCACAACTCAGCATAAGCTCCCACGGTGACCGTGCGATCTTTAGGCAAACCCAAGAACTCTAAGGCAGCAAAAGTACCCACGGTATTGGCAAACATAAAAATAAAAAAGCGCTTTTGCCAAGCAAATAGCTTTGCTGTACGTCCTGGCGAAGCTGTCAGTGCAATATTTTCAGTAAAATACAATGCACATTCCAAATCCAGGGCAAATGGTAATTGCTTTGCTTCATTCATTTGCTTGAGATACTTCGGAATATCCAAAGTTTCCATAAAGCCAAAATGCAGTGTCACATGCGTCATCTCTAAAGGCGCTTTACTCAAGCTAAAGCGCGCTCCCTGTTTCACAAATGGATAGGGGTGCACCTCAACCGTCACTAGAATAGAGCGTTTTGGCCTTGCCCCGATGACATCGAAATAGCGGAAAAAATATTCCCCTTGTTTATCGTAGGTTCCCGTGATAAAGATCGCCTCCAATTCCATCATATGCGGTTCAACTTCATAATGCTGATGGGCTTCTTTGGGCTCAATGGCCAATTTTCTAGCACAGACCCCTCGCAAGGCTTTCATTCCGTTGTACCACGTCAGCATGACAACCAAGCAAGCCAACGCAAAAGCCATCGGCATCCACCCACCCGACACGATTTTGAAAATATTCGAGGCTAAAAAGGCAAGGTCAATCAGTACAAATGCGCCAAAAACCCCGATAATTTTCCAAATCGACCATTGCCATTTTTGATAGGCCAAAACTACAATCAGAAAGGCCATGATGACCATTTCAATATTGATTGCAATCCCGTAAGCATTGGTCAATGCATTGGCCGTTTTGAAGAAAAATACCAAAAACAGGCAGCCAATGGCAAAAAAGGCATTAATACTTGGAACATAAATTTGCCCAGTTCGTCGCGCGGAAGTTTGCACAATTTTCAAACGAGGAATGACCCCGAGCAAAATCCCCTGTTTGGTTAGCGAGTAGCTTGCAGAAATAATCGCCTGGGAGGCAATCACCGTCGCTAATGCAGCCAAAATCAGCAAGGGCAACACAAACCAAGTCGGTGCAATATAATAAAAAGGGTTCGCTGCAGCCGCAGGCACAGCCAATAGATGAGCGCCTTGCCCAAAAAAACTCAAAGTCAAACAGGGCAGCACCAAGCCAAACCAAGTCATCCGAATCGGACCCTTGCCAAATGGGCCTAAATCCGCATACATCGCCTCTGCCCCCGTAATGGCCAAAAATACACACCCCAACAATAAAAACCCAGACCAGCCATGATGGACCAAGAAATCAAATGCATAGTAGGGGTTAAATGCGAGTAAAATTAAGGGGTGGTGCACAATTTGCCACAAGCCTAAAAAGCCGATTACTAAAAACCAGAGTAATAGAATGGGGCCAAAGGCGCCTCCAATTTTTTGTGTCCCAAAACGCTGTGATGCAAATAGAACAAGCAAAATAAAGGCGGTGAAAGGCACTGTCCAAAACGATAAGTGCGGTGAGATCACCTCCAAACCTTCCATGGCCCCCATGACCGAAACCGCTGGAGTAAGCATCCCATCGCTCAATAGGAGCCCTGCGCCTAAAACGCCCGCCATAAACAAAAGAGAATACCGTTTTTGCTTTTTGTTAAAAAGAGACAACAGCGCCAATACTCCGCCTTCGCCATCATTACTGGCATTCAAGAACAAACTGAGATAGCAAGTGGATACCACCAAAATCAATGACCAAAAAATCAGTGAAATCACCCCTAAAACATTGTCTTGATTGACCATCATATCCTTAAAACACGCCTGGAGCGTGTACAAAGGACTAGTTCCGATATCCCCATAAACCACACCTAAGGCTGCCAAGACTAAAGCAGGCTCAAATGGACGTGTTTGTATTTCCACGCGCGAACCCTTCGACTTTTTTGTGATATAATCACCATTTTGGCACGACTTCAGCTTCACATGCAAATCTACAATTCACTTTCTGGTCAAAAAGAATCTTTCCACCCTTTGCAAAAAGGCAAGGTGAGCCTCTATGTGTGTGGCGTCACAGTTTATGATTATTGCCATATTGGTCATGCTCGGACAAATATCACTTTTGATATCTTGCTGCGCTATTTACGCTCCATTGGCTACCAGGTGACCTATGTGCGTAATATCACGGATATTGACGACAAAATCATCAAGCGGGCTTTGGACAATCAGGAATCGCCTCAACAATTGGTCCAGCGCTTTACCACCATTATGCACGAGGAGTTTGATCGCCTGGGCTTATTGCATCCGGATAGCGAACCCACAGTCACCGCAACCATGCCTGAAATCATTGAAATGATCCAAACCTTGATTAACAAAGGCTATGCCTATGTGACCACTCAAGGGGATGTCTATTACGAAGTCGCTCGATTCACAGAATATGGCAAGCTCTCCAAACAAAATTTGCAAGAACTAGTGAGCGGTGCGCGCGTTGAAATCAATGATCTCAAAAAGTCGCCGCTTGATTTTGCCTTATGGAAAAGCGCTAAACCCACGGAACCCGCCTGGGATTCACCCTGGGGCAAAGGTCGCCCGGGCTGGCATATTGAATGCTCTGCCATGAGCAAAAAAGCCCTCGGTGCCACTTTTGATATTCACGGAGGGGGATCAGATTTGCGCTTCCCGCACCATGAAAACGAAATTGCCCAATCAGAAGCCGCCAACGGTAAGCCCTTTGCACATTATTGGATGCATAGTGGCATGGTTCAGGTCAATAACGAAAAAATGTCCAAATCACTCAATAATTTTTTTATCATTCGGGATGTGCTGGAAATCTATCCTGCTGAAGTCATCCGTTATTTTTTAACTTCAGGACATTATCGCAGTGAAATCAACTACAGCACGGACAATTTAAACTCCGCGAAAGCGGCATTAACTCGCCTTTACCGCGCCCTGGAAGGATCGACTGCGGCCAGCGCCCCGACGGGTTCCCCTTACGAATCGCGCTTTAACGCCGCCTTAGCAGATGACCTAAACACACCTGAGGCCCTGGCTGTACTTTTTGATTTAGCGAAAGAAATTAACAAAACCAAAGCCCCAGAACTCCAAGCTTTGCTCAAAAAATTAGGAACCATTTTAGGCCTATTGCAACAAGATCCTGCGCAATTTTTACAAGGTGATACTTCAGCCATTGACCCTGCGCAAGTCGAGGCTCTGATCGCAGAACGCAAAGCAGCGCGCCAAGCGAAAAATTTTGCAGAATCAGACCGCATTCGGGACGCACTTAAAACCATGGGCATTGAATTGAAAGATCACCCCGATGGCACGACCGATTGGTTAGCATTACGAATAAGCCCTTAATTTACCTAGCACATAGCGATGCAAAATGCTATTGATTAAAGTCTGATGAGGCAGGCCCTTTTCTTTAGCATTTGCCTTGAGTCAAATAATGAGCAGTTCTAAAGTCAAACCCCCATACACAGATATTTGATCTTCACATAATCCTCTAGACCATACTTAGACCCCTCACGCCCAAAGCCAGATTCTTTAACTCCACCAAAAGGCGCGACCTCGGTCGAGAACAACCCTTGATTGATACTAACCATGCCGTAATCTAATGCTTCAGCAACTCGCCAAACCCGACCAATATCTCGACTATAAAAATAGGAGGCAAGGCCATAGGGCGTATGATTGGCCTGCTCAATCACATCAGCTTCATTTTTAAAACGATAGAGCGCAATCACAGGCCCGAAAATTTCCTCCTGGCTGATTTCTGCAGTCAGCGGAATATCAACCAAAACCGTAGGCTGATAAATATTAATTGAAGACGCGTCAACCTGGCCACCACAGAGCACTTTTGCCCCGCAGCGTACTGCATCCTCAACTAAACCACTCACCTTTTTGACTCCTGCTTGATTAATCAGTGTGCCAATCTGGACTTGAGGATCCAAGCCATTGCCCACTTTTAGGGCTTTTACTTCAGGCAATAATTTGTTCAGGAATGCGTCATACACAGACTCATGCACAAAAACCCGATTTGCCGCTACGCAAGCCTGCCCTGCATTGCGGAATTTAGCCACCATCAAGCCAGCAACAGCCGCATCCAAATCCGCATCTTCAAAAACGATGAAAGGCGCATTTCCGCCTAATTCAAGGGAGAGTTTTTTCACAGTTTGGCTGGCTTGTTGCATCAATAATTTGCCCACGCGCGTAGAACCGGTAAAGGTTAACTTTTTCACCACAGGATGGGTTGAAAATGCCAAACCAATGGCAGCAGGATCTCCCGTTAAGATATTCATCACCCCAGCAGGAATACCCGCCTCTTCAGCCAAAACCGCTAAAGCCAAGGCAGAATAAGGCGTTGCCTCTGCAGGCTTTAAGACAATGGTGCACCCTGCAACCAAGGCCGGCGCGCATTTACGGGCAATCATGGCATTAGGGAAATTCCACGGTGTAATGGCTGCCACCACACCAATTGGCTGCTTGACCACCAACAAACGGCGATCATCTGCAATCGTGGGAATCACATCGCCATACATCCGCTTACCCTCTTCAGCAAACCAATAATTAAAACTATTGCCGTAATTGATTTCGCCGACGGATTCGCTTAGGGCTTTCCCACTTTCTAGCGTCATGAGCAGGGCGAGATCAGCTTTATTCTCTTCAATTAAATCGGCCCAACGTCGCACCAAAGCACAGCGCTCTTTCGCTGTTTTCTTTTTCCATATCAAAAAGGCTTTTTGAGCAGCTTCAATGGCTTGCTCTGCCTCTAATTTTCCACAATGAGGCACGGTCCCCAATTTTTTTTGATCAAAAGGATTTTTAACTTCGAAAGTACGGCCATCGGCTGCATCAATCCAACGTCCATTGAGATAGTTTTGTTCTCTAAAAAGCGCTTTATTCTTCAGATTCATGAGTTTTTTGCCTCGTTATTGTGTTATTCTAATCCTAAGTATAACGAACTAGGATGGAAGATGAAAGCCTCAGACCTATTATTGAAATGCCTTGAAGCACAAGGTGTCAAAACGCTTTATGGTGTACCTGGTGAAGAAAATGCAGATGTCATGATCTCACTGTTAAATTCTCCACTTGAATTTATCACCACGCGACACGAGCAAACTGCAGCCTTTATGGCGGAAATGCATGGCCGTTTGACCGGCATTCCAGGGGTTTGCCTCGCCACTCTTGGCCCCGGCGCAACCAATCTCACAACGGGTGTGGGTCAAGCCAATATGGATAATGCACCTTTGATTGCGATTATTGGACAAGCAGAAACCACCCGTTTACATAAAACTTCTCATCAAAATATGAACTCCATTGAGATGTTCAAGCCCCTAAGCAAATGGGCAGTCAGCATCCCCTCAGCAGCAGTGATTCCAGAAATTATTGCCAAAGCCTTTAAAATCGCGACGTCAGGAGTCCCCGGTGCGGTCGTGGTGGAACTGCCTGAAGACATTGCTGCCGAAGAAACGGATGCCAAGGTGATTCACCCTCACACAAGCATTGACGAAGAGGCCTCTGAGGCTCAAGTTGAACGCGCCTTACACCTGCTTGCCAAATCCAAAAAGCCTATTTTATTGTTGGGAGATGGCGCAGTACGTACCGAGGCGGACCAACCCGTACGTGAATTGCTCAAGTACACTCAATTGTATGCAGCTCACACTTTCATGGGCAAAGGCGTGGTGAGTAATTTGTATGAACGCTCCTTGCATTGCGTGGGCCTGGGCATGAAAGATATTGCAGTTCAAGCCTTTGAAGAGTCTGATTTGGTCATTTGTGTCGGTTATGATTTGGTGGAATGGTCTCCTGCCAAATGGAATCAGGGCGCAGCCAAAAAAATCATTCATATCAATTCCGCCCCTGCAGAAGTGGATGCTCATTATTTGCCTGAAGTTGAATTGGTTGGATCCATCCCCCTCATCATCAAAGCAGTCAATGCAAAACTCAGTAAAGCGCACGTGAAATCAGAACCCTATTTTGCTGCCATTCAAAAACATGCCGAAGAGGATATTCGTGGAGACGCCGATGATGATCGTTGCCCAATGACGCCTAAACGTATTCTCAAAGACTTGCGAGACATACTCGGGGATGACGATATTTTGGTGAGCGATGTGGGCGCGCATAAAATGTGGGTCGCACGTCAATATGGCGCACGGCATTCCAAGACTTGCTTCATCAGCAATGGGTTTTGCTCAATGGGTGGGAGTATGCCTGGTGCCCTTGAGGCTAAAAGACTCTATCCTAAAAAGAAAGTCGTCGCCGTCTGTGGTGACGGCGGTTTTGTGATGAGCATCCAGGCTTTGTTCACTGCACAAGAACATCACATCCCGATTGTGGTAGTGGTGTGGGAAGATCATCAATATGGTCTCATTAAATGGAAGCAGGAAATGCATTTTCACACCCACTCTCACACCGAATTGCACAACAAAAATCTAGAAGGGATTGCGGCGGCCATGGGCTGTCATGCGGTGCGGATTCATGCTAGCCAAGAATTCAAACCCACGCTGCAACAGGCCTTTAAAGAAAATCGCCCCAGCGTGATTGTCGTGCCGGTGGATTATAGTGAAAACATGCGACTGTTCCAACACTTGAAGACTCAAGCTTAAATCAGAGGTTGATTTTCAGACTGATTTTATTTTGACTTTTTACTTTCATTGCCTTAAAATTGTGCTATACTATTTTCAAGGGGACGAAATGGAAGCGCAATCTATGCACTGGATGATCGACACTTTACGCTACGCAAAATCATTAGAAAATGCCGGCATAAGGCGCAAAGAGGCTGAACTGCAATCACTCGCTTTGGCTGAGGCTTTAGAAGGAGCGACACAAACTCTTTTAGCCACTAAAGAAGATGTTCGCGAAGTTGAGAAGAAAATCGATGCAGTAGAATTACGCCTTAGCAATCAAATCCAGGATATGATGTTTAAAACAATCGTCATTCTGGGAGGGCTCATGACCTGCCTTACCGCTCTTTCTACTTTTGTACATCTTCATTAATACGCAGGATTGCAAGGCATAAGCGATGGGACTAAAATAGCTCTTTTCGCACACTTTCTATTTCATGGCAAAGGCAGGCTTCAAATTATACAATCGGATTTTAAAATATGTCTGGCCCTTTTGGGGGGCGGTGCTGGTTGCAGCCTTAGGCAATATTTTATGCGCCGCTTCTGACTCCTACGCGACGTATTTATTCAAACCTTTGCTGGACAAGGGCTTTATTGATAAAAACGCTCATTTTCTTGCGATTTTGCCGGCTATCATTGTGGGTATTTTCGTTGCCCGCGGAGTGGGCAGCTTTTTATCCACTTACTTTATGGGCTTTTTGAGCAAAAAGATTGTCATGGTACTGCGACAACAAATGTTTGCGCATATCATGCACTTACCCGCGCAGTTTTTTGATCAATCGGCTTCGGCAAAATTACTCTCTCGGCTGACCTATAATGTTGATCAAATTATCCAGGCTACCGGGGTGACTTTTCGGATCCTCGTGCAACAAACTTGCTTTTTAGCAGGCTTGATCGTGGTCATGCTCATCACCAATTGGCATTTGACTTTACTCATTTTTGTCGTCTTGCCTTTTTTGGTCACTTTTGTGCGTTTTGTCAGCCAGCGTTTTCGTAAATTATCACGCCGCATTCAAAATGCCATGGGCGATGTCATGCATTCAGCCGAAGAAAGCATTATCAGTTATCGCGAAGTGCGTATTTTTGGTGGGGAAGCCCAGCAAATCCGACAGTTTGACCATAATGTCACCTATAATTTTGTCCAGGAAATGAAAGTGACCTTGACCGATGCATTGAGTTCGCCCATTATTCAGTTTTTTTGCTCTTTGATTCTGGCTTTGGTGATTTATTTTGCAGTTCGCCCTCCGGCAATGAGTCCAGGGAGTTTTGTTGCGATGCTCACGGCCATGCTTGCTGCCTTTAAGCCGATTCGTGATTTAAGCCAGGTGAATAGCAGTATTCAGCGCGGTTTAGCTGCGGCAGAAGGGATTTTTGAATTAATTGATGAATCCCCAGAACAAGATCATGGTCAGCAGGAATTGGGCAAAATCAGCGGCCATATTCGCTTGGATAAAGTCAGTTTCCGCTATCAACCTGACCACGCACCGGTCTTATCCAATATTGCACTCGACATTCCTGCGGGGAAAACCGTTGCTTTTGTAGGCCGTTCAGGCTCTGGCAAGACCACCTTGATTAGTCTCCTGACCCGCTTTTATGAAGCGAGCGAAGGCGCCATTTACCTAGATGGTGTGGACATTCATGATTTAAAATTAAAAAATTTACGCAGGCATTTTGCCATGGTCTCGCAGCATGTGTGCCTCTTTGATGATACGATCTACCATAATATTGCCTATGGAGATAATGAAGGCGCATCTGAAGAGGCTGTGATCAAGGCGCTCAAGGCTGCTCATGCCTGGGATTTTGTCCAAAATATGCCCCAAGGCCTCAATACTTTAGTCGGCGAAAATGGCTATAATCTTTCCGGTGGGCAACGTCAAAGACTGGCGATTGCAAGGGCTATCCTCAAAAATGCACCCATTTTAATTTTGGATGAAGCCACGAGCGCCTTGGATAATGAGTCTGAACGAGCGATTCAGGAAGCTTTGGAAGAATTGCGGCAAGATTGTACGATTTTGGTCATTGCGCACCGCTTATCTACAATTGAAAAAGCAGATTGGATTGTGGTCTTGGATCAAGGCCAGATTGTTGAGCAAGGTCAGCACGAACAACTTCTGCAACAAAACGGCGTGTATGCGCAGCTCCATTCTTCAGCCAGCTTTTCCTAATGCCAAATTCCGCAAAAAACCACACTAATCACCGCTCAAACATACTCGGCTTTGCCTGCGAAACTTGCATCGATCGGCATGATGTAAAATTCGCATGATTCGGACGAAAATGAACCGGTCCAACGCAACGTAGTGGCGAAGGCCCGGTACTTGTTGACTCTATGCCTCTAGCAGGACAAGTGGCAGTCTTGGAATTGGGAACAATGACACTATGCCCATGCTAAGCCGTCATTATAGCCTTATCCCATTTTTTACAGTGCTTTCTTTTGAATCCCCTGGCTTCTGCGTCCCCTGCTCTTTTAGGCGAGCTTGATAGAATCTCGCTGCCGCTTGTTGACTGTGCTGACGATGCGCACCTGTTGGCGCCGCTTTAGCACTTAACGCCGGAACCGTGGCAACAACAGAATCTCCATTGAGATTTAGATCTATAAATGGACCAAAGATACCTTCTGAACGACGTAACATATTTTCCTCCTTTTATGCTTTACCCCATGAACTTGAAAATTAGGCACAAAGCTCTTGCATAAATAAAAAAATAAGGTATTCTCATGCGGTATGAGAGAATTTGACCTGACCCCGGAACAATTAAGAGATCTTCGGTTTGCGCATAGCATGGCGAAGTATAAGCAGAATGTTCGTTTAGCCTACAAGCTAAATGCATTGATCTTGCTTGGAAGCGG
>JAJZUD010000072.1 GCA_021848625.1 Pseudomonadota bacterium
CGCCAATGATAGTGTTCTTATAGAGCGCGAAAGTAGGTCCCCGATGGGCTCTTTTTTTTTAAATGCTCACAAAAAATAAGCGATATACTGCATGCAATTTGGAAATATAGAAAGGACGGATGCTTTTAAGAGGGCGAGGGCCTTGTCTCGTGAGGTTCAAGATCCAGTAGATCAAGATTTATTGATCAAATTTGCGAATAAGCTCTGTGGTGCAACAAAAACATTACCAGAGTATACGCCCTCTGATGTCTTGATTAAAGCTTTAGCCCTTCATAAAAACGAAGCCTTTGCCTTCCAGCTATTACGCGGCCTGGTTTATCCTGCTGGTCTCTATGCTAAGATTGAAGCCGCGGTCAAAACAAACTCCTTGACTCGAGAGCATTTAGAGCGGGTTTTTGCTGTTGCAGAGGCAGGGGGAAAAGACCAAAAGTTACAACGGATTTTAACGATCATGGTCTGGTTTTTGGAGAATGAAATCTCTGCATTAAGCTTTGATCAAGTTAAATTTAAAATTAAAGACTATTTGGGCTTGATTTCTGCCGCAGATCTTGTTGTAGAAGTGCCTCCTGGAGGCTTTTCGGTTGTGACTCCTTTTATGTTAATGGATAGCTCTGTTGGCGATGCTGCGGATATTAAAGTGGATAGGGCGTATTGAGGAAGAAACCATGAGGCTTGTTTTTGCAGGAACACCTGAAATTGCTGCAGTTGTTTTGCAACGCCTACTCAATGCATCGCATGAAATTTGTGCTGTGCTCACTCAGCCGGATCGTCCAGCAGGGCGAGGCCAAAAAGAATTAGCCAGTCCCGTGAAACAGTTGGCAGAAGCTCAAGGTATTCCAGTGCATCAGCCCACAAGTTTAAAACAGAGTGAAATTCAAGACGCTTTAAAAAATTATCAGGCTGATTTAATGATTGTGGTGGCCTATGGATTGATTATTCCGCAGGTTGTTTTGGATATCCCAGCTTTAGGCTGCTGGAATGTTCATGTTTCGCTATTGCCTCGCTGGCGAGGAGCTGCGCCCATTCAACGCGCGATTGAGGCGGGGGATGCTCAAACTGGTGTGACCATTATGCAAATGGATAAAGGCCTGGATACTGGGCCGATTTTGCTTCAAGAGGCTGTTGCAATCACTCCCACGATGACGGCAGGGCAGTTGCATGATCTTCTAGCGATTAAAGGAGCTGATTTGTTATTAGAGGCTTTAGCCTCCCAACCTCTGCCACAAGCTCAGCCTTTGGAAGGGGTAACCTATGCCGCTAAGCTTAGTAAAGAAGAAGCCAGAATCGACTGGTCTAAGAGTGCATTACAGATTGATTGCGCCATTCGTGCCTTTAACCCTTGGCCAATTGCTTTTGCAGATTATGAGGGGCAAAGATTGCGTATTTTCAAGGCTCGGGCTGTTTTTGGAGCAGGTTGCGCACAGCCTGGTGAAATTATAGCGATTCATGAAGATCGGATTGTCATTCAAACCGCTGAAGGCCAGCTGGATATTTTAAGTCTGCAATTGCCAGGTGGAAAGGTATTGGATACAGGTGTTTTTTTGCGAGGTCGACCTGATTTTTTTAAGTTGGGTGGAGTTTTGAAATGAACGCTGCACTGACCATTCAAGATCTGCGCAAAACTTACGGGAATGGGGTGACAGCATTAAAAGGCATTGATTTGCAAGTGCAAGAGGGTGATTTTTTTGCTCTATTGGGACCAAATGGTGCAGGAAAATCCACAACGATTGGAATTATCAGTTCCATTGTGAATAAGAGCGGAGGGCGCGTTCAAGTCCATGATTATGATTTGGATCGCCAGACTGAAAAGGCAAAGGCTTTACTAGGGGTGATGCCGCAGGAATTTAATTTAAATATTTTTCAAAAGGTGATCCATACTCTGCTCAATCAAGCCAGCTACTATGGAGTACCTCGCAGAGTGGCACTTCCCTATGCAGAGGAATTATTGGAGCGCCTTGGCTTGGCAAGTAAGCGAGATACTTTGGTGCGAATGCTCTCTGGAGGAATGAAGCGGCGTTTGATGATCGCCCGTGCGTTAATCCATCGGCCACGGATTTTGATTTTAGATGAACCCACCGCAGGGGTTGATGTGGAATTGCGGCAAATTTTATGGGGTTTTTTCCGTGAATTAAATCAACAAGGCACCACGATCATTTTAACGACCCATTATTTAGAAGAAGCAGAGGTGCTATGTCGTAATGTGGCTATCATTAATAAAGGCTTGATTATTCGTCATGCCCCAATGAGCGAGTTATTAAAAGAGCTGGAGTTTAATACGCTGATTTTAGATCTAGCGCAGCCGATTCACAACCTGCCCACACTTTCCTATCCTGCTGAGCTGATGACCCCCACTCAATTGGCTGTGGAAGTGAAGCGCCATCAATCTTTAAATCCTTTATTTGAAGAGCTATCGCAAGCCAATATCAAAGTGTTCAGTGTGGCCAACAGTCAAAATCGGTTGGAGCGTTTGTTTTTGCATTTAATCGGGGGGCACTTATGAGTCTTCGAGCGCTTTGTATTGCCTTGTATGGAGTCATTTTTAAAGAGGTTGTGCGCTTTTTAGATGGGTGGCCACAGACGCTATTGCCTTCTGCAGTGACGACCGTGCTTTATTTTTTGGTCTTTGGCGAGGTCATGGGGTCAAAAATTGGACCGATGCAGGGCGTCTCCTATACTGTCTTTATTACGCCTGGGCTTGTGATGCTGGCCGTCATTACCAATGCCTATGCAAATGTCGTGAGCTCTTTTTATGGTTCACGTTTTAATCGATCTATCGAAGAGATGCTGATTTCCCCGATGCCCAATCCGTTGATTATTATTGGATTTATGATGGGGGGAGTGGTGCGTGCTTTGCTTGTAGGCCTAATTGTCATTGCAATTAGTCTGTGGTTTTCTGGATTGCATATGGCGCATTGGGGATGGGCTGTGGGATTAATCTTGTTATGTAGTATGTTGTTTTCTTTGGCGGGATTGATGAATGGTATTTTCGCGCGTAAATTTGATGACTTAGTGATTGTGCCCACATTCATTTTAACCCCATTGATTTATTTGGGTGGGGTTTTTTTCAATGTGAGTGAGTTGCCCACTCGCTGGCAAATAGCAGCCTATGTGAATCCGGTCCATTATCTTATTGATGCATTTCGGTATGCGATGCTCGGAGTAACCCCTGGGGAATCAATGTCAGTGGCTTTGACTGGAATTATTTTGTTTGTATTGGCTTTGTTTGGTGCCAATTGGTTTTTGATGAGTCGCGGAGTCGGTTTAAAATCATAACTCCCCGCCTGTCAAAACCAGGTGAGGAGTTTGAAACAATCAGCCTATTGTACTGTATTGTTGTATTGTGCAGTGGCCAGCGTTTTACCGGTGGTCAGATTCACTACGCTTGCAACCCAAGTTCCGGTACAGGCAACAGGTGCACCGTTCGGGGTTTGATACCAGAGGATGCGAGTGGATTTAACCATTGGGGTACCGGTTTTGATTTTAACGGTGGAATCATGGCAATCCCCTTTTCTGGCTTTAACTGGGCTGTTCCAGGTTAAAACCAATTTTTCAGTTGACTGCAATGCCCAGCTGATATGCGCTACAGCGGTAATCGATGCCTTTTTATTAGGTGTAATCGTCAATGTTGCGACCGTGGTGGTTGCGTTGACGGGGGTTCCGGTTGTCGCAGCAGCAGGCATGCTGGTACTTGCGGAAGTCGTGGCAGACGTTGTTGTCGTGCTGGCTGCAAAAGCAGTGCTACAGACTACAGCAGCGACGGTTCCAATTAATAGCTTTTTCATGAATCATCCTTGTATTAGTGAGATAAAGTCTATGCTCTTATGGTGAGCATGACCATTATTCTTGACTTTATTTATAAAATCAAGGGGGCGACAAGGAGCAATCCGGGATTGACAATGATTATGTAATGCTATAACATTACAAAAAACAAGGAGGGCTTCCGTGCAGGTCAAAAATACCGTTATGCCATTGCAACATAATCTCAGTGCCTTTCAGGCCTACGTTTGTCTGAAGGAACGTGCCAAAGCGCAAGATTTATTTTTGCTTGAATCGCTTTCTGGTCCAGATCGAGCCTTGCGTAAAGCGATTTTGGGTATTCACCCAGTATTAGGCCTGCGGGTTAAAAATGGTCAAATCGAATTGACAGGCGCATCTCAATTAGTACGATGGGCCGGGGAGGTGATTCAAGCGGTGCAGGCACGGCCTGTTTTTGAGATTTTACGCACCTTAGAAAAAGCCTTCCAAGTGAATTATATCGGCGATTTTAATTTTGATTATCGTTTTGGATTTTTGGGCTATATCGGCTATGACGCGATCCAATATATTGAACGTATTAAGCAGAAAATTCCAGACCAAACTCCGCTTCCTGATATGGTGCTGATGGTTTACCAAGCGGCTGTTTACGTCGATTTTGATACCCAAACGAGTTACTGGATTGAGAATGAATTTTCAGCGATGCCAACTAGCGCTCGCTTATCAGAATATAAATCCCTGCTCGATCAGGCTCCCTTACCAAGCGATCCATACATTTTGCAAGAGGCAGTGACCGCACCCCGGCATATCGAAGATAGTTTGACCCGGGAAGAATACTGTTCTGCAGTGAATCGTGCCTTGAAGCACATTGCCTTGGGCGATATCTATCAAATTCAATTAGGGCATACCCTGACGATTGATTCTGATGTCGATCCGTTTGTGGTATATCAGCGTTTGCGACAGCAAAATCCTTCGCCTTATATGTACTATGTAGAAATGGGAGATATAGAGATTATTGGGGCCAGTCCGGAGCTGTGCGTGAATTTACGGGATCATCAGGTGACCATTCGGCCTTTAGCTGGCACGATTCGGCGAGGCCAAACCCCTGCAGAAGAAGCAGCATTGCAAGAAACGCTGCGCAATGATCCAAAAGAAAAGGCAGAGCATTTAATGCTAGTTGATTTGGCCCGCAATGATGTGAGTCGGGTTTGCAAGGTCAATACGCTGAATGTGACTGAGTTGATGGTGATCGAAGCCTACTCCCACGTCTTTCATTTGGTTTCAAATGTGGTTGGAGATTTAAGGGCAGATCGCGATCATTATGATGTTATTGCTGCGAGTTTTCCTGCGGGGACTCTGACAGGATCTCCCAAAATTCGAGCCATAGAGCTGATTGAGGAGATTGAAACTTCACGCCGTGGCATTTATGGAGGGTGTTTAGGATATATTGATTTTCGGGGTAATACGGAGATGGCCATTTGTATTCGCACGGCTTTGCATCAGGAGGGGCGTTATTTTATTCGTGCTTCGGCGGGGGTTGTGGTGGATTCGTCTCCTGAAAAAGAATGGCAGGAAACGTATGCTAAATTAAGTTCGAATTATTATGCAATTACTGGACGGGAGCTGAAAGATGAAGATTTTGCTCGTTGACGCTTATGATAGTTTTGTGCATATTATTTATCAATACCTCCTCGCTTTGAATGTTGAGGTTGATGTAGTACGCAATGATCAAACTGATTTTGTGCACATTGCCGCGGGGCGTTACGCTGGGATTGTCCTGGGTCCAGGCCCGGGGCATCCGCGTGATTGTGGTTATGTTGAGCTGATTCACCGCTTTAAAGGACACATACCTTTGTTTGGAGTGTGTTTAGGCATGCAAGCCTTGGCTTTGGCTTTTGGGGGAGAAGTGGTGCCTGCCAAAAATCAAATGCATGGCAAAGTGAGCTTGGTTGAACACGATAACCAAGGCTGTTTTGAAAATTTGCCGCAGCCCTTAGCTGTCACCCGCTATCACTCGCTGATCGCTGAAGAAGCGTCCTTCCCCCATGGTGAGCTCATCATCACGGCACGATCTTTGGATGATCACTATATTATGGGGGTTCGACATCGCCAATTTGACATTGAGGGCGTGCAGTTCCATCCCGAAAGCATCGGGACAGAACAAGGAGAGCGTATTTTTGCTAATTTTTTGCGGCGTTGCTGTATTCCAAAGCCTGTTTCACCCAATTCTGGGCTAGTATCGTAAATTGAGAAGCAGTATCTGCAGTGCGGAATTGATCGCCACTGATGGTGGTCATGATTTCCCGTAGGAGACGGCCATTGACGCTGTCAGTAAATTTCAACTCCACCACCATGACTGGGATTTTGCCATTTAAGCCTGTGGCTACTGAGGCTAATTTAATTGCAGCAGAAATCGGCATGATATTACGAGGTTGCATCCCCTCTTGATTGACTTCCGCACCGGTAATAGCCACATTCAATTGGGCGACACCAAAGCCGGGTTGCGTCACAATCGGCATTTTTTTACTGACAATTTGCTGAATGCCATTCTGTAAATCAGCTTGGGCATTTGAAATATCCTGCACGGTGACGCCATTGGCCGTTGCGCCTTGGTAGAGCACTACAGGGGCAACCAAAACGGCATGATACTGGCCTTTGACATTGGGTGCTGTATAAGAGTAAATTTGCGTACCCTCAGGGCTCGGGGTCACTTGTTTCAGTAACGCATAATCAGGCAGGAAGCCAGAAGGCTTAGTGGTTGGTGTCGGCGGGGAGGCGGTGCAGCCAGCTAATACCAGCGTTGAAACTAAGCCCAAAGTCAATAAGGTTTTTTTCATGAGATTATCGTCCTGTTTTTGTTAAAGTTATTTCACCCTATCATAATCCTTATATTTTGTGCAAGGGGGCTGTAGGTATTTTATGCATAAATATTTTCATTGTTTTCCATGAAAAAAACACTTAGATTATGATTGGTTATTTGTCACTAAAGGAAATCATTTGAAAACAATCAAGCCGCTATTTTTAACAACACTATTAGGATTTTCCAGCTATGCTTTTGCAGGTATAGGGGTGAATTTTGAAGCGGGTGCTGCCTTTTCCCAATTATCTAATAGTCAATACTTAAGCCCTATAACTGGTTTAGAGAATTCATATTCAGCCAATGAAGCAGTGCAAATTGAGCCTTTCGTGGGGTTGGGGGCAGAATATGATTTTGCGCATTTGGTGCCGATGCCCTTTAGCTTTGGCTTGGGCCTTTCGGCTTACTATATTGATTTGGGGACCATCTCGGGCACGGAAACTCCAGGAATCAATCAGCGATTGACAGCACCACTTGATTATAGTATGAGCAATCAGAGTCTTGCCTTGATGGTTGAGCCAAAAATCATTTATACGGCCTATCGTCTGCAGCCCTATGTTTTTGGGGGGATTGGTTGCGCCTGGAATACTTTAGGAGATTACACCGAAACGGTTCCTTCAGGAAGTACGGCAGTCCCCGCAGACAATTTATATGGCAGCCATACAGAGGCAAATTTTGCCTATGAAGCTGGGGCAGGGGTGCAGTATGCGTTGTGGCGATCGCGTGCAGATCAGCACTTATTTTTGCGGGCGGAGTATCGCTATTTTAACCTAGGTCAATCGCAGCTTAATGCTGCAGTAGGGCAAGGAACAAATGACCGGATGTCAGTCAATTCAGCGACAAATATCATCGATTTAGGCTTGGATTATCAATTTGAATAATACGAGGAAATTATCTTGAAAAATAAACTAAAAATGGCCATTTTGCTTTTAGTGAGCGCCCCAGCTGCTCTCTTGGCTGCCCCAATGGGGATCAGTGCTTTTACCATTAGTCCCTCCCTTTCAAATACAACGGTCTCTAGTGAAGGTGAAACAAGTGTTTACTATACCGTCACGAACAATGCAAGTTCGACGCTTTCTAATGTCGTGGTGACACCGGGGTATAATTCTATACCCATTCAACCTGAAGGTGCTGGATTCAGGATTTGAAAGTTGTCGTTGATACGCGATCGCAAAGAGTGAGCAATTTGTGGTAAAAGCACTTCAAAGAAGTATG
>JAJZUD010000008.1 GCA_021848625.1 Pseudomonadota bacterium
GGTGGGCGCATTACCGTGCGTCATCATGGAGGCGGGCATAAACAGCATTATCGCGTGATTGATTTCAAACGTCAGCATGATGGAATCACCGGTGTGGTTGAGCGTTTAGAGTATGATCCTAACCGTACAGCGCATATTGCTTTGATTAAATATGCAAATGGTGCTTGGGCATACATTATTGCGCCAAAAGGGTTAAAAGCAGGTGATACTGTGGACTCCGGTAGTGAAGCAGCAATTAAAGTAGGCAATTGTCTACCCTTGCGTAATATTCCTGTGGGAAGTTTTGTGCATTGTGTTGAGATGAAACCCATGAAAGGTGCGCAATTAGCCAGAACAGCTGGTGCTTCAGTTCAGTTAATCGCAAAGGAAGGTCAGTATGCAGTTTTACGCTTACGTTCCGGCGAAATGCGTAAAGTGTTAGTCGATTGTAAGGCAACGATTGGAGAAGTTTCAAATTCCGAACATAACCTGCGTTGCTTAGGAAAGGCAGGTGCTTCACGTTGGAGAGGGATTCGTCCTACTGTCCGGGGTGTGGTCATGAACCCAGTCGATCACCCACACGGTGGGGGTGAAGGTAAAACTTCAGCTGGGCGTCATCCTGTTTCCCCTTGGGGACAAAAAACTAAAGGTTATAAGACTCGTCGCAATAAACGGACGACTCATTTAATCATGCAACGTCGTAAATAGTAGAGAGAGGGAGTTAACGTGCCACGTTCATTAAAAAAAGGTCCATTTGTTGATGTACATCTGCTCAAGAAAGTCATTGACAGCGTTGAGACAAAAAGTAAAAAACCCATTAAAACCTGGTCTCGTCGTTCGATGATCATTCCAGATATGATTGGTATTACTATCGCAGTTCATAATGGCCGTCAGCATGTGCCCGTTTTTGTAACTGATAACATGGTAGGACACAAATTAGGCGAGTTTGTTCCAACAAGAACATTCCGCAGTCACTCCGGTGACCGTAAAGCGAAATAGGTGAGGATAAAATGGAAGTTTGTGCACACTTAAGAAATGTCAGAATGTCTGACCAAAAGGCGCGTCTTGTGGCCGACTTGGTTCGGGGAAAGCCGATTGCGCAGGCAATTGATATCTTGACGTTTAGTTCAAAAAAAGCGGCAGGGCTGATTAAGTCAGTGATTGAATCCGCTGTGGCGAATGCAGAACACAATCATGGTCAAGATGTGGACGATTTAAAAGTCGCGCGCATTGTGATCAATCAAGCGGTCAGTTTTAAGCGTTTTCGCGCTAGAGCAAAGGGTCGTGGTAACCGGATTACAAAAAGAGGTTGTCACATTTCGGTTTGGCTGGATGCGAATAAATAGAAGGATAATGCGATAATGGGACAGAAATCAAATCCAATTGGCCTCCGTTTGGGAATTGTGCGGGATTGGAACTCCGTTTGGTATGCCAGTACTAAAGACTATGCAAAGAAATTGATCGCGGATATTCGGGTTCGGGAGTTTTTGAACAAAGAATTAGCGCAAGCTTCAGTCAGCAATATTCGGATTGAGCGGCCGGCTGACAATATCAAGGTCACCATTTTTTCAGCTCGTCCTGGCGCGATTATTGGTAAAAAAGGCGAAGAAATTGAGCGCTTGAAGAGTGGCATCAAAAAGATTGCTGGCGTGGCTTCACATCTCACTATTGAAGAAGTGAAAAAGCCAGAGTTAGACAGCAAATTAGTGGCGATGAGCATTGCGCAGCAACTTGAAAAACGCGTGATGTTTCGTAAGGCCATGAAGCGTGCGGTGCAAAATGCGATGAAAGCGGGTGCATTAGGTGTCAAAATCTGTGTGTCTGGTCGTTTAGGCGGTGCTGAAATTGCCCGTTCTGAATGGTGTCGTGAAGGGCGTGTTCCTTTGCATACGCTCAGAGCTAATATTGATTATGCTCTGTTTGAAGCGCATACCACCTATGGCGTCATTGGCGTTAAAGTGTGGATTTTTAAAGGTGAAGTTTTGGGGAATAAAAAAGTACACCAAAATCAGCCCACTAATCAACAAGCAGATGAAGGTGAGCGTTCCGCTAAAAGAGCGCCTCGCCGTGTTCGAGGAGATAAATAATGCTGCAGCCAAAGCGCACAAAATTTCGTAAACAGCATAAAATGCGCAATCGTGGAATTGCAACCCGCGGCGCTGCGGTCAGTTTCGGTGAATTTGGTTTAAAAGCCATGGATCATGGCCGGATCACTGCGCGTCAAATTGAAGCCGCACGGAGAGCAATTAACCGCTGTTTGAAACGGGGTGGTAAAGTCTGGATTCGTATTTTTCCCGATAAACCTATTACGCAAAAACCACTGGAAGTCCGGATGGGAAGCGGAAAGGGGAATGTGGAGTATTGGGTTGCTCAAATTCAACCTGGCAAAATTCTCTACGAAATTGAGGGTGTCCCAGAAGAATTGGCTCGGGAAGCATTTAAATTGGCGGCTGCAAAACTTCCAGTCGGTACCACTTTTGTAACAAGGACAATACTATAATGAAAGCAACGGAAATGAGACAAAAGTCTGCTGAAGAGCTGAAACTTTTGGTCGAAGAGAAATTGAAAGAACAGTTTAATCTGCGTTCTCAGCAGGCGATGCGTCAAGCCATCAAATCTCATCAGTTTTCTGAAGCACGGCGGGACATTGCGAGAGCAAAAACTGTTTTAACAGAGAAAGGTGAATAAGATGGCAGTACAGCAGAAAGAAGCAGAAGCGCAAAAAATTATCAAAACAGTCGAAGGGATGGTCACCAGCGACAAGATGGATAAAACCGTTGTTGTCGTGGTTGAGCGTAAAGTGCGTCATCCGAAGTATGAAAAAATTCTGACCCGTTCAACGAAATTTCATGTTCATGACGAAGAGAATGTCGCTAAGACTGGAGACAAAGTATTGATCAAACAATCACGACCTCTCTCCAAGACTAAAGCGTGGGTTTTGGTCAGTGTCGTTGACAAAGCGAAATAATCGATTTAAGGGGTTTTAATTATGATTCAGATGCAGACTGAGCTCGATGTAGCTGACAATAGCGGTGCAAAAATCGTTGAGTGTATCAAAGTATTGGGTGGTTCCAAAAGACGGTATGCCCGCATTGGGGATATCATCAAGGTCACTGTAAAAGAGGCGATTCCTCGTGGTCGGGTTAAAAAAGGGGAAGTCTTGTTTGCGGTAGTGGTGCGGACCAAATCAGGTGTGCGCCGTGCAGATGGGTCTTTAATTCGTTTTGATAGCAATGCGGCAGTTTTGTTAACACCTAAATTTGAGCCCATTGGAACTCGTATTTTCGGGCCTGTGACTCGTGAATTAAGAACTGAGCGTTTCATGAAGATTGTTTCGCTTGCAGCTGAAGTGTTATAAGGTGAAGAGATGAAGAAAATTATTAAAAATGATCAAGTCGTTGTCATTACCGGCAAAGATAAGGGCAAAGTTGGCAAGGTATTGCGGACTTTGGGTGAGCGCGTGGTCGTTGAAGGTTTAAACCTCGTCAAGCGTCACGTTCGACCCAACCCTAATAAAGGGATTGAAGGCGGCGTGATTACAAAAGAGGCTTCAGTGCATGTTTCTAATGTGGCGCTTGTTAATCCACAAACGAATAAAGCAGATAAAGTCGGCATTCGGATTTTGGAGGATGGCAAAAAAGTACGTTTCTTCAAATCCAATGGTGAGCAAATTAAATAGAAGGTCAGGGTAATATTATGGTTCGTTTAAGAGATCATTATCAAAAGAAAGTGATTAAGGCATTGCAAGATCAGTTTAAATACGAAAATGTCATGCAAATTCCTCGTATTCAAAAAATTACATTGAATATGGGGGTGGGTGAAGCTTCTAAAGATAAAAAGCTGATTGATCACGCGGTGGCAGATTTAACCACGATTTCAGGGCAAAAACCCATTGTAACCATGACGCGCAAATCCATTGCAGGCTTTAAAATTCGTGAAGGTTGGCCGATTGGTTGCAAAGTTACTTTGCGAGGTGCGCGGATGTATGAATTTTTGGATCGCTTAATTTCGATTGCAATCCCTCGTATCCGTGACTTTCGTGGTTTAAGTGGCCGTGCTTTTGATGGCCGTGGAAATTATAGTATGGGTGTCAAGGAACAAATTATTTTTCCTGAAATCAACTATGATAAAATTGATGGGATCCGTGGTTTGGATATCACCATTACAACAAGTGCAAATACAGATGCTGAGGCAAAAGCGTTGCTTTTAGCATTCGGATTCCCGTTAAAGGACTAGAGAGAGGACTATGGCTAAACTGTGTATCATTGAGCGCGAACAAAAACGCGAACTGTTAGTAGCAAAATATGCAAAAAAACGGGCTGCCCTGAAAGCGGTAATTAGCAGCCAAACTGCTTCGCAAGAAGAGAAATGGGATGCGCAAGTCGTTTTGCAAAATTTGCCCAGAAATTCGAGTGCAGTGCGTTTGCGGAATCGTTGCCAATTAACCGGCCGTCCTCGTGGCGTGTACCGTAAGTTTGGTTTGGGTCGTAATAAATTGCGGGAAATGGCCATGTTTGGTGATATTCCCGGTTTAACAAAAGCAAGTTGGTAAGGATAGAATCATGACAATGCAAGATCCGATCGCAGATATGATCACGCGCGTTCGCAATGCGCAGAGGGCTCATCACGTTGATGTTTCAATGCCTTCATCAAAATTAAAAGTGGCCGTTGCCAAGCTCCTTAAAAAAGAGGGCTTTATTGAAGACCTGGAAGTGAGCAAAAGCATCAAGCCTATCTTGACTTTAAAATTAAAATATTTTAATGAGAAGCCTGTGATTATGACTTTGAAAAAGGTCAGCACGCCGGGCTTAAGAATTTATCGTCATTGTGATGATATTGCAAAAGTAATGGGTGGTTTTGGAGTGGCTGTGGTCTCAACTTCTAAAGGGTTGATGACAGATCATCAGGCAAGAAAACTGGGGTTGGGCGGCGAAATTTTGTTTGTCGTTGCTTAAGAAAAAAGAGGTTTCAAGATGTCAAGAATTGCAAATAAACCTATCGTTGTCCCCAACGGGGTTACGATCACTCTAGAGGGTCATCAGGTTGATGTAAAAGGGCCAAAGGGGCAGCTTTCATTTCAAGTACATGACTCGGTTAAGGGAGTGTTGAAGGATAAAGAGTTGGTGATCGAATTTAATCGCGAGAGCCAAGAGTCCCGCATGCATGCTGGTTCAGCACGGGCCAATATTGCCAATATGGTTATTGGTGTGAGTCAAGGCTTCGAAAAGAAACTCACCCTAGTGGGTGTAGGTTATCGGGCAAAAGCGCAAGGGTCGAGTGTCAGCTTGGCATTGGGTTTTTCTCATCCGATTGATCACACTGTCCCCAAAGGCGTGACGGTTGAAACCCCCTCACAAACAGAAATTATTTTAAAGAGCGCGGATAAAGCGTTGCTGGGTCAAGTTGCGGCAGATATTCGCTCTTATCGTCCACCTGAACCCTACAAAGGAAAAGGTGTGCGTTATGCAGATGAGCAAGTTCATCTGAAAGAAACCAAGAAGAAATAGGTCAGGGTGGAGTCAATGGAAAAGAAAGAAGCAAGATTGAGAAGAGCAAAGCGTACGCGGGAGCATCTTAAAGAACTGCGTCAAGTGAGTGTTTCGGTACACCGTACCCCACGACACATTTACGCCTATTTAATTTCAGGTGATCGGAGTCAGACCCTGGCAAGCGCATCCACGTTGGAGAAAGCCGTTCAAACCGCGGTAAAATCCACAGGGAATATCGATGCAGCTGCAGTGGTGGGCAAGTTGATTGCCGAACGCGCTTTGGCTTTAGGCGTAGCAGATGTTGCGTTTGATCGTGCTGGATTTAAATATCACGGTCGAGTTAAAGCTTTAGCTGATGCCGCTCGTGAAGCGGGTCTTAAATTTTAAGGATTGGATATGACAAATGTAGAACAGCAAGCAGACGCTTTAGGTGCCCAAAGTGGTTATGTCGAGAAGTTAATTTCCGTACAACGCCACACTAAAGTAGTGAAGGGTGGTCGGATTATGACTTTTGGTGCCCTGGTGGTGATTGGGGATAAAAAGGGTCGCGTTGGATTTGGACACGGAAAAGCTCGTGAAGTGCCTGTGGCCATTCAAAAAGCCATGGATGCAGCACGTAAAAATATGGTGACCATTCACTTGAATAAAGGGACGCTTTGGCATCCTGTCAAAGAAAAATACAGTGCTTCCACTGTTTACATGCAACCTGCATCAGAAGGTACAGGAATTATTGCTGGTGGCACACTGCGTGCTGTATTTGAAGTACTGGGTGTGCACAATGTATTGGCTAAAGCGTATGGCTCAACCAATCCTGGTAATGTCGTTCGGGCTACAGTCAATGGATTACTCGCAATGAGCTCTCCTGAGAAAATTGCGGCGCGTCGTGGCAAATTAGTTGAAGAAATCGTAGGATAAAAAAATGGCAAAAGCAATGGTTCAAGTCACATTAATAGCGAGTCCAGCCGGGAGAATCGAAAGCCACCAAGCCTGTGTTCGCGGTTTGGGTTTGAGAAGAATTGGCCACACGGTCAAAGTACTGGATACGCCTGAAAACAGAGGCATGATTAAAAAAGTAGCCTATTTGCTGAAGGTGGGAGAATAAATATGATGCACTTAAATAACTTAGCGCCTGCAGAAGGAGCGAAAAAAGGTCCTCGTCGTTTAGGGCGCGGGATTGGCTCAGGTTTGGGTAAAACCTCAGGTAAAGGACATAAAGGTCAAAGAGCTCGTGCGGGTGGCTATCATAAAGTAGGATTTGAAGGCGGACAAATGCCGATTCAACGTCGCTTGCCTAAATTTGGCTTTACTTCTTTGAAAGCATTAGCGACTGAAGAAATTCGTTTATCTGAATTGAATGCGTTGCCCGTAGATCAAATTGATTTAGTGGTTTTGCAACAGCATGGTTTGATTTGTAGCAACATTAAATATGCAAAAGTGATTTTGTCAGGTACGATCGAGCGTGCGATTACTGTGCAAGGCTTGAAAGTAACTGCCGGTGCACGCAAAGCAATTGAAGCGAAGGGTGGCCAGGTTTTATAATGGTTGAGCTCCGGAAGAGAATATTTTTTGTTTTAATTGGCATCATTGTCTATCGCTTTGGTGCCTATATTCCTGTACCCGGAATTGACACCTCTAAGTTAGCACATTTTTTTCAATCTCAAAACAATACTGTTTTGGGCTTGTTTAATGTGTTTTCAGGGGGGGCGCTGTCTCGCTTAACGATTTTCGCTCTCGGCATTATGCCCTATATTTCTGCCTCGATTATTATTCAGCTTTTGTCGGCAGTGCTGCCGCGTTTGGCTGAACTGAAAAAAGAAGGGGCTGCCGGTCAGCGTAAAATGACTCAATATACGCGTTATGGCACTTTGGTATTGGCACTGTTTCAATCTCTAGGGATGGCCAAATATTTGGTGAATCAAGGGCTTGCTTATGATACAAGTTGGAGTTTTTATTTTGTTGCGGTTTTAACTTTATCTACAGGGACTTTATTTTTGATGTGGCTGGGTGAGCAAATCACTGAGCGCGGGATTGGTAATGGTATTTCACTTATTATCTTCTCCAGCATCATTTCAGGTATCCCGACTGGTCTTGCTCATACCTTTGATCAAGCCCATGACGGCAACTTAAGCTTGATTGCCCTGTTGATGATTCTGTTTGTCATTGTCGCTGTTACGATTTTTGTCGTGTTTATGGAGCGGGCGCAGCGCCGTATTTTGGTTAATTATGCCAAGCGTCAGCAAGGCAATAAACTCTACGCAGCACAATCAAGCCACCTGCCCTTTAAAATTAATATGTCTGGGGTCATTCCCCCTATTTTTGCATCGAGCATCTTGTTGTTTCCCTCTAGCATTAGTCAGTGGTTTGGTAGCTCCGCTCACTTTCACTGGTTGGCAGAAGTGGGTTTAATGTTAGCACCGGGGCAGCCTTTGTATATCGTCTGCTATACGATTGCAGTGGTTTTCTTCTGTTTTTTCTATACAGCGGTGATTTTTAATCCCCGCGAGACTGCCGATAATTTGAAAAAATCGGGCGCTTTTATTCCCGGTATTCGTCCAGGTGAACAAACCGCAACTTATATCGATAAAGTGCTATCTAGGTTGACTTTGGTGGGGGCGATTTATATTACCTTGGTTTCCCTGTTGCCAATGTTTTTAATGATTGAATGGAATGTCCCCTTTTATTTTGGTGGCACCTCGTTGTTGATTGTGGTGGTGGTGATGATGGACTTCATGGCCCAGGTGCAATCACAATTGATGTCCAATCAATATGAATCGCTCTTGAAAAAGGCGAATTTAAAGGGTTCTGCCCGTAATAACTTAATGAATCTTTAGGAGTTCTGAAATGAAAGTGAGTCCCTCTGTCAAACCGATTTGTAGAAAATGCAAAATCATCCGTCGTAAAGGCGTGGTGAGAGTGATTTGTAGCGAAGCAAAACACAAGCAAAGACAAGGTTAGGGTCTTGTTTTTTAAGTCGAAGTGGGTTATGATACGCCCCCTTCATGGTTTTTAGTTAACTAGGAGTAATAACGAATGGCTCGTATAGCCGGTATAAATGTCCCAGATAATAAGCATGTTTCGATAGGCTTAACCCATATTTTTGGGATTGGTCGCCCGACCGCATTAAAAATTTGTGCAGAAGCGGGAATCGTGTCCAGCAGAAAAGTGGGTGATTTGAAAGAAGCCGAATTGGAAGCATTACGCGTTGAAGTGGCTAAATTTAAAGTCGAAGGCGATCTTCGCCGTGAAATTTCGATGAACATCAAGCGTTTAAGCGATCTTGGAACATACCGTGGTTTGCGCCATCGTCGTGGCTTGCCAGTGCGTGGTCAAAGAACTCGTACCAATGCACGGACACGTAAAGGTCCACGTAAGCCAATGCGTAGTAGTTAAGGGGAAGATTAAAAATGGCTAAAGCTAAAGCAGTTGTTAAAAAGATTAAACGCGTCATTCATGATGGGATGGCGTATATTCATGCTTCTTTCAATAATACCATTGTGACCGTAACGGATCGTCAAGGGAATGTTATTGCTTGGGGAACTTCAGGCGGTACCGGTTTTCGGGGATCTCGGAAAAGTACGCCTTTTGCAGCGCAGGTTGCTGCTGAAAAAGTCGCCGATGTGATTTTGCAGTTTGGTATGAAAAACATGGACGTATTCATCAAAGGGCCTGGTCCTGGACGTGAATCTGCAGTGCGTGCGTTTTATGCGAAAGGGATTCGCATCAATAGCATCACGGATGTGACACCATTACCGCATAATGGTTGCCGTCCTCCCAAAAGACGTCGTGTTTAATAGGTTAAGGAATCGATTATGGCTAGATATATTGGTCCAAAATGTAAACTCGCAAGACGCGAAGGTACGGATCTTGGTTTGAAAAGTGGCGCGAAGGCGCTGGATGCAAAATGTAATTTGCAAAGTCCTCCTGGGCAACATGGCGGGCGTCGTGGTCGTTTATCTGACTACGGGTTGCAATTGCGTGAAAAACAAAAAGTGAAACGGATTTATGGCGTATTGGAAGGTCAATTCCGCCGCTATTACAAAGAAGCTGCTCGTTTGAAAGGCTCGACAGGTGAAAACTTGTTGTGTCAATTAGAAGCGCGTTTGGACAATGTCGTCTATCGCTTAGGCTTTGCTTCAACTCGTGCTGAAGCACGCCAACTTGTCGGTCACAAAGCTATCCAGGTGAATGGAAAATCAGTCAATATTGCCTCCTATCAAGTGAAGCCTGGTGACGAAGTTGCAGTGCGCGAAAAAGCGAAGAATCAAGCACGGATTCAGTTTGGTTTAGAAATGGCAAAACAGCGGGTCGTGCCTTCTTGGATCGAGCTTGATGAAAAGGCCTTAAAGGGGACTTTCAAGTCTTATCCAGATCGTGCGGATTTGCCTGCAGAAATTAACGAACAACTCATTGTTGAATTGTATTCCAAATAATAAGGGATGGTGCCTGAAGATGCCTGATATTTTGAGACCCAATATGGTCGAAGTGAAAGAAATCACCCAAAATCGTTACAGTGTGGTTTTAGAGCCATTGGAAAGAGGTTTTGGCCATACACTCGGAAATGCCTTAAGAAGAATTTTGCTTTCTTCGCTTCCTGGCGCTGCAATTACTGAAGTCAGCATTGATAAAGTCCTGCATGAGTTTTCAGCAGTAGATGGCGTCAAAGAAGATGTGGTGGAAATTGTCCTCAATTTGAAAGGTGTTGCCGTGCGTTTTGACGGAGACTTGCCTCAAGCAAAATTGAATTTACATAAGAAAGGGGAAGGCGTGGTCAAAGCCGGGGATATTGTTGTGCCTGCCGATGTGACCATTCTCAATCCTGAACATGTCATTGCCTATGTGACCAAAAATGGTGAGTTGAAGATGGACTTGACCGTTTCCCGTGGCTTGGGGTATGTTCCTGCTCCCACAATTGATAAAAAACTGAATAAAGAAGTCGGTTTAATCTCCTTGGATGCTTCCTTTAGCCCGATTCGCAAAGTGAGCTACTCTGTTGAAAATGCACGGGTTGAACAAAGAACTGACCTTGACAAATTGGTCTTTGAAATTGAAACCAACGGCACCATCTCGCCAGAGTTGGCCATCCGTCGTGCAGCTACCTTATTGCATGAACAAATCAGTGTTTTTGTTGATTTAGAAGCGCCTCGTTCTAGCAGAATGCCTCAATCCAGTTCAGGTGTTGACCCCTTTCTCTTACGTCCTGTAGATGATTTGGAGTTGACAGTGCGTTCTGCGAATTGCTTAAAGGCAGAGGATATTTTTTACATTGGTGATTTGGTGCAAAGAAGCGAAGCAGAACTATTGAAGACCCCTAATTTAGGGAAAAAGTCTTTAAACGAAATTAAAAGTATCTTGGCTAAACATCATTTGAGTTTAGGCATGGTTGTTGATAATTGGTCTGCAGCCAATGTGGGTCAAGTTTAAGAGAAAGGGTAAATAAAAATGCGTCATCAAATTAAAGGTAGAAAGTTTCATCGCACATCCAGTGCGCGTAAGGCTATGTTTAAGAGCCTAGCGATTGCATTATTTGAGCATGAGCTGATCAAAACCACTTTGCCTAAAGCAAAGGATATGCGTTCCATCGTGGAGCCGCTTATTACTTTGGCTAAAGTGGATAGCGTAGCAAATCGTCGTTTGGCCACTGCGCGTTTAGGCAATGATGCCGCAGTGAAGAAGCTGTTTGAAGTCATTGGCCCTCGTTTTAAAGAGCGTCAGGGTGGTTATTCACGGGTTTTGAAATGCGGTTTTCGCAAAGGTGATGCGGCGCCGATGGCCTACATCGAATTGCTGGATCGCCCTGATGTTGAAGCAGTTGTGGATGCATCCGAAGAAGCCTAATTTAAGTGCTTTTGTTTTACACCGTTATCCCTACCAGGATAGCGGTTTTTTATTGAAAATTTTTAGTGAAGAAGCCGGGCTGTTAACCTTAGTTGCGCCCTATGCTAAACGCCCCAAATCTGCCTGGTATGGCATTCTCCAACCTTTTCAGCCATTACTCATTGACATTAAAGGCGAAGGGGAGGTCCAGACGCTTAAACAGGCTGAACCAACAGGTCCTGCATTGACTTTAAATGCAGAGGCATTGTGGTCGGGTTTTTACGTCAATGAATTGCTTTTGGCCTTTTTAATGCCCCATGATGCTCATGCGGATCTTTTTGCTGCTTATACAAAAGTGCTAGCTGCTTTAGAGACCACACATTTTGAAGGCGCACTGCGCTTATTTGAGCTTGCTTTATTTCGTGAAATGGGCTTGTTGGTGGATTTATCAGAGCCCTTAATTGCGGATGCGTATTATCAATTGCAACCCCATCATGAGCCTGAAAAAGTAGCCTCTGACTTTGGCTTAACACTGCCGACTTGTTTCCGCGGGGCGGATTTGATGGCGATTCACGCAGGGCAATTTGATCAGGATGCCATTTTGCGGGTGGCTAAGCGTTTTTCACGGGTTCATTTGGATTTTTATTTGCCTAAAGCCCTCAAAACGCGGGAGATTTTCCAGCGCTTAAAACTGAGCTAAAAGGAGCTTAAATTGAAAAAGTTATTGTGTTATCTGCTTTGCTTATTATTGACTGCCTGTGCCACAGCTCCGCAAAAAGCGCCCCTATCGGGCGAGGTGCAACTGCAGGGGATGTTTAGTTTGGTCACGCCGCAGGCTCATGAATCAGGCCATTTTTCTTGGCAGGAAGACCCATCTCAGCAGTTTAATCTAGAGCTATATGGCCCGCTAGGCTTAGGGGCAACTCGTCTTGTCAAACAAAATGATGCAGTGACCTTAGAGACAGCGCAAGGCAAGACTTACACAGCAGGTTCGCCGGAGCAATTATTGCAAAATGTCCTCGGCTGGTCGATGCCGGTGGAGGGAATGACTTATTGGCTTTTGGGCGTCCCAGTCCCGCATCAGCCTTTTACGGCACAGTACCAAGGATCAGAAATTGTGGTACTGAATCAAGCCGGTTGGGTGATTCACTATACCTGGTCTAAAACATCGATTTACCCGCAGCGGATATTAATGCAGCGCACTAATGTCCGCCTGCTGGTTGTGGTTTCACACTAGATTATTGCTCGAGTTTATAATAGTTATCATCAGTGTGGCTGTTGTTGCTAGTGGTTGGGGTCATCCCTTTTGTAAGGTCAAATATTCGCCAAAATGGGGAGCTTGGAAGTTCTTTCGTTGGAGCAGAAGAGGGCCGATAAAATGGAGTAGATGCAGCTTTTCTCTGGTATACATTCATGTTTGAGACGTCAGTTTTGAAAGGGTGAATGCCTGCTTTTGAATAGGCCATATTTTATTTTCTCCTATGTTATAAGTATATACAGCAATGATTCGCTGCTGGCAATCATTCTATGGGGTTTAATAAAAATGTCAAATGAAGTATGCAGTACGGGTCATGATACGGGATTGCAGTTTCATCAAGCCTTTCATGAGCCCTGAGAGCTCAGCAGCGCCAAGGGCGTGAGCTTGTTCGGCGTGCCTCGCTTCATCCGTTTGCATCACGCTAATAATGGCGCGGCTTTTGTGGTCTTCTTGCGGTAGAACATGCTGGTGGTTTTGCAGATGGGAGAGGACCTGCTTTTCTGTTTCTTCCACAAAGCCTAGGCTTAAAGAGTCATTTTTTTTAGCAGCAGCATAGCCAATCAGCATGGATAGGGCATACCATAAGGGATTTAAGTAGCTGGGATGGGTGTCTAATTCACTTAAGCGCTCTTTACACCAGAGGAGGTGATTGACTTCTTCATCCGCTGCTTGCTGGAGATGTGCTTTTAAATGGGGATCCTGCGTGGCCAAAGCTTGACCGCGATAAAGGGCTTGGGCACAGACTTCCCCCGTGTGATTAACCCGCATGCAGCCTTGACTGGTGCGTATTTCGCTAGGGGTGAGTTCGGCGTTGATGCGGCTTTGACCTGGGGAGGCTGCAGTGCCAGCAAATTGATGCAGCAGAGTGTCGAGCCCGTGCTGGACTTCGGTTAAGAGAGCGTCGATTTTGGTGAGAGTACGCATTTTTTTAGGAAGTCCAATTTAACTGATTTTGCAATATCCACTTGCGATTTTAGTACAATTTTGCCAACGATGCACGCATTATCCATAAAAAAAATCCCCGCCGAAGCAGGGACTTTTATTTGGAGCAAAGACTAGTAGCTGCCTCTGCCGCCGCCGTCACGACTACCGTATCCGCCGCTGGATCGACCACCGCCGTAACCACCGCCGCTACGACCACCGCCGTAACCGCCACCACTTCTACCGCCAGAACGAGATTCTTGAGGGCGAGCTAGAGAAACCAAAATGTTACGGCCTGAAACATTGGCGCCATTTAATTTCTCAATCGCTTGAGTTGCTTCTTCAGCGCTGCCCATTTCAACAAACCCGAAGCCTTTGCTGCGGCCATCTTCGTTGTTCATAATTACTTTGGCAGAAACCACTTGACCCATTTCAGCAAAAATGCCTTCTAAGTCTTGGTCTGTCACGGAGTAGGGCAGTGAGCCTACAAATAACTTTTTCGTCATTACAATTTCCTTTCGTTTACTTAAACACCCTCTAGAATCAAAACACAAACTCGCAAAAGGTACATTTACCTTAGCTTAAAGCTTAAGGCTTGTGCAGTATAACAGGTTGTGCGTCACTTGTACAATGATTGCGTTACAATTTCTTTGAGATCGTTTGACAGCGTTTCTATCTGGCTTAATTTAACGATTTCCGCTTGCATTAGGTCACGATAGGGTTTGGCATAATGCTTAAAGCTCATTAAGTTCTTGGCAAGACGCGCGGCGACCATCGGATTGACAGGGTCAATCCTTTGAATAAATTCACGCACGAAGCGATATCCCAGGCCTGTTTGCTCATGAAAAGCATAAAAATTTTGAGCAAAAGCAAGCACCAGGCTGTAGACTTTATTGGGATTTTTCCAGTTAAAGGCTGGGTGTTGTAGAAGGCTTTGGACTTGGTCAAGTGTGTCTTGGGCTTTGCTTGAGGCTTGTACTGCAAACCATTTATCAACGACCAGAGCATGATGTTGATAAAGCTCATAAAATTGCTGCAGACACTGCGCTTTAAAAGGTGCGCCTGAATTGACAATCGCGGTCAGCGCCCCAAAACGATCTGTCATATTGCTTGCCTTGTCAAACTGAATTTTGGCTTCCTGATATTCACCCGCAGCACAGAGATGGAAGAGGCAGGCATTTTTCAACGTACGATGCCCCGCGCTATCGTGGAGCGCGGCCTCTTGGTATACCGCTTTAAACTCGAGGTTGAGTGCAGTGCTGATCAATTGACACAGGCGTTCGCGTGATTGAATGAGCCGGTCAGGCTGGATTTCCGTTTGCATTTCTGCCAATGATTTCAGGCTAGGGATGCTGATTAACTCTGCCACCAAGGCCGGATGTCGATTCATTTCCTTTAGAATGCTGCGAATGGGCTTGAGGACTGGAGTGGCATCCCGGTCATGTAAAACTAAATCCGCCATGAAGCGCTGACCTGCATCCCAACGATTAAATAGGTTGGGATCATGCTCCCACAGCAAAGCCAGGTCCTCGAGCGGATAATCGTAAAACAGTTTAACCGGCGCAGAAAAATCCCGCAGCAACGAGGGAATGGGCGCTTCGGGAATAGACTCTAAGACTAAAGTCGCCTCTTTGTCCTTGAGCTCATAAAGCAACTCATCGCCGATCACCTGACCTTGTCGATTGAGCAGGCCCAATTTAATGGGAATATGAAACAAGCGATCTTGTTTAAAGTGCAAGGTGAAAGTTTGGGCTTTGGCATCATATTGGCTTGTAACGGTCACTTTGGGGGTTCCCGCCTCGCTATACCAATTGCGAAAGAGGCTCAAATCCACTTGATTGGCATCTTCCATTGCTTGGACAAAATCATCGCAGGTGACCGCCTTGCCATCATGGCGTTCAAAGTATAGGTCCATGCCTTTGCGAAAGCCGGCCTCGCCCAGCAAAGTATGTTGCATGCGAATGACCTCAGAGCCCTTTTCATAAACCGTTACCGTGTAAAAGTTATTCATTTCCACATAAGAGTCCGGGCGGATCGGATGGGCCATAGGGCTTGCATCTTCAGCAAATTGACTGGAACGAATCAGATTGGCCTCCGAAATGCGCTTTAAAGTACGGCCATGATGATCGGCTGTAAATTCATGTTCACGGAAAACGGTCAATCCCTCTTTCAAGCTTAATTGAAACCAATCGCGACAGGTGACCCGATTACCCGTCCAATTGTGAAAGTACTCATGAGCAATCACGGCTTGCACCATTTGATAGTCAAAGTCGGTGGAGAGTTCTGGATTGGCTAAAATATATTTGGTGTTGAAGATGTTGAGGCCCTTATTTTCCATAGCACCCATGTTGAAATCTTCAGCAGCGACAATCATGTAGACGTCTAGATCATATTCTCGGCCAAAGCGTTTTTCATCCCAGTGCATTGCATCTTTCATGGCTTGCAGGCCGTACTCGCATTGGCGAATTGACTTTGCATCGCTATAAATTTCTAAGGCTACAGAACGGCCACTTTGGGTCACAAAGGTATCGGTCACCTTGGATAAATTTCCCGCTACAACGGCGAAGAGGTAAGAGGGTTTTTTGAACGGATCCTGCCAAACTGCATAATGCCGATGCGCCCCAACGGGCCCTTGCTCTACCAGATTGCCATTGGAAAGGAGGGTGGGATAACGGCCTTTATCCGCGATGATTTTTGTGGTGAATAGGCTCATCACATCAGGGCGATCCAAATAAAAAGTAATACGGCGAAAACCATGAGGTTCGCACTGGGTGCAGAACATGTCTTTGGACTTGTAGAGGCCTTCGAGCTTGGTATTGCTCTCCGGGTGGATGCGGGACACCACGGTCAGGGTAAATTTTGAGGGTAGATGTTGCAGTGTGAGCCCGGTTTCTGTCCACTCATAATCGTCGGGGCTGATATGCTGATCATTCAGTTTTAAAGTGAAAAGCTCTTGCTCTTCGCCGTCCAGCACGAGTGGGCTATCCGGCGAGGCGGTGGCGATACGCTCCATTTTCATCACATTAGTCACCAAAGTTTCGTGCTCTTGGATATCAAAAGTGAGGTCGGTTGAGTGAATGATGTAGGTGGAGGGCTGATAATCTTTACGGTAATGGACTTGCATGCTTAAAACACTAGATTGAGGAATTTCAATTATAATATAAAATTCAAGCTGCTGACAAACGGTTTAGTGGTGTAAGTAAAGGCCAAATACGCCTAGCATCGTGAGTAAGGTAGTCGAAAAATATAAGCGTGTCAGCAGTTTAAGGCTCACTTTGATCGCTTTGTTATCCGCCTTTAACTCGTTAATGTCTTGTTTCAGCTCATTAGTAACGGCTTGCGCTTCAGCCTTAGTCTGCATTTCGGCTCTCAAGGCTTGGATTTCTGACTGTAGTGATTGGACTGCAGTATGCAATTCTGATCGTAGTGATTGGATTTCAGTGTGCAATTCTGACCGCAGTGATTGGATTTCAGTGTGCAATTCTGATCGTAGTGATTGGACGGCAGTATGCAACTCTGATCGAAGTGACTGGATCTCAGTGTGCAGTTCTGAGCGAAGAGTTTGTATTTCAGCGTGTAGCTCAGCCTTAACCGCTTGGATCTCAAGGCGTACATCTTGAACTTCAAGCTTGAGCGTTGTTGTTGCTTCCTGCAAACTTATTTCAGTGGCTAGCCCTTCGGTGCCAATTTGCACAGATTGCGCAAAAATATCCACCAAAACTTCAGCCTGTGGTTGGTCCATGCCCACATCGGTTAAGCGTTTGTAAGAGGCTAAAGTATCAAAGTGCCTCATGACCCCATCCAAATGATTTTCTATTGGCTCCATTATAGCACACTTTTTGACAAACTGTAGTGTTTATTATAATCATATTGTATAAATTTGCAACAATATTTGGCGGGTGATTTTGAGATGCATCATGCACTGCTTTGGGCTAAAATAGGCTTTTGATTATTTGAGGAGAAAGGCTGTGGCGCGAGCATTGGATGAAGTTATGACGAGCTTGGATACTTATTTAAAAATAAGGGACTTTGGCGATTATTGCCCCAATGGCTTGCAAGTGGCTAATTCTGGCCAAGTGAATCGAGTCTGTACGGCGGTGACGGCCTCATTGGAGGCGATTGAAATGGCGGCGGAACGGGATGCAGATTTGCTGTTGGTGCATCACGGGTATTTCTGGAAGGGGGAGCCTGAAATTCTCAATGGCATGAAATACGAGCGTATCAAAGCCTTATTGCAACATGATATTGCGTTGGCTGCGTATCATTTGCCTTTGGATGCGCATCCCGAGGTTGGCAATAATGCCGAAGTGGCGAGATTACTTGAAGTGCCGATGAGTGTCTGCGGTGGGCCCAATGGTTTGGTCGCCACGGGGGAATTGTCTCAAGCGCTCAGCTTAAGCCAGTTGGCTGAACGTGCTGAGGCCATTTTCGGGCGGGTTCCCCTGGTCATCCCGGGCGGGGATCACGCTATTTCGCGCCTAGCTTGGTGTACCGGAGCCGCACAAGATTGGATTATTGAGGCCAAAACAATGGGTGCAGATGCCTATTTGTCTGGCGAAGTCTCAGAGCGGACCTATTACCAAGCTCGTGAATTGGGGATTCACTATTTAGGCTGTGGTCACCATGCGACAGAACGTTTTGGCATTCGTGCGTTGGGGGAGTGGTTACAACAAAAGCACCCGGGATTAAGTGTAGCGCACTTAGACAGTAAAAATCCAATCTAGACCTCAACAGGAGGGGGTGTGACTGCTAAAGCGCCCTTTTTGCGTCGGCAGCAAAACTTAGAGTACCAGGGAGTTTGAGGAGAGGCGTCATCTATCTCAGTGACTTCCCCTGGCTGTTCTTTTCTAGGACTTATGGACTCACTGGTGAGTGAATTATCTGTGTCGATTCGACGGGGTGGGGCAGCCGGATAGCCACACTGTGGAAGAGAGATCCCTCCTGCAGATAAGACAGAAGATACATCAGTATCTACGGGCACTGCCACACCCACATGCTCAGGGGTTGTTTTTCTATCTGTATCTGTATCTTCGTCATCTGGCTTTAGGACATCATCTTCTAACAAGGGCACCCCTAACGGATCATCAGAAGAAGAGGAGGGGGAGCGGGTTTTTGTGCAGCATCGCGCCAGTTTTGCAGGAATCGAGCCTGGTTCATTGACTTTACGACGCTCAGTATTGGCTTTAGGGCCGATATTGAAAAACATCGATACAACGACAACAATGAGTTGCCATGCGATAAGTCCGGCGGCTGCATCCATGTCTGGAAGGTTTTGCTTAAGATTGAACAAGGTATTGGATAAGCATGCGTACAATGCAACTAGGAATGCAGCTGTTTTGAGGCAGAAACTTGCGGGTGGAGCCTCAGTGTCTGATAGAAAAAGCCATTCAAAAGTGGCTTTTACTGCCAGAACCCATGGGCCGCCTACACCGTAAAGACAGCAAAGATAAAAGGCAATTTGCCTCAACCAATTTTGCGCGTCATCATTTTCCGGGAGAGTGGATGGAAATTTGAGGCTGTGTGTTAAGCAGGATTGCATGTATTTAAAGTTGGTGATCACGCCGACGCCGCCACCTACTGCAAATAGAGCAAGGGGAAACATCAGTTTTTTAGATTTTGTGTATGCTCTTTTTACGAAGTCAAGATTAAAATCGTATATTTTTCCCAAATACAAAAGAGCTTGCGCCGGTGCGGTGGTAATCAAGACTGCGTAGCCCAAACCAGTAGCCAATTCTTTTGGGGCATTAAAGAGGGCGGCTAGGTCTGTAATACTGTCTTTCCCCATTTCTCCCATGGCAAGGCCCGCGCCAACGGCGCCAGGAGCAACCCAGAGGATATTTCTGAGGAGAGAAAGCAATCCTGGCCATGTTGGAGCGTGCCCCCATTCATGTAAGTTTTTGAGTACTTGCAAACCGCTTTTTTTCGGGGCCATGCCTTCTGCAAGTTGCCCGCTGGCATTATACCAGGGAATAATTGCGACGAGCCCCCCGGTTGCCAGCAGGCTGTAAAATGCAGCAGGGGAATGTTTGCCTAATTTTGCAGCAGAGGCCACAATGACTAGGGGGTTGCGTACCGATGAAGCGTAGGCGATAACTGTTTTTGGCTTAGGTGCTTTTAGCTTGGGCATGACAAACCTCTGTTTTATTGGAATTAAGTTCTGGAGATCATAGCAGTCCATTTTTAATCTTGCAATAGAAAAACAATTGTTTTCATGAGGTGTTTTTCGCGCTGAAATGCAATACCCATGATTGTGTTTACAAGGTGGTTAGGGCTATGATACCCTCCAGTTTTTTTAAAATATCACGACATTTTTGGTACAGGGAGTATATTTATATGATCAAGAAAATAATCGCGCTGGCTGTGATGGCCGCAAGCCTTCCCGCTTTTGCTGCCTCAGTCAACTGCAATAACTATCCCCATTGGTCTGATTGTGCAGGATCGCCCCAGCTGGCTGCGATTGATGCCTTTATTCATGGGGCTAATGCAGGTAAAGGGGATGTCGCTGTTTTTGATTGGGATGGCACGCTGTTTGATGAAAAGATCCCCGTTCCGCCAGGATTTCACTATGAAGTCGGTCATGAGTTTGCAGGCCAGCCTTTATGGTTTCTCTGGGGCGCGGAACAAAATAACCCCGCCTATTTCCCCGCCTTTGATACGGCCGATGGGGATAAGCTGGCAAACATTTATCGTCGCAATGATTATCAAGAAGGCAATTCCAACGTGAGTGTGGATGACTATAGCAAATTTGATGAAACGGCCTCCATCGAGCTGGGGATGACTCCTAGCGATGTTTACAACAGCGTCTCTGCTTTTTACAGCCAAGAAAATCTGATCCAGTACGCGTATTTGCCGATGCTGGATGTAGTTAATCAGTTTATCCAAAATGGCTACCAAGTGTATTTTGTTTCTGGGAGCAATCCTTACTACCTGATTAGCCTTTTGGCTAATATTAGTCAAACCTTGGGTTACAATTTATTGCCGAAAAATTGCGACCCTAGCAATCCTAATCTCGATGTCTGTCATGTGACAGGCAATGCCACTAAGTTGGATGTGAATGGGCGTTTCTCTTTGGTTTATGATGATCGTTTTGTCAAATTACCTGGCTTGCCCAACCAAAGTGATGATTTGGAGCATATCCCAGTGGATAGCGAAGGTAAAGAATTTGCGATTGCCCGCTATGTCGTACCTCAAGCAGGACATCCGGCGGTCTTTTATGCCGGGAATAGCGGCGGCGATTATGAGGCTATTGATTTGATCCTCAATCAACCTAACCTATCTACGTTTTCTATTGCTGTGAATCCTCGTGGTACTTTATTGGACGAGGTCACCGCGTATGACCCTGGTAATCCCGCACCAGGCGCTAAAATGGCCGTTGTTACAGAGAGCCCAAATTAACTTGCTTTGCGGGCTATTTTGGATATGTTAGAATGCGTTTTTTAAACTTGAGAGTAAGGTGTGAAGGATGAGATTAGCGGGGATTGAGGCAGGAGGAACCAAGTTCATTTGTGTGATCGGAAATGAGCAGGGTGAAGTGGAAGATCGCCTTGAGATCCCTACCGAAACGCCGGACATTACCTTGGCGCGTATCACTGATTTTTTACTTCAGCATCACCGTCAAAAGCCACTGGAAGCATTGGGAATTGGCTGTTTTGGGCCGATTGACCCTTTGCCCCATTCCCCGCATTATGGGTGTGTGACCTCTACGCCCAAATTAGCCTGGAAAAATTGCAATGTGGTGAAAATGATTCACGCAGCCCTGCCCATCCCCATTGGGTTTGATACGGATGTCAACGTGGCCCTGCTTGGCGAAATGCATTGGGGCCATGCTGCAGGACTTACGGATGTGATTTATCTCACCGTTGGGACAGGGATCGGAGGAGGGGTTGCCGTGAATGGCCAGCTTTTGCATGGGGTGATGCATGCTGAAATCGGGCATCTCCTAATCCCCCATGATCGTATTAAAGATCCTTATGCAGGCTGCTGCCCCTATCATGGAGATTGTCTGGAAGGTTTAGCCTCGGGGCCTTCGCTCAAAGCGCGTTGGCAAGTGAATTCAGCGCTGGAGTTGCCAGAGGATCATGTGGCGTGGGACTTAGAAGCGGAATATTTAGGTCTGGCGATGGTGAATTATCTCCTCTGTTTTTCGCCACAAAAGATTATTCTGGGTGGAGGGGTGATGAAGCAGCAGCATTTGCTTGCAAAAATTCACCAAAAAACGCGTCAGTTGATGAAAGGTTATCTCAAAAATCAAAGCATTGATCATCTTGAAGAGACGATCGTACTAGCCAAGCTAGGGCAAGACGCTGGGGCTTTGGGATCACTTGCTTTTGCAGCAGAGTGCGCGCGTCGATAGGGCGATCTAGCTTTGCTCAGAATCTAATACTTTAACATTGCCCGGGAAATTCCAAAATGCTGGGGTCAATTGATATTCAAAGACATTCTGGCTGCCGCTGATGTCTGGGCGGGGATAAAACTGAATCCATACGGTTGGCGCCGAACCATCATGTGGAATCTGAGCAATAAAAGTAGCTAAAGTGCGGGCGGTATAAGGGTTGCCTACTTTTTTTCCCGTCCGAAAAATGCTGTCATTGGAGCCAGCAGCATGATCATGAGCAAAAAGCTGAAACTCATTCAAAGTATAATTGCTATTGCTGTTCATGAGTGCGCTGATGCGATCATAGCGGTTCGTGCTGCCTTCTAAATCGCCTGTATTGTTGGCAGCAAATGCAGGATTTTCGTAATTATTGGTGTGGTAAAGCGGCGTGCCGTTGCTCAAAGTGACAAAATATTGCCCTTGCGAGGCTAACTCAATCAATGCGGTTTGATTACGATCAGCAAGCAAGTAGAACTCGGGATAAGGGTTGGTGGCAACAAGGGAAGGAAGATTGCCCATCACCTCAGCGACGGAACGATTAAGAGTTAAAACAGCACGTATGAAAGCATCGCCATCGCCATACAGCCCGCCATTAGGAGGGTTGGGCACGGCCATGTTGACAATTGCTAGGCCATATTGATTAATCCCCGAGCGTAAAATGAGGGCAGCTCCGGGCTTTTGCTGCGAAACCATGCCTAAAAAAGCATACCCCCCGTCAGGATGAAACACGGCAACACTTTGAATATCAGGGTGTTCATCCCGATTTTTAGCAATCAAAGTGCTTTGATTGGCGCCATTGACGCTGGCAAAAGTCGTACAGGCAAAACTCTGCTGCAGAGTGCATAGTGTAAAGCTGAAGATAAGAAAGGCGAGTTTTTTTTTCATGCATCATCTTTTTGGGAGAGGATTATTCCCATTTTAAACTAGATTGTCGAGTCTGTACATCATAAAGCAAGCATGATAAATTACATTTTTTTAATAAATATGGGCGTGGTGGGAATGTTGAGTTTAAGAGAGCGCGAAGGCATGGCGCAATTAATGGAGGAAGGGGCAGCCAAAACAACCTGCATTTTGGAGATTAATATGGCAACTCTGGGATTGATACGAGTTCACGGATTAGCGAAAGCGTATTATATTGCTGCTGGCGGGACTGTGGAGGCGATCACAGCAGATCCGCATTGTTGGTATAATCTGAACGATGCTGCCCTTTTTTGGTTTGTAAGGAAATTATCTGGTGCTAACGAGATATTTAAAATAATGCGCGATGTGCCCGTTGCGCTGAAGCAACCTTGTTTTGAATGCATATATAGAGCGCTTTATGCACATCCATGGCGTCAGGAGCTTGCTCGAGTGAGGGAGTTTCCAGGGAGTGTATTTGATGTGGTTGTTCAGCGCTTGACACGTATGGGTATTGACGTGAATGGAGAGCGAGCCCGTCCCCCTGTAGTCTTTGCTGCCCCCCTTGCAGCAAGAGGTCCAGCGGATAATAGTTTGAGTGATGAGGACTATAGCTCTGAAGAAATAGAGCCAGAAGAGCCTTCTTAGGTCCGCTAGTCTGGAGTTTACGCTGGCGTCTTAATCTTGTACAATGAGTCAATGCTTTTTAGCCCAGTCTGCTATGGCCAAACCCAAAACCCAATATGTCTGCCAGTCTTGTGGCGCCACTTATCCCAAATGGTCTGGGCAATGTGCGGATTGTCAATTGTGGAATACTCTAGTGGAAGAGCGCATTGAAACTGCACAAATCAAAGCAGGTGGCTACTCCGGAATGGAGTCCGTGGATTGGGTGACTTTGGATGAGGTCACAGTACGGGAGTACGAACGCATTTCGCTGGGGATGGAAGAATTAGACCGCGTGATGGGCGGTGGCTTGGTGCAAGGCTCTGTCACTTTGATTGGCGGGGATCCTGGCATTGGCAAGTCTTCCCTTTTGTTGCAAGTATTTGCCTTTTTAAGTCAAGCGCATTCGGTTTTATATGTCTCAGGGGAAGAATCCCTTGATCAAATTGCCTTGCGGGCCAGGCGAATGGGGCTTTCCACGCGGGATTTTCATCTGGTTGCCGATACGCATGTGCGTGCAATTATCGAGGGCATTAAAAAGCATCGGCCTAAAATGGTGGTGATTGACTCAATTCAAACCATGCAAGTGGAAGAATTGACCGGGGCGCCAGGTGGCGTGACCCAAGTGCGAGAATCCGCTGCGTTGCTGACGCGCATGGCCAAACAACACAATGTGGCAGTATTTTTGGTGGGTCATGTTACCAAATCAGGCGAAGTGGCAGGGCCACGGGTCCTGGAGCATATCGTCGATACCGTGATTTACCTTGAGGGGCAACAGGATGGGCGGTTTCGCTTACTGCGTGCGCTTAAAAATCGCTTTGGCCCAGTCAATGAATTGGGCGTGTTTGCCATGACCGATAAAGGCTTGAAGGAAGTCAAAAATCCTTCAGCCATTTTTTTAAGTCGTAATGAGGTCTTGCCAGGCAGTGCGGTGGTGAATATTTGGGAGGGGACACGGCCTTTGCTGCTTGAAGTCCAAGCACTCGTTGATGACAATCATTTTGGTGCACCCAAACGCTTGTCGATTGGCTACGACTTGAATCGTTTGAATATGCTGCTTGCTATTCTGCACAAACACGGTGGGATGGAGATTGGTCAAAGTGATGTCTTTGTCAACGTCGTAGGTGGGGTAAAAATCAGTGAAACCAGCGCCGATTTAGGCATGATGCTAGCGATTATTTCCAGCTTTAAAAATAAAGTGTTGCCACAAGATCTGGTAGTGTTCGGTGAAGTGGGGCTTTCCGGTGAAATTCGCCCTGTGCCTTATGGGCCGGAGCGTCTGGCTGAAGCGGCAAAACATGGGTTTAAACAGGCAATTATTGCCAAAGCCAATTACAGCAAAGAAGCTGCACAAAAGTTGAAAGTGCAGGTGGTCAATAATGTGCGCGATCTGATTAGCCTCACTTAAATAGACCATGCTCCTGTTTAGTGATACTATTTCGGGGTGCATTCCAGATTAGTAAGGTAAAAAAATGCCAGCAAATACCCTTGGTGAACGTTTTCGCCTCACGACATTTGGTGAAAGTCATGGCCCGGCTTTGGGTGCCATTGTGGATGGTTGTCCGCCAGGATTGCCTTTGAGCGAGTCGGATATTCAGGTGGAGTTAGATCGGCGGCGTCCAGGTCAATCCAAATTTACCACGCAAAGGCAAGAGCCCGATCGAGTCCAAATTTTATCTGGGGTGTTTGAAGGCAAAACCACCGGAACGCCTATCGGGTTATTGATTTGGAATGAAGATCAAAAATCAAAAGATTATGCTGAAATCAAAGAGATATTTCGGCCTGGGCATGCGGATTTTACGTATCATCATAAATATGGCATTCGCGATTATCGCGGCAGCGGCCGCGCCTCAGCGCGAGAAACAGCGATGCGTGTGGCTGCAGGGGCGATTGCTAAAAAGTATCTGCGTGAGAAGTTGCAAGTGCAGATTCGAGGCTGCGTGACTCAAATTGGGCACACTGTGATTCCCATTACGGATTGGGGCCATGTTGGAAAAACACCCTTTTTCATCGCTAACGATAGCCTACAGCTGATGCAGGACTTGGAGGACCTGATTCAAGCCATTCGCAAGGAAGGCGATTCAATTGGAGCCAAGGTGCGTGTTGAAGCGCAAAATGTGCCGATTGGTTTGGGGGAGCCTGTATTTGATCGCCTGGATGCCGATTTAGCCCATGCGATGATGAGCATCAATGCAGTGAAAGCGGTGTCGATTGGAGATGGGTTTGCTGTTGTAGCGCAAAAAGGTTCTGAACATCGGGATGAAATGACCAAAGCGGGATTTTTAAGTAATCATGCGGGTGGTGTATTAGGAGGGATTTCGAGCGGTCAGGATCTTATCGTGGAGATGGCCTTTAAGCCGACTTCCAGCATTTTAAAGCCCGGTCGCAGTTTAGATATTCAAGGCGAGGAAGTTTTGGTGGTGACCAAAGGGCGTCATGACCCTTGCGTGGGGATTCGAGGGGTCCCCATTGCTGAGGCAATGATGGCTTTAGTTTTGATGGATCATGTGTTACGCTATCATCCGATATGACTCCCGAAATTCAGAATTTATTAAGCACGTACGGCTATTGGCTGATGGCCTTTGGCGCCTTGATTGAGGGTGAGACCTTCCTGATTGCTGGTGGAGTGGCTGCACAGCATGGGTACTTTCACCTTGAAGGCTTGATTTTGCTTGCTTGTGTTGGCAGTACGATCCATGATTGTTTTTTCTTTTTCCTGGGGCGTTTTGGGGGCGAGCGCTTTATTCGCCGTAAACCATTGTTGTATGAAAAAGCAGAGCAAGTCTTGGATTTATTTGAAAAATATGGTGTTTGGTTGATTATTGGCCTGAGATTTGCCTATGGCTTGCGAACCATCATTCCTACAGTCTTTGGGATTAGCCATATCTCGACGTCCAAATTTATTTTTTATGATATCTTAGGGGGCATCCTCTGGTCCTGTACCTTTGTGTTGGGAGGGTATTTTTTTGGTGCGGTCTTGGATCGCTTTATGGCCCAGTTTGATGAATACTCTGCCTATGTGTTTTATGGTCTAATTGGCTTGGCAGCAATGGGTGCTATTTTGGGCTTGAGTTATTGGGTTTATCGTGTCCGCAAGAAAAATAAATCTAAAAGCTGAACTGCAAGCGGAAATCGCCGCGCAAGGCCCTATGCCTTTTTTAGATTATATGGGGCGCTGTCTGAAACATTACTATTCTCATTTGCAAGCCATTGGCTCAGAGGGGGATTTTGTCACCGCGCCACAATTGGGGCCTTATTTTGCAGATGCCCTGGCGCATGCTTTGGCACCCCATCTGGCCGATTGCCCCACGATTGTTGAGCTCGGTGCCGGGACCGGACAACTTGCTGTAGATCTGCTGCAGCAACTCGAGCAGTTACAAGTTTTGCCGAAGGCTTATATTATTCAGGAAACCAGCCCTTCTCTACGAGCGATTCAGGCAGACAGGGTGCAACAATTGCCTGCACGTTTGGCAGAGCGAGTTCAGTGGGGGTTGAGCGATCAAATTGCGGGGCTCTTGATTGCAAATGAGGTCTTTGATGCACTTCCTGTTGAGCGTTTTATCCAAACTGCTGCAGGCAAAAAGCGTCGTGGCGTGGATTACAAGCAAGATCACTTTGTTGAAGTTACATTGGATGAGCCTATTGATTTTGCTGTGCCAGAGGTTGAGTTTGCAGAAGGGTATGCCTCAGAATTTTGTCCGGGTTTAGGCGCTTTTTTGGATACAATTTTACCCTATTTCCAAAAGGGTATGGCCTGGATCATTGATTATGGCTATGAGCGTCAAGAATACTATGCGCCATATCGTCCCAATGGTACGTTGCAGGCTTATTTTCAACATCAGCTTGTCTCTCCTTTTTTTAAACCTGGAGCAGTGGATTTAACTGCACATGTGGATTTTACAACCCTGGCTGAATTATTTATAGCGCGAGGTTGGCGGATTGATTTTTTAAAACCCCAAAATCGTTTTTTGCTGGAAGAGGGGGTCCTGGAGCGTTATCCGCTTACGCCAGAGCATTATGCATTGAAGCGTTTGCTTGATCCCCGATTGATGGGAGAGCACTTTAAGGTCATGCGTGCTGAGATTGCATTTTAGGGGCGAAATCGCTTAAATTATGTCTTTATTTGGATGGATGCGCTGATGTTGAACACGCCTTTTACTGATCTCCACATTGCTGCCGGGGCGAAGATGACGCCCTTCTCCGGTTATAACATGCCTTTGCATTATGGTTCGCAGATTGCGGAGCACGAGGCAGTACGCCAAGATGCGGGCGTGTTTGATGTGTCCCATATGATGATTACAGATGTTTCAGGTGAGGGCGCTAAGCTCTTTTTGCAAACCCTGATTGCCAATGATGTTGCTAAGCTTGAAAAAATCGGCTTTGGAAAAGCGCTTTATAGCCCCATGCTGAATGAGGCAGGCGGGGTGGTGGATGATGTGATTGTGTACTTAATGCCGTTTGGTTATCGCATCGTCAGCAACGCCGGGACTAGAGCGAAGGTGAAGGCTTGGTTTGACAAGGTGGCAAGCCGTTTCCAAGTGCGTTTGCAAGAACGGGTGGATTTTGCCATGTTGGCGATTCAAGGTCCGCATGCTTTGGCCAAAGTGGGTCAAATGCGACCTGCCTGGCAGGATAAAATTCGTGCTTTGGGTCTGTTTCAGGGCGTTGAATGTGATGGCTTTTTTGTGGCTCGGACTGGTTATACCGGGGAGGAGGGCCTAGAAGTGATGATCCCGGTGCAGAAAGTGGCTTCTTTCTGGCAGGACTTATTGCAAGCAGGGGTGAAGCCTTGCGGGCTAGCGGCTCGGGATACCCTACGTCTTGAGGCGGGAATGAACTTATACGGTCAGGATATGGACGAAAATGTTCACCCTCTGGAGGCAGGCTTAGCCTGGTGTACTGATTTAAAAGATCCACAGCGCCTCTTTATCGGGCGTGCTGCCGTAGAGGCCAAACTGAATACGCCGCATTTTAAGCAAGTGGGCTTGCTTTTGCTGGGTAAGGGCGTGCTGCGCGCGCATCAGGTTTTTCGCAATGAAAAAGGGGAGATTGGGGAATTGACGAGTGGGACTTTTTCGCCTACGCTCAGAGAGTCCATCGCAATCGCGCGCGTACCTGCGACCACAGGCAAGCGCGGTCAAGTAGAAATTCGAGGGGAGTGGCAAGAGGTGAGGGTTTTGCCCCTGCCTTTTGTTCGTTTCGGGCAAAAATGTTTTGAAGAGGAGACAACATGACAGTACCAGTAGATTTAAAATATATTGATTCCCATGAGTGGGTGCGTGTGGAAGGTGATGAAGCTCTTGTAGGGCTGACGGATCATGCGCAGTCTGCATTGGGCGATGTCGTGTATGTCGAGTTGCCTAAATTAGGTGCGGAAATTGCAGCCAAATCTTCTGTCGGCGTGGTAGAGTCTGTGAAAGCTGCATCAGAAATTTACTCGCCGCTTTCAGGAACCGTCATTGCTATTAACCATGAGTTAGTGACAGATCCCTCTCTTCTAAACTCTGATCCGTATGGTCAGGCGTGGCTGTATCGGCTTAAAGTGACCCACCCGACCGAAATGGAATTACTCTTGGATGCCGCTGCATACCAAGCCCTATTGTAAGTTGAAAAGAGGCTCTCATGTTTAAAACCTGGCAAAATGGCAGCGAGTTTGTTGCTCGCCATATCGGCCCCACCCCTGTAGAAAAAAACACCATGTTGAAAGCTTTAGGTCTGGGTTCAATGGAAGAGTTGGTTGCGGCAGTGATCCCCAAGAATATTTTAAGTCAAACTCCCTTGGAGTTGCCTGAGCCTTTGACTGAAGCACAAGCTTTAATGAAATTGCAGGAAATGATGTCCCGCAATATTGTGAAAAAAAGCGCCCTGGGTCAAGGCTATTACGAGACGCTGACTCCGGCTGTGATTCAGCGCAATGTCCTTCAAAATCCAGGTTGGTACACCGCCTATACCCCTTATCAGGCTGAGATTTCCCAGGGGCGTTTGGAAGTATTGTTGCATTTTCAGCAAATGATTATGGATTTGACAGGCTTTGATTTGGCCAATGCCTCGCTTCTAGATGAGGCTACTGCGGCCGCTGAGGCGATGGCGATGGCTAAAAGAATCACGGGTTGTGAACGCAAGCAGTTTTTTGTCGATGCGTCGCTATTTCCACAAACCATTGAGGTTTTGAAAACACGAGCCCAATATTTTGGATTTGAGTTGATTATCGATCATTATCAAAAAGTCGATGACTATGATGTGTTTGGAGTGATCACCCATTATGCGCATTTAACGCCGGCGCTTAAAAAAGACAATCGTGTATTGATTTGTACCTGTGATTTGCTACAACTCTGCCTGTTTCAATCGCCAGCAAGCTTGGGCGCTGATATTGCTTTGGGGTCAAGCCAGCGTTTTGGGATCCCCATGGGTTTTGGTGGGCCTCATGCGGCCTTTTTTGCGACCAAAGACGAGTATAAGCGTTTGGTTCCAGGACGCATTATTGGAGTTTCGAAAGACGCGCGCGGTAAGCTTGCTTTGCGTATGGCTTTGCAAACGCGAGAGCAGCATATTCGCCGCGAAAAAGCTAATTCCAATATCTGTACCTCGCAGGTGTTATTGGCCAATATGGCAGCACTTTACGCCATGTATCATGGCCCTCGCGGACTTCAAAACATCGCGCATCGGGTACATTATTTGGCTAATCTCTTTAAAACGGCTTTGATCAAAGCAGGGCTGCGTGTTTTGCATCAGCATTTGTTTGATACGGTTTCGGTAGCAGAAGTTCATTTGAAGCCGGAACAGTGTGGTGAGTTTAATCTACGAATCCACGATCAAATTGCACGGGTGAATTTTGCCGAAACAACCACCCCTGAGGATGTTGTCGCATTATACCAATTGTTTACGGGCAAGAAGGCCTCTTTTGCGAATTTGCAGGCGCTGTATAGTGAAGAGGCGCATCTAGAGCAGTATGAGCCTTTTTATCGCCAGGATGCCATTTTAACGCATGCGGATTTTGAAGCCTATCATACTGAAACCAAAATGATGCGCTACCTTAAAAAATTGGAAAATCGTGATTTATCTCTAACAAGCAGTATGATTCCATTGGGTTCTTGTACGATGAAATTAAATGCAGCCTCAGAGCTCATGCCGTTGAGTTGGGAGAGTGTGGCACACATGCATCCCTTTGCACCTGCGGAGCAAACCTTGGGTTACCAGGCCTTATTCGCCTCGCTGATGGAGCAACTGAAGGCGCTGACGGGCTTTGATGCTATTTTTCTGCAGCCTAATTCAGGTGCGCAGGGCGAATATGCGGGGTTGCTGGCTATTCGCCGCTATCAGGCTGCACAAAATCAAAGCCATCGGCAAATCTGTCTGATCCCCAAGTCTGCTCATGGCACCAATCCTGCCACCGCGCAGATGATGGGTTTGACGGTTGTCATTGTGGATTGTGATGCAGCGGGCAATGTCAATGTAGCCGATCTGCGAGCAAAAGCAGAGCAATATCGTGACCATTTATCTTGTTTAATGATTACCTACCCTTCCACGCATGGTGTATTTGAAACCGCGATTAAGGACATCATCCATATCATTCATGAATGCGGGGGGCAGGTCTACATGGATGGGGCTAATTTCAATGCATTGGTGGGCTATGTTAAACCCGCTGAATTGGGTGCAGATGTGATGCACATGAATCTGCATAAAACCTTTGCCATTCCTCATGGAGGAGGTGGCCCAGGAATGGGCCCGATTGGTTTAAAATCACATCTTGCAGCGCATGTCGGAACAGTTTCTGCAGCGCCTTGTGGAAGTGCTTCCATTTTAACTATTTCATGGATGTATATCGCGATGATGGGTGCAATGGGATTGAAGCGGGCAACAGAATACGCATTGTTAAATGCCAATTATATCGCGGTGGGTCTTAAAGCCTATTATCCGATTTTATATTCGGGAGAAAAAGGTTTTGTTGCACATGAGTGTATTATTGATTTGCGCCCTCTGAAGGTTGAAACTGGCATCACTGAGGTGGATATTGCCAAACGCCTTATGGATTATGGGTTTCACGCGCCAACCATGTCTTTCCCTGTGCCGGGGACCCTCATGGTTGAACCTACGGAAAGCGAAGGTAAGGCCGAGTTAGATCGCTTTATTGCGGCCATGATTGCGATTTTTCATGAGGTGCAAAAGGTGAAAACAGGGGAATGGGATAAGCTCCACAATCCACTAAAAAATGCACCTCATACGGAAGAAGATGTACGGAACTGGGATCGCCCTTATTCTATTGAGGTAGGTTGTTACCCGTCCAAACACACGCGAGAGCAAAAATATTGGCCCGCAGTCAATCGAATCGATGATGTCGCCGGAGATCGTGTTTTAATCTGCGCCTGTCCAGGAGCAGATGCATATGCGTGATAAAATAGAAAATTTTTCTATAAATAGAGTCCCGCCTCAGGGAATCAGTTGACGGTTAACCCATCGGGTCTGACAGGCTCGTCGGTATTTCAAGTCAATGTTCACGCCTACGATACAGAGATAAAAGAAAGTGCTTTTAATACGTTCTATGTCTACATTAGTAATGCTGCAGGGGCAACAACCTACCAGGATTTGGTAAACGGCAGTGAGCCCTCGTTGTGCAACGACAGATGCGCAAAAACCAATTGATGGCGTGACGGCAAGCCAAAAAACCTGTCTTTTTGGAGAGAGTTGAGAGGGGCCAAATGGAGTTGCTATTCAGGATTTATCTGTTGACTCAGGTTTAGGGGCTTATGCTTTAGAGCTTTTTGAAAATGTTCCATCTGGCGTGAGTGCAAATGCCCAAAATATTGCCGGCTCACCGACTAATGCCGCCATGCAGGTTCCTTGGTATGTGGGATTCACCCCTGACACTATTCCGGGTACTAGTCTGCAGCCAGGTTATAATCAGGGGGAGGTTGAGCAAATTTGGACTGCTTTTGGGGAGTTAATGAATAATCAATAGTGCAGGGTGTTTCCTAAATTTTATTTTACACTTTCCCCGTCGTATCCTATTTACAACCCGCGTCTATTTCAGTAAAGTAACCCCCTTGTGGGGCCGTTAGCTCAGTTGGTAGAGCTGTTGACTCTTAATCAATAGGTCGAAGGTTCGAGTCCTTCACGGCCCACCAGTTTAATCAATAATTTATCAGGTGGTATTTTTTAAGAAAGGGTTAGGAAAGTCGTCGCGGGAGGTTTGCGGGAGACTTCGATTTAACCGATCTTATTGACGTGTAGTCATTCATATAGTATAATTATTAAACTAATGGAGCGACTGCCATGGCAACAATAGAAAAACGGGTCTTTAAAACTAAAACCACGTATCGAGTTAAAATAGAGCTGAAAGGCTTTCCCACAGAGACTGCCTCATTTGACCGCATTACCGATGCAAAGCGTTGGGCGCAAGAAACTGAAACTAAAATTCGCGAAAATCGCTATTTTAAAACCGCCGCCAGCCGAACACATACGCTCGCTGATGCAGTGGAGCGTTATCTGAAGCTATTGCCTGAAGGCACAAAGCCTACTTATGACAAAACCGTGCAACTCAATTATTGGAAAGGTGAGCTTGGGGAGTATGCTTTTGCACACATTACGCCAGCACTGATTATTGCTGCACGCGAAAAGCTGGCGAGTATTCCTACGCCGCGCGGTAAAAGAACGCCTGCGACAGTAAACCGCTATACTGCTGCCTTGAGTCATCTTTATACGGTTGCTTATAAAGAGTGGGGCTGGGCGGATGAAAACCCTTTTCATAAATTGTCGAAGCTGAAGGAGCCTCGTGGGCGCGTTCGCTTTTTATCTGATGATGAAAGAGTCAAATTACTTGCCGCTTGCCGGAAAAGCACTAATCCCTTTTTATATGATATCGTCGTGCTGTGTTTATTAACGGGTGCGCGCAAGATGGAGATTAATGGGCTGCATTGGAGAAATGTCGATTTTAAGCGCAGGTGTATCACTTTGACAGAGACCAAAAATGGCGAGATTCGGACTATTCCCTTGTCCAAAGAAGCAGCTGAGATTTTGCAAAAGCACTTTAAAAAAGATGAGCATCAGCCCAGAGATTTGGTTTTTCCAGGGGCTAAAGGCAAGCCGATTGATATCAGAACCGCATGGGAAAATGCAATGATGACTGCGGGGATAGCATCAGATTTTCGATTTCATGATTTGCGGCATAGTGCGGCGTCTTACCTTGCGATGAATGGGGCGAGCTTAACTGAGTTGTCGGAGATTTTGGGGCATAAGACTTTGAGCATGGTCAAGCGTTATGCGCATTTTACGGATAGTCATACTGCACAGGTAGTGCAGTCGATGAATCGAAAGATTTTTGGAGATAAATCTAAGAAATGAAAATGGGGAAGGGATGGATTTAAAAAACGTTTTTATTGGCTTTGACCGTGATGGCACGCTTGAGCTTGCGGGCCATCCCATCCCTGAACGACTTATCCAAAAATTTCAGTTTTTAAAAAATAGAGGTGCAACGTTATTTATTGCATCTGGCAAATCCTATGTGGATCTCCAGATCATTTGCGATCGCATTTCGTTAAACCCTTGGTTATATTGCGCAGAAAATGGCGGGCATATTGTGATTCCTGATCAAGTAGAATGGCTAGATGAGTCAAGCCAAGATATTCTGTTCTTTAAAGATAATGTCAGCAATATCGCCCTCCCTCCCGCTAAACTAGAAAATAAACGCCTACTCTGGTCAAGAACCTTTGGCGCAAATGCAGATGAAGCAGCACAGCTTTTAGAGGCATTTGTAGCAGAACATCAACTTAAGCTTGATATTTTGCATTATCGCTCTGGGGGCGGAACGGTTGAGGTCGTGCCAAGAGGCATGAATAAAACCAACCTCTTGCAGTATGTACCCGAGGAGTCGATCATCCATTTTGTCGGTGATAATATCAATGATTTAAACTTGATGAGTCACCCACGTGTGACCCCGCATGCGGTTGGCAATGCCATTCCTTCTATCAAAGAATGTGTGAGACAGAAAGGTGGCCATGTTTCTAAGTTTGAAGTTGGACAGGGAGTTTTAGATATTCTCGACACTGTGTTCCTATAATACGGTTTTTGGTGATTCTTGGATACCGTTGCGCAACTGTGCTATAGTGCCAATACATAAAAAATATTACTGTTATTTATGAAGCAAATCGTGCTTAAAAAATTGCATAAAAAAATCTTGCAGGTCATGCAGGAGCGCGGCTTATCTGCCCGTGACTTGGCACAAAAGTCAAAAATTCCTTATACGACTTTGATGTCGATTTTGCATGGCATTTCGGATACATCTGTCAGTAATTTTTCGGCAATTTGTGAAGGCTTGGGTGTGACTGCGGATACCTTGCTTGAGGGAATTATTGAGGTCAAATCAGGTGCAGCAAAAGATAAAACTGGACGCAGCCCCAAGTTTCTTATCGTGCTAATCTCCATCGTCAAAGTAACCTACTGCATGCTCTATGATATTGCAGCAGATAAAGCGGTCAATGCGGTGTTAGATTTCCCCTTGCGTTGTGGCGATGAAGCAGATTTTTTTATTGATAATGTAGTTGCAGCCGTTGAACAGCTCTCTAAAGAGTTAAACCACCCTGTGGCCATCAAAGACGTGGCGGTCTTTGCTTCCGTACAACAATTTGGCCGAAAGCCAAGTCGTGAGAAGATTCAAAACAAAGGCTCCAAGCTATTTTGTCGCTTTTATTTAGAAAGCGATGCAGTCACAAATCACGATGCCTTCTTCGGCAGTAAAAATGGGATCTGTGTGACGATTAACACGGGCGATATCATCACATACAGCTTGGATGGTGGCAAAACCATTCATGCTTTGCAGGGCTACGGCTTCCCTATATCAGACTCGGCAGGCAATTACTGGATCGGTTGTGAAGCCATCAAGCACGTTTTGAATGTGCTGCAAGGCGAAGAGCCAAGCACTTTGGTTTCAGATCGCATCTTGGCGCAATACAACAACGACATTAATTTTTTATCGCGGGTGGCTAATGAGACCCCACAAGAAGCGTATTTAAAAGCAAGTTCAGTCGTAAAGGAATTTTTTGCTCATCAAGATAAAGCACGAGATATTGTCAAGCAAAGCTTTGAGCTGCTTTACGAGGAAGTGCGCTTTATCGACAAAAAGACCAATACCCATCTGCCGATTGTGATCACGGGTGAATTGGCCTATCTCTACGAAGGTTTTTTTGACAAAAAGCGTTTGGTCAAAATGGAAGGCCAGCAAAGTGCAATCTTGTTAGCGCATGGGCTTACTAAACTCAAACAACTGGTTTCAGACAACCATCAAGGTGAAATCAATGAAGGTAGAGCGCTTCCATTCGCATAGCCCGTTTTTAGTTGGCTTGATTTTAGCTGTGTCCATTTCGGGCAGCTTATACGGCTATAATATTGGGGCAATGGGTGGCGTGCTCTTTTTTGTTGATGAAGAAATGACTCTGACCCACTTGCAAGCCTCTCTGTTTGTCTCATCCTTTTTGTGGGGCATTGTTGCGGTCATGTTTTTTATGGGGCATCTTGCCGATTGGATTGGACGCAAAAAGACGCTGGTTCTTTCGGCTCTAACCGCCGTGATCAGTGTTACAGCGATGGTGCTTGCGCATGGGATTGTTCAGTTGATCATTGGACGGTTATTGATTGGCGTGGCTTCAGGCATGCTTACGATGACTGTGCCACTCTATTTAACAGAAACGCTACCCGCATCGCTACGTGGACGTGGCACAGTGGCCTTTCAGCTATTTTTGACTTTGGGGATTTTGGTCTCAACCATTATCTCGTGGTGTTATGCGGATTCTTTTGCCTGGCGGCCAATTTTTCTTTTTGAACTGGTGCCTGTTGTCCTTGTTTTACTTGTCTCGCTTTTTGTACCTGAGTCTCCGCGTTGGCTGGTGGCGAAGCATCGCAATGAGGAAGCTTTGCATATTTTAGGTCGGCTGAGTTTAAAATCCACTCCTGAGAAAGAATTGGAAGCGATTGTTAAAAATGTGGCGGCAAAAAAAGAGATGCGTGCTTTTCGGGTATTGTTTCAGCGTCGATATTTATTTCCTCTCGGATTAGCAATTGCGCTGGGTATATTAAATCAATTCACAGGCATCAATGCAATTTTGCAATATGATTCAACCATTCTTTATCTGTCTGGCTTCGGCGGTCATAACTCGGCTTTAGCAGGCAGCATTTTAATTACAGCAATTAATTTTGTGATGACAATTGTCGCAATTTGTATTGTTGACCGCTTTGAAAGACATCGCTTATTGCAGTTTGGGCTAATCGGTGTGATCTTATGTTTATTGGGCTGCAGCTTAGTTCATTTCTTTGTAGAGGCTGCAACCATCCGGGCAGCTCTGATGACTTTATTTTTGCTTGGATATATCGTATTTTTTGCCATTGCGCCTGGCGCTTTAATTTGGACGTTGATGGCGGAACTACTCCCCTCCAAAATCAGAAGCGCTGGTCTTGCCTTCGCCTTGTTGCTGACTTCAATTGCTGGTGCTTCGTTATCAGGCATATTCTTGCCCCTTCAGGATAAGATTGGTTTTAGCGGAATCTTTTTGCTTTTTGCTCTGACAAGTACCGTGTATTATTTCGCAACGTATTTGATGCCGCCCACCAAAGGATTATCTTTGGAGGAAATTGAAAAAGGAATAGTCAACAGTGAATAGAGATGATTGAAGAGGTTCAGTCTGTTTTGATTAAAGGCCAATTGTATGTTTTCAAAACCTATGACGAAGCAGATTTGACACAAGACCAGTTCCAAGTCATACAACAAGGCCTAAATGAAGCCTATGGCTTTCGCACACAATCCTTTGCGCATAAGCCGTATGGTTATTGCTTGCCATTAAAAAGAATCCTTTGCACTTTGGGTGATAAATTGGTCGGGCATGTTGCTATTTTTGAGGATTGCGTGAGTTTAAATGACAAAAAGATTAAAGTAGGTGGTATTGGCTTAACATTTTCATTAAAGCCCTTAACGGGTCTTGGGTTTATGTTGCGTGAGTTGGCGGCAAAGTTATGTGCCAAAAGTGGTGTTCCTTTGGCAATTGGCCGTGTTAAAAATTCGGCACGCATCAAAAAAAATCTTGAGCCTTTGGTCTCTTGCTTCTTAGAGATGCCCTTAGTTGGAGCAAATACTCATTCACATGAGTGGGAAACACTGGCCATTTACAAAACTTCAGATCAGCCTGATTGGGTCAATCAATTGATTGCAAATTTCCAAAAAAACGGCTGTATTCAGATTGAAGGTGAAGTTTTTTGATTCACGTTAAAATCACTTCAAATTAAATAAATAAAATGTCATAAAATATTAAGTACTTGATTTTTATAAAATCTTAATTTCAATTTTTTTCACTTATTGCTTGACTTTAAAATCGGTTTAGCTATATCATGCATAAACCAAATACGGAAAACTGTAATTACAAAAAACAATAATAAGTGAGGGTAACATGCAAGCTTCGAAAATCAGCAATACAATCAAAATAGAAAACGATGGCGTGTTTGTAACGATTTCATATCGTGATCAGGGTGAGACCAAAGAATTAATTTTGGGCCAGAATTTTGTTGATCTCAATGACTTGGATGAGTATCTGCAATTTGCAATCAAAGATTATGAAATTGGCGATTGGTCTGTAGTAGAAATGGAGAAATACGCTGCTCGTTTGTATCGCTCAGCAATGAAAACCAAAAGCCAAGCCAGTTTAAGATTAACGCTCAATGAATTTGCTTTAGAAGTATTGTCAAAAGAAGCAAAGACGAATGGCCAATCCATTCAAAGTGAACTCACTCAGCGCTTACGCTCTACACTTTACAATGACATTGAATATCGAGTCCGTGCGATCGAACTCAAGCAAGCCAAGATTCGCTTTTCGGCTCCAAAGACATTCTCATTCCCCATTGAGCGCAATATGCTGGATTTGCTTGCTGGATCAGCTAGCGTTGATAAACGCAGTCTGGACGATGAAGTCTTGTTGAGGCTTCTAGTCAGCTTTGTTAATCCCACCGAAATGGAATTGATTAACCATTCCAATGCACTGATCCATCGCCACATCATCCATGAAGAAAAAGAGCGCCAACGAATTTCTAGCATGGCTAATCTTGTCAGAACCATCGACGCCAGACAAAACAAGGGTGCTAGATGACTCAACAAAATACAATACGAATTAGCTGCCCGCTCTTCATCAAATTATTTTTGGTTAAAGAAGCGCAGCTATTAAATCAAGGCATTAACGATCACATCAACGGTGTTTTTGATCAGTGTTTTGGGGGCCGACAGATTAAGCAAAAAGAGTTTGGTCTTATTGGCTATTTCCTTGGCCCCATTTTAAAAAAATGTCAGAGCGAATTGCCGTTCACACCAAGCAAAGCGCTTGCTGTTAAATTCACCAGCTATCGAAATGAAGAGCACACACGCCTTTTGGAAAGCGCGCTTTATCAATATGTGCTCCTGCAACTCTGTAATAAAACAGATGTGGATCTTTACTCAGAAATCGCCATTGAAATTTTGGAAGATTTAGCCCATTGGGATGGAGGCGTAAGCAACACTTTATCCTGAGCCAAGTGCCAAGCACAGAGATCTCCTTCACCATTAGCGGCATCTATTGGTGTTTTTTTGTTTCTGTGCTTGGCAGTTGGCTTGTCAAAATATTATCACGTAAATGATTCAACACGCCATGTCGTAGTGGTTTTGTTGACAACAAGACGCGTGCCCAAGGGCAAAAGATGCATACGTGTGTCAACCCAAAGTAGAAATGTCACACTTTTACCAAAGTTAAAATGTCACACATGACTAAATTTTAATATCTGCACTTATCCATAGATTTCATAGAGCAGACGACTGGCAAGGGGTCAGGCTGCTCT
>JAJZUD010000073.1 GCA_021848625.1 Pseudomonadota bacterium
ATAAGGGCTTGGGTTCGGTAACATTCGGCAATCTCCTGCGTTTATTTAGATTGCCTGATATTACCTTATGTCATTTATTAGTCAATATAGCGCGATCGCCCTGCTCAATCAGCGCTCACCTCTTTACAATACCGGCGGATCCATATACGTTTGCCCTGGGGGGGCGGGCTATATCCTGGTCTTTAGAATAGCTTTCCATTATAATGAGAATTATTTTCTGCATCAGACTTGAGTTTATGAAAATGCGCCTACAGTTAGTCGTAGCCTGTTTGAGTTTGCTGGGGACGGACGTCTTTGCAGCTTGCACGCCAGGGCCGAACGTTTCCTGCGCTACAGGGACATTGAGCGTGAGTGTGACCAACGCTACAGCATTGTATGAAAATGGTACGGCAATTATTGGAAGCTCAGCCCCTGCGGTGAATATCAATCTTACGCCGACGCCGATTTTGCCGAGTCAGGGGGCAACGCAAACCTACCCCATCACGGTAGGGACATTTGATCCATTGGGTAGTGTGCAAATTGTTGGGAGTGATAGCACGGGTCAATCTGGGTTTGCTTTAAAAAATTCCACGGGCAATACGCTAGGCTTTACGCTGCAGTACCAAGATTGTGGGCCAGCAGGCCAGCAGCATACCCTGACACCAAATAGTACCTTAACCCTCACGCCTGCTCAATCCTCAATGGTAGTGACAAGTGGCTTTCCCAGTGGTTGTGCCCCTTGCCACCCCTATGCCAGTAGCAGTTGTGGTACAGGGACCCCTGGTAATGGTGCAGGGCAGTTGACTTTCACAATCCCAACTCCAGGTGACTCAAATCAGCCTGCGGGTGGAGACTATACTGATACAGTGACTTTAACCATCACTGCACTAAATTAACGTCGCTGCATGAGCGTAGCGAAGTTATACCCATTCAAGATTGGGGAAGTGTTTTTGAATTTCAGTGCGGTAGGGCGCAAGGCTTAAAATTTTTAAATTGGGACCAGCATCTTCGGTAAAATAAATGGGCAGGCCCTCGCTTCGCAAGTTTTTGATTTTCTGCATAGCGAGCAGTGTTTCTGGTAAAAAATAACAAATACTGGGGCGAGCGGCGAGCATGGTTGCATGCATGGCCAAAGCATTGTGTTCAGCCACTTCCCCTACGCGTTGAAAATTTTGCTGTTCTAGGGCGTTTTTGATCTGTGCCAAATCCTGTTCAACCTGTTTTGGCCAAGTTTCATATAAAACTGAGGTCTGTGTGGTGATGTTCATTGCCTCGCGAGAGCTAATAGGCTTTTGACCAGTTTGAATCAAATGCAGGCCAATGATGAGGCCGGGGAGTGTATAAGGTAAAGGTTCTGCATAGCTATCCAGGCCATCTTCTCGTTCGCCTCGATGCCACTCTACAAAGCCTTGCCATAAGGACCGGCAGGCACTGCCACTACCCATGCGGCAGAGAATGGATAATATCGGCTCAGGCAAATTCCAAGTGTATAAATCGGCAAAAGCTTTGACTAACGCTGCAAAGCCACACGCAGAGGAGGCAAGACCTGCAGCAACAGGTAAATTGAGCTCTGTATCAATGTGATAAAATTGCTTGGGATCTGGTTTGAGTAGATTTAAAAAATGGCTCAAGCGTTGGTGAAATGGGTCATCTACGCTGATTATGTGCCCGTTTAAAAAGACCTGATTTTGCACTGCATCGATCGCGCTGATGCGTGTCTTGGCACCCTTGGCACCCAGGGAAATGGAAAGGGAGCTAGTCATGGGTAGATTGAGTAGGCTTTGGCGTTTTCCCCAATATTTGATCAGGGCAATATTGCTAGGGGCAAAAGCCTCGCCAAAAGCTTTTTGTGGCGTTTGCGCTTGTTGGGCGAGCAGCTGTTTAATCATGATGCAGACTCATTCCTTGTGGGCTTAATTGGAGCGCCAATTTTTGCCAGGGGCAGGAGGTCCATTCTGCCTCACCGAGCCCAAAAACACAATCACCTAAGCCCGATCCAGAGATTTTAGCTGCCATAATGCCAGGAGTAGCCTCCAAGCGTCGAATCATTTCAAGCAAGGTGGAATCAGCTACGCCCAACTCTTCCATCAAGCTTTGATTGGCTTGTAGGCATTGCCCAAATGCAGCAAGATCGCCTTGGAGGAGGGATTGTTTGCCTCTTTGTACCTGCTCGCCAATGGCATGAAAGAGGGTTTCAAAATGAGCAGGCTGGCTTTGGCGTGCTGCCTCAACTCGTGCAATCACCTCTGGGGTAGGGGTTTTGTAACCACAATAGAGTAGCGTCATTGGGAGGGGGAGGAAGCAGGCTTGGGGCCAGATTTTTTCAGCTTGAAAGGGAATTTGGCGATAAAATACAATCCCACCTAAAATCGCAGCGATGAGATCTGCGCCAGAGCCACGTCCTTGGACTTGAATGAGGCTTTGATAGCATAAATCAAATATTTCCTTTGTTGAGGCTTTGGGTCTTAAAGCAAGCGCTGTGGCCACCAATACAGCCGCAGAGGAGCCTAAGCCAAAAGTCGCACCAAATTCACTTTGTACTGTTAAGTCAAACCCTTGTTGGCACTGCGCATTTTGGATTACAGTCAGAATAAACTGAAAAGGCGCCGCGATGGACAAATGATCGAGGTCAGTCTGGAGTTGACCTAATGCCGACTGGATTGAAATTTGACGATCGGAGCGAGGGTTTAAATACACATGCAAGCGCGATGAGGCCGCTGCTACCAGGGCTGGCTCCCCATGCAAGACGGCATGCTCTCCCATGAGCATGAGTGTGGCCGGAGCAGAGGTATGAATCAAATCACCTGCTCCCCGCGCAGCGTATAGGCACGAGTTTCGGTAATTTTCACTGGGATCAGTTCGCCAATGAGGTCTTTGGAGCCTTTAAAATTAACAACGCGATTATTATCCGTGCGGCCAGACAACTCAGTTTCATCTTTTGCAGAGACTCCATCCACCAACACAGATTGAACGCTGCCAAGCATAGCATGGCTGATTGCAGCAATATTTTGATTAATCCGGCTTTGCAAAATGTTTAAACGGGATTTTTTAGCTTCGCCTGGCGTGTCGTCGATGAGTTCTGCTGCAGGCGTGCCTGGGCGAGGGCTGTAAATAAAGCTGAAAGAATTATCAAAGCCGATGTCTTCAACCAATTTCATGGTTTTGGCAAAATCGTCCTCAGTTTCGCCAGGAAAGCCGACGATAATATCTGTTGAAATGCTGATATCAGGGCGGATGGCTTTGAGTTTGCGGATTTTGCTTTTATATTCCAAGGCGGTGTGGCCGCGTTTCATCAGTGCTAAGATGCGATCCGAGCCGCTTTGGACTGGCAAATGGAGGTGATTGGCCAATTTAGGATTATCTGCATAGGCTTGGATCAATTGATCGTTAAATTCCACTGGGTGGGAAGTGGTAAAGCGAATGCGTTTTAGATCCGTAATTTCGCTCAAAGCATAGATTAGCATCGCTAAATCAGCGGTGGCGCCATCAGTCATTTTGCCCAAATAATGGTTGACGTTTTGCCCCAAAAGCGTCACTTCGCGCACGCCTAGTTCAACCAGTTTGGCCACTTCCTGAAAGACATCTTCAAAAGGGCGGCTGATTTCCTCGCCTCGTGTATAGGGCACAATGCAATAACTGCAATATTTGCTGCAGCCTTCCATGATCGAAACATAGGCTTTAACCCCTTCTGCACGCGGTTCAGGCAGGCGATCGAATTTTTCAATTTCAGGAAAGCTAACATCGACTTGATGTTGCACTCCCTTATGGCGCTGACGGATGAGCTCTGGCAGGCGATGGATAGTCTGTGGGCCGATCACCATATCCACATAAGGGGCACGTCGCAGAATATTCGGGCCCTCTTGGCTGGCCACACAGCCGGCCACTGCAATAATGAGATCAGGGTTGGCGGCTTTGATTTTGCGCCAACGGCCCAGTTGATCATAGACTTTTTCCTCCGCTTTCTCGCGAATGGAGCAAGTATTCAAAATGAGAATATCCGCGTTAGCCTCAGTATTCGTCTCGGTATAGGCAAATTCTTGCTGCAGCAAATCACGCATTTTTTGGGAGTCATATTCATTCATCTGACATCCCAGGGTTTTGACAAAATAATGGCCGGACATAGAAGGGCAGGTTTATTTAAATTGGCCGCTAATTATACGTGATAATAAGGTGGAAATCTAGCTCTACCCATACTGGGCGAAGGGTATTTCTGCATCATCTAAGGCATTTCCAGAAAGATAGATTGCCCTAAAAGTGGACATTGAGTAAGTATGGATCTTTTGAACCAGTTCTTCGCTCGGCCCGCTGATCGCCGGATTCTGTGAGAAAGATAAGAGGCCTAAGGACTCAGACAATCCTGGGGTTTCACTGAGTTGCTTGATGGTTTTTTCCTTTTGGTATTGCGTAAACCGGGTTAATAAGGCTAGAGTTTCGATCAGGGTGGCTATATGGGCTGCTTTAGCCTCAGTTATGTGTTTTACAAAATCAATAACGATTGCGCTCTGGGCAGCAATTCGTTTGTCGAGTGCCCCATCGTCGATGGCGTTGAAAGTTGAAATGAGGGCAGTGAGCATTGCGCTTCCTTGTTTTATTTGTTTTTTAATTTAGGATTACGTGTTGTGTAATTGTATAATATTTTTATTTAAATGTCAATATTTTTTACAAAGAATAAATTGATTTGATGATTTCATCCTGGGTTAAATCAGCGTGTCCGTAGTATTGCCCTGGAATAATGGGTGGGGAATCCTCATCTTCGCGGAAGATAACCATTTTGTTGGTAGTGGCACTGACCGCATATTCTGGGCGTTTGTAGGTGAAGAGAGCGATGACCGGCGCATCAATCGCAAAAGCAAGATGCATGATGCCCGTGTCGCCTGTGATGAGCAGTTTGACTTGCTTTAATACCGCAGCAATTTGCGAGAGGCGTAAAACCGGCAGGCGCACGGCAGGTAGATCGCTAGGATAATACTGGAAGAAAGTTTCAACGTATTCGGTCTGGCCAGGGTTGGTGATCACCACGGGAATCCAATTTTTTTCTTGATAGAGGCGTGCAGCAAGGCGAGCGTATTCCGCGGCTGGCCAGCATTTGATGGCAACGGCTGTGGCTAAATTGTAGCACACATATTCTCGGCCTGCGTCTAAGTATTGGCTGGCAAAGTCGTCTAATTCGTTCGGAATAAAAAAACGCGGCAAGGGCCAAATGCTGGCAGGGTCAATCCCCAATGGGCGAACCAACTCCGTAAACTCAACAATCCAATTGCCATAGCTGCTTGGCGCTTTGACAAGTAGATTATAGCTGCGTCGTAAGGCTTTGGTTTTGTCAAAAGAGAGGCGTTTTGGGATGCCCGTATAGCGAGCAAGGCGCGAGGTGATGCCGCCCATATAAAAATTAATCAGCAAGTCAAATTTTTGGGCACGGAGGGCGCGAACTTTGCGGATAAAATAAAATAAGCCTTTGAGATTTTTGATTTTGCGCGGGAAAATTTCCGCATGGGTAATCGCAGGATGCGTGGATAAAATTTCAAAATTAGCAGCATCAGTCAAGGCATGAATTTCAGCATCAGGAAAATGCAGTTTAATCGCCCGCAAAGTAGGTTCATGCATGATACTATCACCAATGCGGCTGAATTCAAGCAGGAGGATTTTCACGCGCTGCTCTCAGTAATAAAAACACGCCAAAGGCAAACATCGGCAGACAAAGCACTTGCCCCATCGTGAGCCATCCAAAGGCGAGATAACCCAATTGCGGGTCAGGTTCGCGAAAAAATTCGACAAAAAAGCGTGCACTCGCATACCCGAGCAAAAATAAAGCGGAAATCAAACCAGGGCGGCGTTGTTTTAAGGAGGCGGTCCATAAGATGATAAATAGGACAATGCCCTCCAGCGCTAATTCAAATAGTTGTGATGGGTAGCGTGGCAAGGGCCCTCCAGTGGGAAAAATCATGCCGATGGGAGAGTTGGTCACACGGCCCCAGAGTTCCCCATTGATAAAATTGCCTAAGCGCCCCAAAGCAAGGCCAATGGGGACGAGGGGGGCAATGTTATCCATCAGGAGGAAGTAGGGGATTTTCTCTTTCTTAGCAAATAAAAATAAGCTGAAAGCCACGCCAATTAAGCCCCCATGAAATGACATGCCGCCATTCCAAACAGCAAAGATAATCCAAGGTTGATGCAAAAAAGGCAGGAGGTCGTAAAACAGCATATAGCCAATGCGCCCACCCAAAATCACCCCCATGGCAGCGTAAAAAACTAAATCAGACAGGGTCTCGGTCTTCTTGATGGGCCACCAAGCTTGGGTGTGCATGCGATAACGCGCGAGCATCCAGGCTAAAATTAAGCCAAATAAATACATGAGGCCATACCAATGGACAGCGAGCGGGCCTAAATGAAAGGCAATCGGGTCAAAATGGGGATACTGCCACATTATTGAGATTCCTGGCAGCGAGGGCAGATCCCGTAAAGATAGAGATTGTGATCCGTGATCTCATAGCCAAATCGCTTGGCGATGGCGCTTTGGCGATTTTCAATCTCGTCATCCGTAAATTCCTCGACTGCCTCGCATTTCACGCACATTAAGTGGTCGTGATGGGCGCCACGGTCCAATTCAAAGACCGCATGATCCTCAGAAAAGTGATGTTTATTGACAATGCCAGCGTTAATAAATTGGCCTAACACCCGATAAATTGTTGCCAAGCCGACGTCGTGGTGACGTTCGGTCAGAATATGGTGGATCTCTTCAGCGCGCAGATGTTCACTTGATTCTTCCAAAATATGCAAGATCAGTAAGCGAGGGGTCGTCACTTTTAAACCGACTTCGTGCAAGTCTTTGCGGGGAATGCTAGCCATTGTTTGTCCCTATTAAATTGGTTAAGATGTTTAAAAAATTTGGGGTATTGTACTATGTTTTTGAAAAAATTTTTACTCTGCACAGGGGTGGCGGTATTATTAGGGGGGTTGGATGGGTGTGTTTATCAAATGCCTATTCAGCAAGGTGTGGTTTTAAGCCCTGCACAAATTAGTCAGTTGAAAGTCGGCATGACCCAATCCCAGGTGACGTATTTGTTGGGCACGCCGAATTTGATTGATAGTTATCATCCCAATAATTGGTATTATATTTATACCAATAAAGAAAATCGCGAGCCTTTGCAAAGTAATCGCTTGGTGGTGAATTTTAATGCGCAAGGCCAGGTGGTGTCTTTTACACAAACCCTTAATGCGAGCTCCTAAGTATGAATTTGCAAGGTCAAACTGCATTGGTCACTGGGGCTTCAAGTGGGATTGGCGCTGCCATCGCTGAACAACTGGTCACCGCGGGTGTAAAAGTGATTCTCTTGGCCAGAAGAATTGGTCGGCTGGAGGAATGGGCAAAACAAATGCAAGTCAAGACCAAGACGCCGATTTTTATTGCGGAAGGCGATGTGCGACATCCTGAGGCAATTACCCAAATTTTACATAGTTTACCCAAAGCATTTCGGGATATTGATATTTTAGTAAACAGTGCAGGGTTGGCTGCGGGCTTAGAATGGGTGCACGAAGCCCATTTGGAAGACTGGGAAGCCATGATCGATACTAATTTCAAAGGATTGGTTTATGTGACCCGCGCAGTCTTGCCTTTGATGCGAGAACGAGAGCGAGGGCATATTATCAATGGGCACCTCTAAAAATTCGAGTTTTTGGATTAGCGGCCTAAAAAAGCAAGCATAGCCGCGAAGCGGCGGCGCAATTTTTGCATTTATTTTTGATTTTATCGCTCAGACTGTGA
>JAJZUD010000074.1 GCA_021848625.1 Pseudomonadota bacterium
CGCCATTACTACTTTTAATTGCCAATATGCTCGAATTCTAGCGCCTGTATTTTATTTTTCAAGCTTTTTTTGATTTTTTCAATTATCAAACTTCCTCAGCGCTCCGGATAGAGGGCTGAGTAGTTACAAATTTCGGATTGATTTAAATATTTTTTTTGTATTTTTTTGTATTACACTTGAGGCACGACATAGGTCGCTTTGCTCATCAAACGTGCCAGTTTGGGCACAAACAACAAAACCGCTAGGCCAGCAAGAACTGCACCCAACCCCACTTCTAAAAAGATTTTGAGATAGATAGGATTGCTGGTTGTCAGGGGGGTAGTGGTTTGTGGCAAATGGGGCAACATGGCGATGTATCCTGCTAAAACGCCCCCTACACCGGTAGATAATTGCCAAAAACCCATCATTAAGCCTTCTTCACCCTCGGGAGCTAGGCTGCCCACCATGGAAATGCCAAGCGGACTCACCAATAACTCCGCCGTAGCGAAGATGGCATAGGCGATGACGATATCGTATGCACTCATCAGTTGCTCTAGGTGGGCGTGAATCATCCAGGCTAAGTAGATAAAGCCCAGGCCAATGATGATCAATGAGGCGGCAAACTTAATCGATAGTGGAGGATTTTTATTCTTTAAGCTGAGATAAAACCAGATTCGGCTTAAGATCAAGCCCACAATGATTACAAACACACCATCAAATGCAAAAAAGGAAGAGGCAGGAAAATGTAAGCCAAGCAAAGTGGTATTGACATTGGTTTCGATGAAGACAGATAGGAAAGACGGCTCCAGAGCATATAAAACCCAAAAGACAATCGAGATTAATGCTAGGCAAATAAAGGCAAACATGCGATGACGTTGTTGCCTGTCCTGAATTTTAAAGGATTTGATGAGAAGCAGTGTGACACTGACACCCATCAGACTCAACATCAAAGTATTATTGAGCTGAAGATGATTAAAGAGGAGAATGGAGAGTGGCGTGCCGATTGCAATCACCAGGAAAAGCGCTGCGTAGATTTTATGGTGAGACCAGGACACTTGAGGAGCAATGCTCCGTCCTTTATGTTTAGAGAAGTGATGGCTATAAAATTGCAGGAGTAAAAAAGCGAGGATTAAGCAGGCGCTGTCTAGGCCAAATTCTGCAGCAAAGCTATACTTTTCCGCAATTGCGCCACCGATAAAAATACTGGCCACTGCGCCTAGATTAAAAAAGAGGTAAAACAGCGTAAAGCCTGCTTCGCGCAGCGGACTGTCCTTGGTATAGCAGTGGTCAACCATGCACCAGATTGCAGGGGTGGCAAAGGCATTGCCTACCACAAAAAGGGCGAGGCCAAGGTAAAAAGTGCTTGAGGTTGGAATGCAAAAAGCCAGCATTCCCGCAGTACAGGCTAAAACTCCAACTCGAGAAGCGGGGATATAGCCCCATTTTCCTGCTAAATAGCCCCCGGCTAAAGGCAAGATAAAGAGGAGTGCCATGGCAGCAGAAAAAACGCCATAAGCGGTGTTAGCGTCCATGTGGAGTTGATTGGTTTGGTAGAGTGTTAAAGAAGCTAAGATGCCGCCAAATGCGGCCATAAACAAAGAATAGCAAAAAGTGAGAGGGGCTAGGGCGCGAGGTTGTTTAAATCGCTTGGTCATGAAGATCTCCGGTAGGGTCTTGAAGAATGGGGCTCAATTTTAGAGCGGCGGATAATGTTGGTCTGGGAATCATCAGCATGCGGCAATAATGGTATCTACTTCTTGAGTTTGAGTCAATTCGTCAGCTGTTTTAATCAGCGCTCACCTCTTTACAATACCGGCGGATCCATATACGTTTGCCCTGAGGCACTTTTTTATGATTTCCTAAATGGTAGGGATTTATGGTACAATGACCGAGCTTCACTTAAAAATAATTTAAATTACAAGGGGATCATTATGAAAATTATCAAGCCAGCAGCCTGCATTCTGGGGGTGCTCATGATTAGCACTGCAGCCTTTGCAGGGACATTTACCTGCCCACAACAAGTCAGTTATAATGCCGATTCTCAAACATGGTCCGCGGATCAGCAGGCTCTTCCTACAAGCCAATGGAAATTTGGAATGACCCCATCGGCGGTAAGCTCCAACATCACTCTCAATTTTAATAATGCTGAATCTATTGTACAAGCTTCCAGTGGTTATTACGGACAAGCTCAATTCCTCTGTAATTATACGGCTGGCTCAGGCGCTGATATGAAAGTAGCTTCTTTGGCTTATAATCAGGGCAGTGTCTATCCTGCAGGATATCTAGCAAATAAAATAGTGCCTGCTAACTGGAGTGTTGGTGGCGGCCTGTTTGGTTGGATTTTGGCAACCTGCGCTGAGTCATCGGGCCAATGTTTATTGGAATCTGAATAATTCGCTTAATATCATCCGAACCACGAATTCCGTGGCCGACCATCCGGTAACCCATGCGGTCCAGGGCTTGGCAAACTGCGGCTTCGCTCATGGGGCGGCCGTGATTGGTTTTGCCGGCTTTGTTGGCGTGGAGACGTTTGGCGATTTGTTCGAAGGTGTTGCCTGCGTCCGCGGCGGCTTGATGGTGAATGCGGAGTTGTTCTTGTTTTTGCTGTTTGGCATGTTGGACAGGATCGATGCCTTGGGCGAGCAGGGCTTGTGCTTTGCTGCGTTCTTCACGGGCTTGAATCAAGCTGGTTTTGGGGTAGCTACCGAAGGCAAGGAGTTTTCTTTTGCCATTCAAGTAGCAGGCCATGCGCCAGTATTTTTTACCATCAGCTTGAACAAGCAAGTAAAGTCCATCGCCATCGAAGTGAGTGTCTGGGGTGGCATGGTCACAGAATTTGCTGCTGAGCTTATTGGTTGTCATGCTAACCGCCAGTAAACATAGTAACATGCATGAAAATATACACACTGGCAACGGAAATAGGCGAACTTTGGTGAATGTCTACGAACAAGCTATTTGTGTTAAGTGCTTATTTTGTTTGGATTTTCGGATAATTCTGAACATTCCTGAACTAAGAAATGGTGCCTGAGAGAGGACTCGAACCTCCACGGATGTTATCCACTAGTACCTGAAACTAGCGTGTCTACCAATTTCACCACCCAGGCGAGCGGGCTGATTATTGCAGGTCTTGTGTTTGCTGTCAATTGAAATTGCATTTGCTATACTGGCAAGGGGCAATTATACAAAAGGGGGATTTATGGATCAGATCAAGGTCAGGGCGGCAAACATTCGGTTATTACTGCTTGATGTAGATGGCGTGTTGACTGATGGGTCTCTTTATTTTGGCAAAGAAGGGGATATGCTCAAAAGCTTTTTTGTGCGGGATGGTTTGGGGCTTTCGCTTTTGCGTTCTCAAGGGATTGAAGTGGGGCTCATCACGGGGCGTCAATCCGAAATAGTGAGGGCGCGTGCGCGTGATCTTAAAATTGAACATGTCTATCAAGGTCAGCTCAATAAGCTCGGTGTGTTTGAGGAATTATGCGCAAAGCTCGCTCTCACGCCTAAAGAGGTTGCGTATATGGGCGATGACATTGTCGATTTGTCGATTTTGAGTCGAGTGGGGTTGGCGGCGACAGTTAAAAATGCCCATGAAACTATTTTGCCTTATTGCCATTTTGTTTCACGCTTTAAGGGTGGGCGAGGTGCAGTGCGCGAATTATGTGATTTAATTTTAAGCGCCCAGGGGCGTTTGGAAGCTATTTTGGATCGTGCAGTGCACACAGGTGAACTGTTTGTTGAGGCAAGTGGTTAATGTTAAATCGTGGGGCCATTTTTGGTATTTTTTTGATCTCACTTTTGGTCGTCATCACCAGCTGGTATGCGGCTAAGTTAAGCGTGATTGTGCCGTTTTCTGGTGCGGTTTTAACGAATATCGGGACGCTAGAGCAAGGGGTTGTGATTCAGACCAATGCTGCAGGTGCAGTGGAATACCGCGGCACCGTGGCTAGCGCTTCGGAAGATGGGGCGAACAATATTGAAATGTCGCAATTGCAACTCATTGATTACACCGCGCCTCTACCCTGGACTTTAACAGCGAGCTCCGGTATGCTGACTGATCAGCATAATCTTTTATCCTTAGGGGGTGGGGTGAGCTTAAGCCGAGCTGCGGCCCCTGGAGCTCCGCCTATCTTGGTGCAAACGGAGCGCGCGCAAATCAACATGCAAAAACAGGTGGTGACAGGTCAAGATCTGATTACAATCAGCCAGCCTGGGAGCAAGAATTTTGTTTCTGGGGTTGGATTTAAAGCGAATATTGCATCCAAAAAAATGCAGCTTTTATCAGGAGTAAAAAGTGTTTATCAACTGCCTAAAAATTAATTTCCGAATCCTGCGGCGGGGTGGATTTGGGCTTTTTCTGATCATTTGGGGGGGCTGCGGCTGGGCTTTGATTTCAGATAATACATTGCCCATCAATGTGACCAGTGATGCCGCATCTGTCGATCTCAAGCAAGGCGTTGCGGTATACTCAGGCCATGTCAAATTAGTCCAAGGCAACCGCCAGTTGACCGCTGATACCCTCACAATTCAGCGTGCCACTAATGGTCAAATTGAAAGTTTCGTGGCAACGGGTAATCCTGCTAAAACCCAAGATTTGCCCACGGGGTCGGGGGGATTAGTGCATGGGCAGGCACAAATGATTTATTATTATCCTGGTCGGGCCATGGTTGAGTATGTCAAACAGGCTCATTTTGATCAAGCTGGCAATGTTTTTGAGGGAGAATTGATCACGTATAATTTGAACACGCAAGTGGTCTCTAGTCCTCAAACCGAGAAAGGGAAAGGCGTCACCACAATTATTTTGCCCGCCTATAATCAGCAAAAAGCCAAAAAGGATGCTCACTCATGATGTTAAGCGTGCAAAATTTAGCAAAGCGCTATAAGTCTCGCTGGGTGGTGAAGGATATTTCGCTGCAAGTGAAGGCAGGGGAAATTGTTGGTTTGCTTGGACCCAACGGAGCGGGCAAAACAACGGCCTTCTACATGACAGTGGGTTTGGTTCAGCCCAATCGCGGGCAAATTTTTTTAGATCAGCGTGACATTACTTTGTTGCCCATTCACGAGCGGGCCCGTTTGGGGATCGGTTATTTGCCGCAGGAGGCGTCGATTTTTCGCAAATTATCTGCTGAAGACAATATCATGGCAGTGTTAGAGTTGCAAAAAAATCTCAATATTGATCAGCGTTATCAGCGCATGGAGCAGTTGTTGGAGGAGTTTCATATTACCCATATTCGCAAAAGCATGGGGATGAGTCTGTCGGGAGGGGAGCGGCGACGGGTTGAAATTGCCAGGGCGCTTGCGGCATCTCCCCAATTTATTTTGCTGGATGAGCCTTTTGCGGGCGTAGACCCGATTTCGGTGATTGATATTAAGCGGATTATTTATCAGCTGCGTGATCGAGGAATTGGGGTGTTGATTACAGATCACAATGTGCGCGAAACCCTTGATATTTGTGAGCGTGCCTATATCGTTAATGCAGGTGAAAAAATTGCCGAAGGTTCAGCAACAGATATTTTAGCAAATGAGCATGTTAAAGCAGTGTACTTGGGGGATTCCTTCCGTCTCTAAGCAGCGCGATAACCTAAAGCCTCCGAAAGATGCGGCATCATAATGCGTGCTGAGTCTTCTAGGTCAGCAATCGTGCGGGCTACACGCAGGAGGCGGTGTGTGGAGCGTGGTGAAAGCTGTAATTCCCGCATTGCCGATAGCAGAATTTTTTGTTCCGCTTCTTGAAGTGCGCAATGGGTTTCTAGAGGTTTGTTTTTAAGTTGAGCGTTGATTACACCTTGGCGAGCGAGTTGCTTTTCACGGCAGTGCATGATTTGTTCCTGAGTAGAGCGGCTGGAGCGCGCTTGAGTTTTTGGTTTTTGCAGAAAATCTTCATGGTCGATGTCGTTTAAACGCACGTGCAAATCAATGCGATCTAGTAAAGGGCCGGAGAGTTTATTTTGATAGCGCAGCACTTGTTCTGGGCGACAACGGCAAGTGCGACGCTTTGAGCCCAAATAACCACATGGGCAAGGATTCATGGCTGCAATCAATTGAAAATCAGCAGGAAATTCGATTTGATCTCGAGCCCGAGATAGATGAATAACCCCCGTTTCTAAGGGTTCGCGCAATACTTCCAGCACTTTGCGATCAAACTCCGGAAGCTCATCCAAAAATAAAACGCCTTTGTGAGCAAGAGAGATTTCTCCTGGTTTGGGAATGCTCCCTCCTCCGACTAAAGCCACGCCAGAGCTGGTATGATGCGGGCGGCGAAAAGGACGCTGATAAAAAGCTTGCGGATCCAAGCTGTGGCCGCGAATAGAATATAGGCTGGCAGTCTCGATGGCTTCAGTATCCGTCATCGGTGGCAAAATGCCGGGCAGGCGTGAGGCCAGCATGGTTTTGCCAGTGCCTGGAGGGCCCTGCATCAATAAATGATGCCCCCCTGCAGCAGCCACAATGAGTGCCCGCTTGGCATCGTTTTGACCGATAATATCTGCAAGATCCTCATGGTCACCCTCTTGATGGATAGGGGCTTGGTACTCCCACAGTGGGAGTGGGTGCTGGCCCTGTAAATGAGCGCAGACATCAAGCAGCGTTGAGGCCGAGTATAGCTGAATTCCTTCAATCAAGCCCGCGTCTTGACAGTTGTAATAGGGTAAGACAGCACTTTTTTTGGCTTGAGCACACGCATAGGCGAAAGGCAATGCAGCTTGGATAGGGCGAATTTCGCCATTCAAAGCAAGCTCTCCCGCAAATTCGTAATCCTCCAAAAGATGGCCTTGAATTTGCATGCTGGCAATTAAAATGCCCAATGCAATAGGAAGATCAAAGCGACCGCCTTCTTTGGGGATATCAGCTGGGGCTAAATTGACTGTGATGCGGCCATCTGGAAATTCAAATTGACTGTTTAAAATCGCACTGCGTACACGCTCACGACTTTCTTTGACGACCGTTTCGGGTAGCCCTACCATTGCAAAGCAAGGCAGTCCGTTGGAGAGGTGCACTTCAACCGTGACTGGAATGGCCTGCATGCCAGATTGAACACGGGTTTTGACAATGGCTAGGTTCATCGATATTTTAACGCTGGGCTTCAAAGGCTTTTAATTTGGCCTCTAATTCATCGACGCGTTGTTGTAAGTGCTCAAGCAACTGTAAGTGTTTTTCAAAGTCGGTCTGAGTGACAATCCGGCATTCGCTTAGCACCTTTTCGATTGCCTCACGGGCTTGTTCGCTAAAATCCGATTTGCATTGTTTGAAGGATTCAGGAATACAGTCACTGACTTTATTGACTAGGCGTTCTAGTAGTTCTTTGCTGATCATAGGGGCTCCTTAAAGTGGGTTGTGTGGATTATTATAAGAACAGTGTTTTAAAAAGTCAATTGTTTGTATGAGGCCATAACATATTGCACTTGTTGTAATTATTGACTAAGAACTGAATTGGGGAGAGCAAATTGATACCCCAATGCGGTCTTGTACCATTGTACCATAAGAGATAGTCCATGAGCTTATCGTTGAAGACATGGGGCTCCAAAAGATCTTCAAGATGATAATCAATAAACTCCTCCTGAATAGTACGATTAAAGCGTTCATCATGCGCATTCATCTTGGGTGTTCTGGGATAAGTATGCCAATGCGCTTTATCCTAAAAACGGCGTTTAGCGGAATTTAAAATATGCGATAATGCTCGGCAATGACGAAGATAGAGGGATTGCATGGGCAGTAAACGGAAGAGGAAGGGTCACCCAAAAGGTGAGCCTGAAGAATCA
>JAJZUD010000009.1 GCA_021848625.1 Pseudomonadota bacterium
GATCTTGCAATCGCCTGGCGCAATTCAGGGACACCCTCGACCTCAGTATAACGCGTTTTGTTTTGGCGGATGGCTTCAATGCCCGCTGCCTTAATGTGATCGGGAGTGGGAAAGTCCGGCTCCCCTTTGCTTAAGGTGATAATGGGAAGCCCTTGACGCTTGAGTTCAGCCGCTCGTGCAGAAAACTGGAGTGTTGGGGATGGCTTAATGGCATGAATGCGCGTTGAAAGCATAAAAGCGCCTAGGCAAAAAAATCAATATAAGCTTGCATGGCTTGCGCTTTGGTCATGCCTTTGCGTTTTTCCCATGCTTGAAATTTAGCCCGAGCAATAAAATCAGTTGCGGAAGGAGGGGTGCCATGAACATCCCCCTCAGTTGCTTGCTTATACAGGCCATAGAGCTCTAATTTTTGCGCGGGAGTGGGATTGAGGCTGACATTCCCCGTGTGGACTCGCTCAACAATTTCTTGGAATTGGGTTTCCAATGAGACATTCAGATTCATGCGAGTTCTCCTTGCTAGTTTGAGGTCGGGGGTAAAGGTATCCACTTGGATGGCATCATCACGCAAGATTGAAAAATCAAGCAGATCTTGCCATTCTTGAGTGTTAATCCAGCTTTGTTGAAAGGCCACTTCGCCTTGTTGAATCAAGTTTAAATCGCGAGAGAGCGCTTTTTCTTTTACTTTGGCTTTGAGCTTAGCCAAAGTCGGTGCGGCTTTTTGCAAAGCTTGATAGGCTGCCTCAACACCCATCATGCCCATTTGATCACCGGCATCGCCATGACAATAAGCTTTAAAGCGATCGCGTACGTGACTGGGTTCAGTCAACAGTTGGGAAAGTTTTTGATCGCTGCGATCGGAAGGCAGGCGGTAGGGGTTTTTGCCAGGCAAAATCAAAAGATTCAGTAGCCAGCGCACTGGCCCATGGCTAAAATTATGGATAAACTCTGCTAAAGCATGATGAGCTTGATGTAAACAGTACTGAGCAGCCCATTTGGCAATGAGTTCTTCATTTTCAGGCTCATAAAAATGTTGATAGTACTTGAGTACAGCACTGGCCATATACAATTGGCTCATGGCGTCACCCAGACGAGCAGAGAGGCGTTCTTTACGTTTTAAGCGGCCCCCCAAACTGAGCAAAGCAATATCCGCAAGCAGTGCAAAGGAGTTGGAAAGAATGCTTGTTTTGCGATAGAGACCAGTGAGTTTAGAGTCCGGCGTGCTAATAAAAAAGCCTCGGCTTGCAGCCAGCCACAAGCGGTTGGCACAGAGTTTGACTAAGCGACCCATGTAGCCCCAGACGGCTTTTTTAAAGGCTTTTTTCTGTGCAGGATCATCATGCTGCAAACTTTCGGCAATCGTCTTGAGGTAAGGGTGCGCTTGCAATGCCCCTTGACCAAAAATCATCAAGTTGCGCGTCAAAATATTAGCACCCTCTACGGTGATGCAGATGGGAATGCCTTGATAAGCACGGCCCAGATAATTATGCGGACCCATCATAATGCCACGTCCTCCATGGATATCCATCGCATGGTTGAGCCCTTGGCGCGCGAGCTCTGTCATATGATATTTGGCAATGGCGGAGGCCACAGCCGGCTTTTGGTGCAAATCATTGGCTGTGAGGGTAAAGAGGCGGCAGGCATCTAAAATATAAGCAAATCCAGCAATTTGTGCCATGGGGTCTTGTACGCCTTCAAATTCCTTTAGCGGTAGACGAAATTGTTCACGCAAAGCCGTGTAGGCGCCTGTGGTCACATAAGCCAACGCCCCATAGGCACTACTGATTGCGGGAAGGGAAATAGAGCGCCCCGTCGCCAAGCATTCAATGAGCATACTCCAGCCTTTGCCCGCATAATCGACGCCGCCAATGATCGCATCGAGTGGGACAAAGACTTCATGCCCTTCTATGGTGCCATTCATAAAGGCTTGATCCAGCGGAATATGCCGATTGCCAATGCTCAAGCCTGCAGTGTTGCGTTCGATGAGGCAGAGCGTAATGCCGCGCTCCACTTCTTCACTTAAGAGGTGATCGGGGTCATAGAGTTTAAAGGCCAGGCCAATGAGCGTCGCCACTGGGGCTAAAGTAATATAACGCTTTTTAAAGCTGAGCTTAATACCAAGGACAATCTCACCTCGATATAAATCGCGGCAGACCACGCCAAAATCCGGCATGCTGGAGGCATCACTGCCTGCTTCAGGGCCGGTCAGTGCAAAACAGGGGATCTCCTCTCCCCGTGCCAGTCGCGGCAGGTAATGATCGCGTTGCGCTTCAGTCCCATAGTGTACCAAGAGTTCGCCCGGACCTAACGAGTTAGGCACCATGACCGTTACCGCTGCGGTGAGGCTTTTGGTCGCAATTTTCATGATCACTTGCGAGTGCAATAAGGCTGAAAAACCTTTGCCACCGTATTTTTTGGGTAAAACAAGGCCCCAAAACCCAGCATCTCGAATGTAGTCCCACACTGGTGCGGGCAGATTTTTATCTTCATGGACAATCTGCCAGTCGTTGAGTAGATTACATAAGACTTCGGTTTCATTATCCAGAAACTGTTGCTCCTCCGGGCTTAAATGCGAGAGATGCAGCTTTTTTAGCTTCAGCCAATCCGGATTGCCGCTTAAAATATCCGCTTCCCACCAAGCGTCGCCGATTTCTAGGGCTTCAAGTTCAGTTTGAGATAGGGAAGGGGCTTTTTTACGGGCGAAATTAAACATGCAGTCTAAGACCCCGAAGTGCTAGCCAATTGCTGCATGGCAGCAACAACTTGGGTGGTTAAATCAATGCTGTCTGCGTTATACAGTGCATTTTGACTGCTTAAGACTAACTCCACACCATCAGCTTTGGCAACACTGGTAGAGGCGGTTTTGAGACTGCTATTAAAGGAGGTGAGTAAATCCTGTTCTTTCTGTGTGGCGCTTTGTTGAAAGGCTTGGACAGTTTGTTGCAAATTAGCCTGCTCTGTCATCAACGCTTGTTTCTGACTGGCAGAGGCTTTCTTGCTGAGATTAGCACTATTGCTGTTATAGGCAGTGATTTTTTGTTGCAAAGCTTGTTGTTGTGCTTGTAATTGTTGAACTTGAGGCGCGAGCTCTTGCTTCAAACTCGCCAAAGCTGCAGAGCCTTGAGGGACATTTTGAAACACAGAATTTAAATTGACAATACCCACGCTGGTTGCGGCCAGTGCGCTTCCTGCTAAAAAAAGGCCTGCGCTCAGGCTAAGAAGGGTCGATTTGATTTTCATGCTGGAGGTCTCCTTGAGTGGGGGGTAAACTGTTTTATTAAAGCATAAAGGGAGGGAAGAATACAAGCATTTTAATCGCGTCCATACACCTTGCGAATAATAAAAATCGGTCTCTGCTTGGTTTCAATAAAAATACGGCCGACATATTCCCCTAAAATGCCGACGCTGAGCATGTTTAACCCACTGAAAAATAAAATGACAACAATGGTTGAAGTCCAGCCGGGTGTAATGATTCCAAAGAGTAAGGCTTTGACAATCATCACCAATCCCAGTAAAAAAGCAAAAAAAGCAGTGGCAAAGCCAATATAAGTCCAAATCCGTAAAGGTGCCGTGCTAAATGAAGTAATACCATCCAAGGCAAAGCGAAAGAGTTTTTTAAAATTCCATTTAGTCGTACCTGCAACACGATCTTGCAATTCTTGATAAATGTAGTATTCACGGAAGCCCAGCCAAGCAAAGAGGCCTTTATTAAAGCGGGTGCGCTCTTTTAAAGAGAGGAAAGCTTCAACCGCAGAACGGCACATCAAGCGATAATCGCGCACATTGGGCTTGATTTGTGTGTCACTCAGCAGATTAATAAAGCGGTAAAACAGACCCACTTGAGTGCGATGTAAGAAGGCGTCGGTTTTGCGATCTTTACGAACCACCGCGACCACTTCGTAGCCCTCTTGCCATTTTTGAACCATCTCTAAGATCAGTTCGGGCGGATCTTGTAAGTCTGCATCCAGAACGATCACCGCCTCGCCGCGGCTTTCAGAAAACCCTGCAGTGAGTGCGGCTTCTTTGCCAAAATTGCGGGATAGATCAACGACGACTAATTCTGGAAGAGTTTTTTGATAAGCCTGCAGTTTGTTTAGAGTCGCATCGCGGCTTCCATCATTGACAATCACGATTTCATAAGGGTCGTGGAGTTGCTTGAGTACTGGCAAAAGGCGGGAAAAGAAAGAGTCCAGCGATTCCTCCTCGTTCATCATCGGAACTACAATGGACAAGCGCGGTGAGGTCATAGTAACAAACATCATTGAATATGGAGATATGTTGCCTGAGCCCGTCTTAAATTGCAATCATTGCATTGGTAGCCCATTGACCCAGAGTGCAATAAATAAACCCACATAGGCCACAGATGCTGAAAAGAGCAGCAAACGCAGATAATGTTTGCCCTGGCTGATTACAGCAAGCGCAAAATAAAAGCTAAAAAGACAAAAAGAATAACGTAAGAAGGAAGTTAAACTGCCCGACATAATTGGCGGATAAATCATGACCAGAAAATACAAAGCCTCTGGCCAATAGCGCTTCACGACGAGTTGATAAATCAGGTAGAGGCTGATAATCAATGCAAAGACGGCTTTAAAAGAAGCCCCATATAGTTGCGGGTGCAAAAGGTGCAAGCCAGGCCGGCGCCACGCAGTTTCATCATTGCTGACAAAAGCAAGTGCATGGCCGACGTGAAAATGCAGATAAATCATAAAGGCCAAAGCCCCAGCAGGAACAAGTCCAATCAAGATCACGCTGGTTTTGAGTTGTTGCTGACGGTAAAACTTCCAGGCGATCAGTGCGAGGGGGAGAAGAATCATCACCCCAGTTGGGCGTGTGGCGGAAAGCAATGCCCCGAGAATCCCCGCCCAAAGCCATTGTTGTGCATAAGCGCATCGCCAGATGGCTAAGGATAAAAGCAAGAACAGGCTTTCGGTATAAAAAGAGGAAAAATAAATGTTGCAAGGGCTAAATGCGAGCAGCAAGACGCCAAAACGGGCAGTGCTTTCATTTGCACAACGTTGTGCCAAAATCTGATAAAGCAAATAAAAGCTTAATAAAAAACAAAGCTGTGAGAACAGTATGCCCATCCACATGATCGGAACCTGCGTGATGTGACTTAAAAAACCAACGGTCAGGGGCAGGAGGGGGAAAAAGACATAATTGGCCATGCCGCCTGCACCAGGCTGAGGGGTGACATCATAGCCATGCTGGATGATACGGAGATACCAAGCGCTATCCCATTGCCAAAACCAAGCCTCTGGGGCAAGATGCAGGTGAAAAGCAGTGTTGATAAACGCGGCCTGGGGCCAAATGAGCAGGCGAGAGAGCAAAAAGAGCATTAGGCAAAAGAGCCAGGGCTTGCTTTCTGTCCAGAAATAACGCAGGATTTGCTCCATAATGGGCCTCTATTTTTTGAAAATTAAATCACGTTGAATAAAGAAGTTCACCACAAACATGATGATTTCGGCGATGATTTTAGCGGCAATGACATGCCAATGCAAAAGCGTCATAAAGCAAGTGATGAGTCCGTAGGCACCGAAACCAGAGCAGCAGGCTAAAAGCAGGTATTTGGGCAGGGTTTTGCGGTGTTGCGTCCGCGCAGCTTTAAACGCAAACTTGCGTACGTTTAGATAATTAAAAGTAATTGAGCCTACACGACTACACACCAGCGCAATGAATACAGAATGCCCAATCCCATAGTATACCCCAATAAAAATGGCATAATCCAAGAGCGCGCTTAACACTGCAATCAAGGTAAAGCGAAAGAGGACAAAGTAAATTTTAAGGGAATCCACAAGCGGGCGGAAGCTGGAATGTTCATTATGGTTGAGATAGATGGTTTGAATGGGCACTTCTTGAATCGAAAACCCCAAGCGCCCTGCTTGCATCAGCATGTCGAGCTCAAATTCGTAGCCATTGCTTTCAATGTTGAGTAAATCTTTCAGCATAGAAGTGGGGATGCCGCGCAGTCCTGATTGCGTGTCAAATAAGCTAAGCCCCGTGATCCACTTCAATAAATGCCGAGTTAAAAAATTACCCGCCGCGCTACGTAAAGGCGTTTTTTGGTCAAATTGCCTAGCACCCAAGATGAGTGTTTTAGGGTGGGCGAGGAGTTGCTCTCCGACTGCACAAGCATCTGCAAATTGATGTTGGCCATCTGCATCAATGGTGATGACGCCAGCAGCTTCTGGAAATTTCAAGATGACGCGATTGAATCCTGTCTTCAACGCGGCGCCTTTGCCTTGATTGACTGCATGGGTGAGGAGCGTCACTTTTTCGAATTGGGAAAGCTGCTCAAAAATAGGGTGGCTTGCAGCATCACTGCCATCATTAATCACAATCACCTGAGCAAACAAAGGTGTTTCGGTAAGAGCCTTCACGTAAGTGGGCAGGCTATCAATTGGATTATAGGCGGGAATGAGCGCGACTAACACAAGACATCCACAGTTTTCTTTTCATTGTAGGCTATTGACTTCAATTTTTAAAGGGCTATACTGTGGGGAAATAGGCAAGAATTAAGGAGAGTGCAAATGTCGTCTCCAAAAGCGTTGGTCGATTCAATGGTTGCGCTACTTGACCACGCTGATCCAGCAGTTCAACGATCAGCAGCGCAGTATTTGCGTCAGTTTGCAGATCGCGGAGAAATGGAGCTGCTGAAGCGCTCGGGTGCGTTTGAGGCGCTTGTTCGATTTTATCAAGATCCTAATACTCATTCTGAAGCAAAATTAGCAGCCATGTGGGCCTTGTTGCCTGTTGCAGAGCCGATCGCGTCTCTACAAACTGACCGTGTGCAAGCGGTGTTTCTGCATAGCCCAGTAGATTCAGGTGCAAGTCCTACCTTGGAACGCAATGCTTAAGCTTCAGTGAAATAATGCTCCAGCGCTAGCACTTCATCGCGGAGCGCAGCGGCTTTTTCAAACTCCAGGTTCTTCGCCGCATCGTGCATTTGTTTTTCTAATTGTTTGATTTTTTTGGCCACTTGTTCAGGCTTAAGCAAGCGAAAATCTGTATCGGCTTTGATTTCATCAGGTTCTGGGGTGGATCTTGCACCTTCCATCACATCATGCACGGCGCGTTCAATGCCTTTTGGCGTGATGCCATGCGCTTGATTATAGGCCATTTGTTTAGCGCGACGGCGCTCAGTTTCGTCGATGGCCATTTGCATAGCAGGTGTGATACTATCCGCGTAGAGAATCGCTTTGCCATGAATATTACGTGCAGCGCGGCCAATTGTTTGAATGAGTGAACGGGCTGAACGCAGAAAGCCTTGTTTATCGGCATCAAAAATCGCAACCAATGAAACTTCCGGCAAGTCTAAGCCTTCACGCAGTAAATTAATGCCCACCAACACATCGAAAGTCCCTAGGCGAAAATCACGCAGGATTTCAACACGCTCTACGGTATCGATCTCAGAGTGCAAATAGCGGACTTTCACGCCTTGTTCACTTAAGTAATCTGTAAGGTTTTCAGACATTTTCTTTGTGAGTGTGGTGATCAGCACACGCTCATTTTGCTGAGCGCAGCGCTTAATTTCAGATAAAACATCATCGACTTGAGTTGCCACCGGGCGAATGCTGATTTCAGGGTCAACTAAACCCGTCGGCCGAACGACTTGTTCTGCCACCTCTCCCCCGCTTTTTTCTAATTCATATTCTCCGGGTGTAGCCGAAATATAAATTGTCTGGGGGCAGAGGGCTTGGAATTCCTCAAATTGGAGGGGGCGATTGTCCAGGGCAACTGGCAGGCGAAATCCAAAATTGACAAGATTTTCCTTGCGGGAGCGATCGCCTTTATACATGGCGCCCAATTGCGGCAAGGTGACATGGGACTCATCAATCATCACTAAAGCGTTTTTGGGGAGATATTCGATCAGCGTGGGAGGAGGTTCCCCTGGCGCACGGCCTGACAAATAACGTGAGTAATTTTCAATCCCTTTGCAATAACCAATTTCGACAATCATTTCGATATCATAAAGGGTCCGGCTTCGTAAGCGTTGGGCTTCCACCAGCTTATGTTCGGTCTCAAACTCGGTGAGGCGTTGGGCGAGATCGATTTTCATTTGATCAAGCATGCCGAGAGTAATTTCACGGGGGGTGACAAAGTGACTTTTAGGGTAAATGGTCAGGCGAGGTAGCTCTTTCAACACCTTGCCTGTTAGGGGGTCAAAGACTTTGAGGGAGTCAATTTCATCATCAAAAAGACCAATGCGAATGGCCTCAAGTGCAGAGTCAGCAGGGAATACATCAATCGTTTCGCCGCGGACACGATAATGGCCCCGCTCTAAAATCACATCATTGCGGGTGTATTGCAACTCAACTAGGCGATGGATTAGATCTTGGCGCTTGATTTTTTGGTTGCGTTGTAAATGCAAAACCATTTTGAGGTAAGAGCTGGGGTCGCCAAGACCATAGATTGCAGACACGGTGGCCACAATAATCGTATCGGGATATTCCATCAGGGCTTTGGTTGCGGATAAACGCATTTGTTCGATATGCTCGTTGATGGCTGAGTCCTTTTCGATGTATAAATCAGAGGCAGGCACATAGGCTTCAGGCTGATAATAATCGTAATACGATACAAAATATTCAACATGATTCTGGGGGAAAAACGCTTTCATCTCCCCATAAAATTGTGCCGCAAGCGTTTTGTTATGCACTAGAATGAGGGTAGGGCGTTGGACATTTTGAATCACATTGGCAGCAGTAAAGGTTTTGCCTGATCCGGTAACCCCTAGTAAAACCTGATGCATAAGGCCATGCTCAAGGCCTTCAGTCAGCTGTTTGATGGCTGTAGGTTGGTCTCCAGCAGGAAGATAAGGGGCGACAAGCTTAAACATCTTGTTTTAAACCTATTCCTTGATCTGATTCACATAAACCTGGCTTCGCTCCGCAGGCAAGGCAAAATATTGGGCAATCAACATGATCACGATTGAATATAAGGCGATAACAGGCAGATCCCAACGATTGCTAATCATTCCGGTGCCGCCTCCGAAATGACCCAGTTTGGAAATAATCCCGAGGCCATAAATATAGACCAGCGACCAGAGTCCATGGCGTGCATCCAGCTGAACCCGTTGCTTGCGAAAGCATTGATAAATAGCCATAACAACGAGGCCTAAAGCGATGGCAATCAGCATTTTGGAGTACACCTCCCAACCCGTCCAATAGAGGATCAAGTTGGTAAAGAAAAAGGCGACATAGCACCAAAGGCGAACGGCAGGGACTTGATAGGCGCGTGGATGGAGCGGAATTTGTTTGCGTAAGGCGAAGGTGGCTAAAGGCCCCACGGCATAACCTAGCACAAAAGCGGCGATTAAAAAGCCCATCATCCCTTGCCAGCCCGGTACTGGGAAAAATAAAATCATGCCCACAATAAAATTAAGCATCACACCCACATAGGGCACGTTGCGGCGATTGAGTTTTTCCATCATTTTGGGGAAAAAGCCATTCTCGCTCAAAGCGTAAGCCGTGCGTGAGCTGGTGGCGACGAAGATTACGGCTGTGCCTAAAGGTGTAATCACAGCAGTACACAAAATCAAGTAGTGCAGCCAACCTTGATGCAAGCCTTCTGCAATGCCGATAAAGGGGCTGTTAGAGCCTGGAAATTGTAAATGACTCCAGCCCTGGGCAATGTCAAGAGGGTTGACCGCGCCAATAAAAGCGATTTGCAGTAAAAAATAAATGCCAAAGCTGATTAACAGCGCGCCTCCTAAAACAAAGGGAATAGTTTTTTGCGGGTTTTTTGCCTCGCCTGTGAGCGTAATTGCAGGGGCTGCTCCTGCAAAAGCAAAGATGACTCCGCCCATGGACAAGGCGCTCAAAGTACTCTGCCAGCCATTGGGCATAAAGGCAGGGGTCACAAAATTATGGGGCTGAAAGAGCAGGGCAATAATCACGACTCCAACTGAAATCGGCACAATTAGCTTAATCCAAACCATCACCGCATTGTAACGAGTGAGCCATTTTACGCTGATGCAATTGATCAGACACATCAAAAATAAAATTACAGCTGAGGCCACATAACCCCAATTGGACAAGACTGCTACACCATTTTGAGTAGTTAAGAGGGAGGGGAAGCTGCTGCCTAAATATTGCAAAATGCCCATGGTTTCAGCAGGGGCAACGGTCGCATAGCCAAGCCACATAATCCAACCAAACACAAAGCTAGAGAGTGCACCGTGGGAAAATAACATGAAGCGAGCATGGGCTCCGGTAATGGGAAACATGCTGGTGAGCTCTGCCAATGTCATCGCAATCACGAGCATTGCAATCGCACCGACAATCCAACTGATGAGCGCTGCTGGCCCAGCAATTTGCGAAGCATAAAGAGGGCCAAATAGCCAAGCGGAGCCGACAATGCCACTTAAGGCAGTAAACATCAGCGCTAAGGGAGTAATTGAGCGATGCATTTTCATGGTGATGTGCTCAAATTTCGGCTAATAGAGTTTTGGCAATACTCCGTACCATGCTTGCTGTGGCACCGCCACCCCACATTCCATTGGCTGAGACATGAAAGACATTTGACAAGTCATAATGCAGCCATTTTTGCTTGGGCTCGATAAAGCGCTGGAGAAAACCAGCCGCAATGGAAGCTCCTGCTGGCATCGGCGTGGTATAGGCATTTGCGGTATCGGCAATAATCGATGGAACAAGCTCCTGATGCCAATCTTCTAAAGGTAAGGGCCAGAGATTCTCATGGCAAATTTCTGCCTGATCTAAAGCGGTTTGACGTAGGGCACGGTCTTGGGTAAACAGGGAGCAAAAATCGACTCCCACTGCAATTTGTGAAGCGCCGGTTAATGTGGCTACGTCAATAATCAAGCGGGGTTTGTGTTCTTGGGCTTTAATGAGGCCGTCGGCTAAAACCAGGCGCCCCTCTGCATCGGTGTTAATGACTTCGACAGTGACGCCATTTTTGTAGCGCAGCATGTCACCAGGGCGGTAGGCATGGCCACTGACCATGTTTTCAGCGCAGCAGAGAATGAGTTCGACTGGCTGGGTGAGGCCTTCGGATAAAGCCAATGCCAATGCGCCTGTGACCGTTGCGGCGCCACCCATATCACATTTCATATAGGTGAGGCCATCGTTTTTCCCCTTGAGAGCATAACCGCCACTATCAAAAGTGATGCCTTTGCCCACTAGGGTTGCTTGAATGGGGCGGCCTGCAGCGTTTTGCGGGTACACTCTCAAGCAAAATAATACAGGGGGATTTTGGCTGCCTCGCCCCACATTGTAACAGCCTACAAAGCCATGATGATTAAGTTCTTCGCCAGTTAAATATTCGGTTTCAATCGTGTATTGTTCGTCTGCAACTTCACGGATAAAGGCCTCAGCAGCGTGAGCGAGTTTAAGCGGGGTGCATTCATCAGGTCCGAGATTAATTTGATGTTTGACCCATTCGCTGACTTTAATCCAATCTTTGAGTTGCTTTTTCTCTTCAGAATTTAATGTGGCAAAATGAATTTTACCTGGATTTTTTGGGCGACTGTAACCCTGATAAAAGGCCCATTGTTCCTCTAGAGTCCAGGTGCCACTCAGTTCGATTTCACAAAATCCCATCTGATCACATTGCCGGCCTGCTTTTTGGAGTTCGCGCCAGTAATAGGGGTGGCTATCCGCTAAGTCAATATTGAGGTGGCCCTCATGAAAGCGGAGCAGGTGATTTTTTTTTAAATCAGGGGATTCATGGGTTGAGTGAGACAGTTTGATTTTCATAAGCTTAAAGGCCTCCTTGAAGTAAATCATGAATGTGGATGATGCCACAAATTTTGCGCTCAGCATCAAGGACCACGAGAGAAGTAATTTTATAGGTTTCCATCATGTCAAACGCTTTGCTGGCCAAATCATCAGGTTGGACAAATTTTGGCGTAGTGTTCATGAGTTTGGCGATCGGGGTATGCATATCGGAATTTTGTTTTTGCAGGGTGCGTCTCACATCTCCGTCAGTAAAAACGCCAAGTAAGGCATCCTTTTGGTCGATAATCGTGGTGACGCCCAAGCGTTTGCTGGTCATCTCCAGGAGTGCTTCTGAAAACGTTGCCTCTGGGGGAACGCGTGGAATCTCAGTGCCTCGATGCATAAAATCGGAGACCTTTAACAGCAGGCGTTTGCCCAAATTGCCACCTGGATGAGAGAGGGCAAATTGTTCTTTGGTAAAGCCTCGCGCTTCAAGCAGTGCGATCGCGAGTGCATCCCCCATGACCAATGTGGCACTGGTGCTTGCAGTAGGCGCTAGTCCTAGAGGGCAGGCTTCTTGATCAATCGCAATGCAAAGCGAAACATCGGCAGCGCGAGCAAGGGGGGATTTCAAGTCACCGGTCAGGCTAATCAATTTAGCACCCAAATGTTTGATGGAAGGCACTAAACTGAGCAGTTCCGCTGTTTTTCCGGAATAAGAAATAGCAAGAATGACATCTTGGCTCGTCACCATGCCCAAATCGCCATGCATGGCCTCGGTGGGATGCAGGGCAAATGCAGGGGAGCCGGTACTCGCTAAAGTCGCCGCAATTTTACTGCCTACATGACCGGATTTGCCTAAGCCAATGACCACTACACGGCCTTTGCAGGCGAGCATGATTTTGCAAGCGGCTTCAAATTCTGGGCCAATGTGCTCTAATTGTTTTAAAACCCCTGCGCCTTCGATCCGAATAACTTCTTGCGCAATTTTACGAAAATCCATAAAATAGAGCTCTTCAAGATTGGTGTTTTTAATCTCTTAGGATAGCGGAGTTCCTGTGGAAGTCAACCCTTTTGTTGCAGAGTTAGCCCAAGTCGATTTCTGTCGGGGGGAGCGGCCGATCTTTAAAAAATTAAATATGCAAATCCAACGCGGCAAAATTACCGCCATCATGGGGCCAAGTGGCACAGGTAAAACCACTCTGTTGCACTTATTAGGCGGGTTGCTGATGCCTCAATCTGGTGAAATTAAAGTGCTGGGTCAGGCAACGCGAGGGTTAGGGCGTTCAGGCTGGTTAAAACTGCGTAAACGGATGGGCATGTTGTTTCAAAGTGGGGCGTTATTTAATGACCTCAATGTCTTTGATAATGTAGCATTTTCTTTGCGAGAACATGCACATTTGCCTGAAGAGGCCATTTGCGATATCGTCAAAATGAAATTGGAAGCCGTGGGATTGCGCGGTTCTGAATGTTTAATGCCTGCAGAGCTATCGGGTGGTATGGCGCGTCGTGTGGCCTTGGCTAGAGGGATTAGTTTGGATCCGGAATTAATGCTCTATGACGAGCCTTTTGTTGGGCAGGACCCCATCTCCATGGGGGTCCTGTTAAAATTAATTCGGACTTTAAACGACAGTTGTGGGTTGACTTCGATCTTGGTATCGCACGATGTACATGAAGTGTTAGAAATTGCGGATGAGATTTGGATTATTTCAGGTGGCACAGTCATTGGCCAAGGTACGCCTGGGGAAATTCGCAAAGATCATTCTGCTTTGGTCAAACAATTTATCGCTGGGGAACCGGATGGTCCCGTGGCATTTCGTTATCCAGGTGCTGTGTCTATCGAGGAAGATTTTTTAGGGGGGCGTCATGTGCAATAAACTGGCGCAACTGGGCAGGACAGGCCTCGCTTTTCTAGGAAATTTAGGAGAGACAGGGTGCTTTTTGTTCCTCACCCTCTGGGGGCCAATTCGCTGTCGGGATTTAGTAAAACAGCTCTACATGGTGGGTGTGCTTTCCCTTGTGATTATTATTGTTTCGGGGGGATTTATTGGATTTGTTTTAGGTTTGCAGGGATATTATACTCTATCGCGATTTAGTGCCGAAAATGCCTTGGGGCAGCTGATTTCACTGAGCATTGTGCGGGAATTGGGCCCAGTCGTGACTGCGTTATTGTTTGCGGGGCGAGCCGGCAGTTCCCTCACCTCGGAGATTGGGCTAATGAAAGCAACGGAGCAGCTTTCGGCTTTGGAAATGATGGGGGTGGATCCCATGCGTCGGATTATTGCGCCGCGTTTTTGGGCGGGACAAATCTGCATGCCGGTGCTGATGTTGATTTTCAGTGCGGTGGCGATTTTAGGGGGGTATTGGGTAGGCGTGCGTTGGCTGGGCGTGGATGGAGGGTCGTTTTGGAATAACATGCAAGCCTCGGTGGAGTTTGGTGCTGATGTCATGAATGGGCTCATCAAAAGTATAGTCTTCGGTTTTGTCGTCACCTGGATTGCCGTGTATCAAGGTTTTTATTGTATGCCAACCTCTGAGGGGATTGCCAAAGCCACGACACGTACGGTAGTCTATGGTTCTTTGGCGATTTTAGGATTGGATTTTTTGCTTACCGCGATTATGTTTCATTAAGGATAAAAAAATGCAGCAGAGAACAATAGAGATTTGGGTGGGCCTCCTGATGCTTTTGGCGATTTTGGCTTTTGTCTTCATGTCCTTGAAAGTTAGTGGGTTAAATCAGTCTGATTTCACGGGGCAGACCTATGAGGTTTCAGCTAATTTTACGGATGTAGGTGGGTTAAAAGCACGCGGGGCGGTGCGCATTGCAGGTGTGCAGGTTGGGACAGTGAAAAGTGTCACCTTAAATCCTGAAACCTACGAGGCGAAGGTCGTATTGTCCCTACAAAAAGGCATCAATATTCCACAGGATAGCAGTGCCAGTATTACCTCGTCAGGCATTTTAGGGGACAATTATGTCAGCATTACCCCAGGTTATGCTGCACAAAATTTAACGCCAGGCGGGCAGATTATGACCACCTATGCTGCAACCAGCTTAACTTCTTTAATTTCAACCTTTATGAGTGGAGCCAAATCATGATTCTTAAAATATTTAAACGCCTGATAGGGGGCGTTGCCTGTAGCCTATTTTGCCTCCAGGCCTTTGCTGATTTAGCGCCGACCACTGTGAATCCTGTTGATTTGATCCAAGGGACGGTCACTGCTTTGCAAGAACAAGTCCGTCAGGCTGGGCCTAATTTGGCTAAAAATCCGCAGAAACTCTATGCCATTATCAAAGGAACCGTCATGCCGATTGTGAATATTGATCAAATGTCAGGCCTGGCTTTAGGGCCCAAATGGCGTCAAGCTACACCCGCTCAGCAGCAACAGTTTGTGGATCAATTTAGCTTATTGTTGACTCGGGCTTATGCCAATGCCTTGATCACAGTCACCAATTACCGCATGACCTTAAATCCAATGCGCGGAAATGCATGGCAAACGCAGCAATATGTGGCGGTGACAGGTCAGGTGACCTCCTTGACTACGAACCAAAGCTCCAATCTGACCTATTATCTTGAACGCTCTGGTAATACGTGGCAAGTCTATGATTTAGCAATTGAAGGGGTGAGCTTTTTGAAAAATTATCAAACCCAATTTGCAAATATTGCCGATATGGCGACCTTGTTAAATAAATTGACAGCGCTCAATGCAAATGCAGTTCAACAAAGTGCGGCATAAGCAATATGATTCAAAATTACGGTGAAAAAATAGAATGTCAGGGCGATCGTTGGATCCTCCCCCCCAGTTTAACTCATGATAATTTAAGTTCGGAGTGGGAGCGATTACGCCAAAAAATGCCTAAAACAGGGCGTTGGAGTTTAGATGCACATCGTTTGCAAGAGATCGATTCAGCAACTTTATCCTTTTTTTTAGAATGCTTGCGTACGGCCAATCGTAATCAAGTGGACTTTGAAATCACTTCGCTCAATCAAAAAATTAAAGCCCTCCTCCATGTTTATGGTGTAGCACATTTATTTGATAAAATTATGAAGGACAATTAATGGAAATTAAAACGGTTGAAGCTCTGTTAAAATCTAATTTACAGGCTTCGCATGTGCAATTAAGTACCCGAGATACGGTGCATTTTGAAGCCCTCATTGTGAGTGATTGTTTTGAAAATGTATCTCGCGTTAAGCGTCAACAACGGGTTTATGAAACTCTCGGGCCTTTGATGACCTCTGGGGAAATGCATGCCATTGCCTTGAAATTATACTCAGAGGCAGAATGGAAACAAAAGGAGTGCCAAAATGGCTGATTGCTTAGTCATTCACGGAGGAAAGCCACTGATTGGCTCCGTCAATATTGCTGGGGCTAAAAATGCCGCCCTGAAGATTTTAGCTGCAACGCTGTTAACTGACGAGCCCATGGTCATCGGTAATTTGCCCCATTTGCAAGATATTACCATTATGTTGGAGTTGTTGGGGGAATTGGGCTGTAAAATTACCGTGTTAGACCGGATGCGGGTACAGATTGATAGTCATTCGATTCAAAACTTGACCGTGCCTTATGATTTGATCAAAACGATGCGGGCTTCGATTGTGGTGTTGGGGCCTTTGTTGACGCGCTATGCGGAGGCAAAAGTCGCTTTTCCTGGTGGTTGTGCGATTGGGACACGCCCTATTGATATGCATCTCGATGGTTTGCGGACTTTGGGTGCAGAGATCGACATTGTGGATGGTTTTATTCATGCGAAAGTGCCGGGAGGGCGTTTGAAAGGGGCGCATATTCACATGCACACTGTGTCAGTCACAGGGACCGAAAATTTGCTGATGGCAGCCACTTTAGCCGAGGGGACCACTGTCATCCATAATGCAGCCTGTGAGCCTGAAGTCTGTGACTTGATTAAAATGTTGATCGAGATGGGCGCCAAAATTGAAGGGGCTGGGACACCGACCTTAACCATTCATGGGGTGAAAGCACTCAAAGGTGCAGAATATCAAGTCATGCCAGATCGAATTGAAGCGGGGACTTATCTGATTTCAGCTGCGATGACCAGTGGGTGTGTCACCACGCAAAATGTGGATGTGGCGAGTATGAGCAATATCCTCTTGAAACTGTCCAAGGCGGGGGCCAAGCTTACTGAGAAGCAAAACTCAGTGACCCTGGACATGCGGGGACGGGAGTTAAAATCAGTCAATATTAAAACTGCGCCCTATCCTGGCTTTCCTACTGACATGCAGGCCCAATTTATGGCGATGAATGCGATTGCAAGTGGGATGTCTGAAATCGTCGAAACCATTTGGGAAAATCGTTTTATGCATGTGCCCGAATTACAACGTCTGGGCGCCAATATCCGGATCAAAGGCAATAAAGCGATCTGTATTGGTGTAGAAAAACTACATGGTGCTCCGGTGATGGCAAGCGATTTGAGGGCCTCGGCGAGTCTTGTTTTAGCAGGATTAGCAGCAGAGGGTGAAACCGTGATTGAGGGCCTGCATCACATGGATCGGGGTTATGAATATCTGGAAGAAAAATTTTCGCGCCTAGGCGCAGATATTGAGCGTCGGTGTGGATAACGCATGAGACTCACTGAAGTAGAAGCTGTATTATTAGATCAAAATGGCTTGAAGCGCGCGGACCTGGATGCCGCTTTACAACAGCTTTTTCAGCATCGATTAGATTATGCTGATATTTATTTGCAGTTTGAATCTAGCGAAGTGTGGTCTATGGAAGAGAGCATTGTAAAGGAGGGCTCATTTTCCATTGGAAAAGGCTTGGGGATTCGTGCAATTCATGGTGAAAAAACAGGATTTGCGTATGCAGATGAAATTTCACTGGAGGCATTAAAAAATTGTGCAGCCACCGCGCGCAATATCGTCGCTCAGGGTCAATCCAAAACAGTGCAGGTGTTAACTCCTAAGCATTTTATGCCGCTTTATCCAGCGCAAAATCCCATCCATGAAAAAAATCATTTGGATAAGGTGCATTTTTTGCGTGAAGTGGATGCCTATGCACGTAGTTTAGATCCTCGTGTGATTCAAGTCATGGCCAGTCTATCAGCGCACTATGAGTTAGTTTTAGTGGCTGCATCCGATGGAACCTATGCGGGGGATATTCGGCCCTTGGTCCGTTTGAATGTTTCAGTCGTGTTAGAAGAAAAGGGCGAGCGTGAACAAGGCTATTCAGGTGGAGGTGGGCGTCAAACTTATGAGGCGCTGTGTCAGGAGGAAACCTGGAAATTTTATGCACGTGAAGCGGTGCGTGTGGCTGGAGTCAATTTGCGTGCCGATGCCGCCCCTGCTGGGGTATTTGATGTGGTTTTAGGGGCGGGATGGCCTGGAGTCTTGCTGCATGAGGCAGTGGGGCATGGTTTGGAAGGGGATTTCAATCGTAAAGAAAGCTCTGCTTTTTCAGGAAAAATGGGCGAAATGGTAGCCTCTCCCTTATGTACAATTGTCGATGATGGCACCTTGCCTGGACGCAGGGGCTCGCTCACCATGGATGATGAAGGAATGCCGACCCAATCAACCGTTTTGATTGAAAATGGACGGCTTTGCGGCTATCTTTTTGACAAGCTGAATGCAGACCTCATGAAGCAAAAATCAACTGGCAATGGTCGGCGGGAATCTTATTCGCACCTGCCCATGCCGCGGATGACCAATACTTATATGTTACCTGGCAAAGATCGTAAAGAAGACATCATTGCCTCCTTGGATCGCGGGCTTTACGCCGTCAATTTTAATGGGGGGCAGGTGGATATTACCTCCGGAAAATTTGTGTTTGTGACAAATGAAGCCTATTGGGTTGAAAAAGGCAAAATCGTCAAACCGGTAAAAGGCGTGACCTTGATTGGCGATGGTCCCAGCGCTTTGAAACGGGTCAGCATGGTTGGGGATGATCTGGAGTTGGATCTGGGTGTAGGGATTTGTGGCAAAGAGGGCCAGAGCGTGCCTGTAGGCGTAGGGCAGCCGACTTTAAGAATAAATGGCTTGACAGTGGGCGGATCTGCTTGATGCTTACTGGCGATATACTGGAGCGGGTTTCTCAGCTTCCTTCTTTCGCAAATCTCGTCCGAGTGTTGCAGGGTTCTATGGTATTTGGTTATTCTGGGGAAAAAGAAGCAGTGCTTGCTTTTGTAAACGAGCTTGCTACGATGGACTGTGCGGTGGAAACACAACGCAAACTTCTAGACCAGTTAAGATGGGATGGTCCACGTGGCTGCTTTACCCTTATTGCCATTGCCGCTGCAACAGGTGATCTTCCGCTGATTGTGCGGCTGATCCAAGCAGGGGTCCAGATTGATCGGCCTCAGATTTTAAAAAAGAAGGACGCTTCGCTGCAGTTAAGCTCTGCCCTTTGTGTTGCCCTTGGAGCAGGTCAATTTGAAGTTGTACAACCATTGCTTCAGGCAGGAGCAGTTTTTGATTGCGATGCTTTGGAGAATCCGTTGCACATAGAAAGTGTCAAAAAGCGACTTCAGGCGATGTGCAATGATTACACGCTCAGTTTGGCTTGGCGTTATGATGTAGGTGAGATATTACGTACAGCTTCAATGACTGCAGCGTCTTCAACTCGCCGCGCAGTAGGTGGTTTTGTTGAAGGGGGGCATGGATCCGAAGACGACACATCTAGTTTATGTTCAGATGGTAGCTATACTTATGCGTGATAGCTGTATTGAACAGGATGGCCCTTAGGTTTGATTGCTAAAGGGCAGTGTCAGGTTCATAAATTTTTTAGCGAGGCCGGCGTCAGGCGGCAAAGGCAAGGGTGAGGACTTTTTGACTGCGAGCACTGCTTGGCGGTCAAAAGCTGCATTGCCACTGCTTTGACTAACCGCGACGTTGAGGACATTGCCTTGTTTGTCGAGCTGAATTTTTAAAGTCACCGTGAGAGGCGTATTGGGGAATTGATTGATCCAGTTAGCGCGTACGGTTTGTTGAATCAGCCCCATATAACGTTGCTCTAAGGTGAGGTCTTTTGCGGCTTGCGCTGCACTTGCAGCCTCTTTTTGACTGCTGTTGACGGCTTGAGATAAGCTGGATAGGCCGAGGGCCTTCAATTTTTGTATCGCTTGTTGTTTTTGGATCGTGGACTCTGCTGCTTTTTGTTGGATTTCTTTTTGTTTTTGAATCTGGATCGCGTCTTTATCTTGAGCGACAGTCTCTGGCATGGGCTTGGGTTTTGGCGGCGTAGGGGTGGGGCTGGGTTTAGGGTTGGGTTTGTCTGTTGGATTTTTGACTGGAGGAGTGGGGGGGCTTGGTGCCGGTGAGATAGGCGTAATCACCTTGGATGTGCTGGGCTGTGGCAAAATTAAAGTCGCATTGACAATCTGTACTTGCTGAGGTGATTGAGCCGCCGTACCAAAATTAAAAATGGTCGGGTTGGAGTAAGCTAAAATGACGGCGATTAAGATAATGGCAAGGTGGAGACCAAAAGAAATCCAGTAAGGCCGGCTTTCTTGATTCATGGGCTTTTACTATTGTTGGGGTTGTCTGTCATCAGGCCAATACTTGCTGCGCCCGCTTGTTGTAAGAGGGCCATTGCCGTGATGACATCGCCATAGCCCACGCTTTGATCAGCACGAACATAAATCTTACGGTCTGGATTTTTAGTTAAAGCATCACTGACCTCCGTCTGTAAGTCACTCGCACTGACAGGCGTTGTTGGTGTGGCGGAGATATTTGAAAAATAATTGTTGGAGGCATCCACAGAAATAATAATCGGGGGGATGTTTTGATCAGGCAGTGCTTTGGCTGTTGCCTTTGGGAGGTCCACCTTGACACCTTGCGAAAGTAATGGGGTGGTCACCATGAAGATGATTAAGAGTACCAGCATCACATCGATGTAAGGAACGACGTTAATCTCGGCGATTTTCCTTTTTTTGTGGCGCATTTTTTTCATGAGCGGCGGGCCAATCCAAGTTGACGGGATAAAACGTTAATGAATTCATCTGAAAAGTTTTCGTACTCATTGAGTTCGGTCTCAATCAAAGCCAGAAAACGGTTATAAGCCACTACCGCAGGGATTGCAGCAAAGAGGCCCATTGCAGTTGCAACAAGCGCTTCGGCAATACCTGGGGCTACCATCGATAGCGTAGCTTGTTGGACTCCACCTAAGGCTACAAAAGCACTCATAATGCCCCAAACCGTTCCAAATAGGCCCACATAAGGGCTGACTGAACCGACCGTGGCCAAGATCGTTAGATTTTCTTCAAGACGAGCTGATTCCCGACTAAAAGCCACCCGCATTGCGCGCTCAATGTTTTCAAGCACAACGGGGGGTTCTGCTGCGCTATCTTGCATTTTGACAAAGGCTTTAAACCCAGCTTGAAACAGCGCGGCTGACCCTTCTGTTTCGGTAGGCAGGCCGCGGAATAATTGCGCAGGGTCGCTGCCTGACCAAAATTTCTTAGTAAAAGCGGTGGAGGTCTGTTTGGCACTTTTGAGCAGTTGAATTTTTTTAAAAATCAGGCCCCAAGACCAGATAGAAGCGGCCAAGAGTAGCAGCATGACGATTTTAACGAGCCAACTGGCATTGATAATTAAACTTAAAATGGAAATTCCACCACCCGACATCCGCAATCCTTTCGTTTTTTGATGGCTTATTCTATCGCGATAGAATCAAAAAGCCAATCATAACGAGGCAAAAGCTTGGCCTAATGAAGTTGCGCTGCCCGTCTCTAGAGTAAACTGGAGTTTTTTTGCTGAGACTAAGATGACTGTTGAGCCAAAATCAAAGTAACCCAATTCTGTGCCAACTTCGATGGAAATAGGCTCGCGAGGCCGATAATGCTGAATGTGATTCATCTCTTTTCGGGTCCATGATTTGAAAGGCGTCTTCATTCCTGCAACCAAGAGTGCGCCCACCATCACAAAAGCTAATTTTCCTTGCGGGGAGTCGATATAAAAAATCATTCGCTCGTTGCGGGCAAAGAGCGCGTCAATATGGCTAGCTGTGAGGAGATTAACGGAAAAAAGCTTGCCAGGGATGTAAGCGATTTCAGTAATTTTTCCCGCAAGAGGGGAGTGCACGCGATGATAATTATGTGGAGCAAGATAAATGGTGGCAAAACTCCCTTGTTTGAAATCTACGCACCAAGGGTGATCAGCCAATAAGGATTCAACGCTGTAGCTTCTGCCTTTGGCTTGGATGAGCATCCCCTCATCAGTTTGACCAGCCTGGCTCAATACACCTTCTGCGGGAGCCCCCCATGTCGGGGCTGCTGGGAAATAAGTTACAGCAGGTTTCGTTAATTCTCGGGTAAAAAAGGCATTAAAACTTGGGTAATCAAAGGGATTTTGTATCTTGGCATTTTGCATGTCGATTTGATAATGTTTCAAGGCCAGTTGAATTAGTCGATTTTTGAACCAGCGAATTTTAGAGTTGGCCAATCGCCCGCCTAGACGGGATAAAAGATGCTGCGGTAAAAGAGACTGCAAGATGATAAAGAGTGGCAAAGTCGCGCCTGTAGATTTAAAATGGCCATTATACGGTTAAAAAGGCATAAAGCTCAAATGCAGATAGGGGTGCTTTCAGGTCGGGATCTCTGTGCGTTGATATTGCAACGCTTGGGTTATCAGCCTTTTTGTCAAATCATCAGCGTGGCGGGGACCAATGGCAAAGGCACCAGTTGTCATTTGTTGGCGGAATACTTGCAAAAGACGGGCCATCACGTGGGTTTATTTACCTCGCCTCATTTGCTGGAGTTCAATGAGCGCATCGTTATTGATGGCCGAAAAGTGACAGAAGAGGAGCTGGCCTTAGCAAGGGCCAAGATTCGGGCAGTCCAGGGTGATTTGGAATTGGGGTATTTTCAAGAGGCTTTTCTAGCTGCAATCTTAATTTTTCAAAGTGCCAAGGTCGATGTGATGATTCTGGAAGTGGGTATTGGCGGGCGTTTGGATGCAGTCAATAGCGTGGATGCAGATTATGCCTTGATTACCACCATTGCGCTTGATCATACGGAATTATTGGGGCCAGATCGTGAAAGCATTGGGTTGGAGAAGGCTGGGATTTTGCGCGCGCATCAACAGGCGGTATGTGGGGACATTGCGCCGCCTCACAGTCTCTGTGATTATGCGAAGAGGGTGGGCGCCAGGCTTTTGATTCGGGGCCGAGACTTTGATTTATCTCAAATTTCAGCTTACCCTGAGGCCCATATTCCACGCCAAAACGTACTTGCTGTTTGGCAACTTTTGCAGCTTTGGCCTCAGCCTTTTGATGGAGGTGTTTTTGCAAAGTGTCTACAACATTTGCATGTGCCCGGCCGGATGCAATTAATTGGCACAGAGCCTGACATTTTAATTGACGTTGCCCATAATCCCCATGCAGCAGGGTATCTTGCTGATTATCTGCGAGCTCATCCTGTTTCGGGAAAAAATTTTGCCGTGTTTTCCGCGCTGAAAGAAAAAGATATTGCTGCAGTGTGCAAAGTTTTGCATGGATTAATTGATCATTGGTTTTTGGTAGAGTTGGATTCGCCCCGTGCGGCTTCATTCGGGCAACTGCATCAAGCTTTAACAGGGGAAATTTACACCGATTTTGCGTCCATGATAGCGCTGAATCAAACTTTGAAAAAAGTGAAAAAGACGGATCGGGTCATTGTGTTTGGTTCGTTTGTGCTTGTCGGTTTGTTTTTAGAATGCCATAATCAATAGGATCAATGGAAAGGAGTGAATAACATGTTACAAGCATTTAATTTATTGGATTGGGCCTTGTTGATTGTGCTTGGCTTGTCGATTTTGATTGCGTTATTTTCTGGTTTGGTTCGGAGCGTGGTTTCTACTTTGATTTGGGTATGTTCTTTTTTGTTTTCCATGTTTTTTGGACCAGATTTTGCAGGAAAACTGGGAAGCTGGGTCGGTGTGGGTGATTTTCAATTATGGCTGACTTATGGTTTGGTTTTTATCGGGACGATTGTATTGGGTGTGCTTGCAGAAGTCGTTTTGCGTTTTATGCTGACGCCCCGGCAGTTAGGTGTGTTTAACCGTTTGGGTGGTGCTGTTTTTGGCTTGGTTCGTGGTGTTTTGATTGATTCAGTGTTTTTGTGGTTTATGGCGCTTGCTGGATTGGGTGGAGTTGTGGGGGGGATGTATCAAACTTCAGTTTTAGCCAAATGGTTTCAACCTTATGTCAACATGATCGCCAGTGATTTCCCTAGTGTGGGGCAGTTTATTTTAGGCGCGGAACAACAAGTAGGCTTAGGAAATGGGGGGGGTGCGATGCCAGTATCCTCTCCGCCTGCAGCCACTTCATCGGGTGCTGCGCCTTCATCCGCAACACCGAGCTCAAGTGGTGGGGGTAATCCCTACACCATGATGGGCCCTGGGGGGACTTCCTCCGCAACACCTGAAAGTACGGGTGGAGGAGGGGGTGGTGGAATCAGCCTGCCCCAACTTCCTGACAGTTCGGGGTTGCAGCAAGTAGAGGGTTGGGCAGGAACCCTATGGAACATGTTGGTAGGGCAGGTGAAATCTGTCCTCTAAAGGCGATCATAACGTGGCGATGATTCCTCTCCTCGTGGAGAAAATGTCCGTTGAGTTATTCCGTGCGTAGATGAGGCCCTGCCAATGACTAGTGCGTCGCGTTCTGCTGGTGGCGGGGGAGTGGTGATCCCAAGGGTAAGTGCGTCTCCTAATAGTTCTGCTTGGTTTATCCCAAAGGTCTGCAAGGTTTCGCTTGAGTAATTGAGTAGAGTGCTGATCAGTTGCGGACCGTCAAGCTGATTTACTCTGGCTGCCATCGCCGCAGATTTCACTAAAAGACGTACTGCTTGCGTTGTGTCCTCTTCAGGCTTGCCAAGTCGACTGCTGAACGCTCGGATCACATGAGCAATCAAATCCCCCATCGGGATAAAAGAGAGTAAAACAATCATGGCAATAGAATTTCCTTTGAGGAAAGGGCGTATGCCATCCCAGGTGGGATCTGCAAAGATAGTATCAATGAGTTCGAGGTTTGTTGCAAAAGAAAAAACAGCAATAAAGGCATTAAACAACATCAAGGGAATATAAAGTGCCGGGTAGAGAGTCGCCTCAACGGGCAGCTTATCTAAAAAAGATTCGGTCCACAGGGTCAGAAAGTCGTAGATTTGTCGAAAAACGATTTTTCCAAAAAAAGCACACAATACAGCCATAGCATAGGTGGGGACGCTGGCTAGAGCATACCCAATAGAGGATTTTTCTTGATTTGCAATGTAGAGTGGATTAGTGATAAAGCCAATACACGCAAGCATCATTAAAGCTGAACCCCCTGTTTCAACCACATTGAGTGTGAGAGGCAGGCGCCACCAACGATTGGAGGTCAGGGGGGGCACATCAGCTTGTGTTGCGCGTACCATCTCCTGAAAAGAATCCAAAATAAAACGATTTCCAGTCTCTGAGAGTGCATCCAAGCTGGTAAGCCGTTGCATTGAAGGATTAGCCCGGGCGAGGCGATAATTCTTGACAAGTTGCGTTGCGGAGGCCATTAAGCTTCCTGCAATCAAAGAGCGGTATTTTGTGTAAATGTCTTCTATCATTGCAGCGCGTTTAGTTTGTGGTGTGCTTCTATACCAGCGGTATAGTTTTTCAAAAGGAAGCAATGGGAGGCGATAATACCAAAACTTGGCGGTAAGGAGCAGAGAAAAAGAGAGTGCATGGAGTACCGCATTGGCCAAGATTGAGTGTGCTACAGTGAAGCCAATACACAATTGCGATGTGCATCCGGGTGGAGGGAACAGTTTAGTCATAATGCCAAAAGGAATGCCGCAAATTCCAGAGCCTGTAAAAATAGTGAGGTATTTGATGATAAGGGTGCGATTTGACGGTTTGTTTAAAATGGATGCTAAGGCTGGCGGAAGTGTTGTTTCAGTTAATAAACTATTGAAGAAATCACTCAGTGCTTTGAGTAAAAAAAATATATTACTCGCGGGATTGCTGACTACGAAACTATATTTAAGCCACGTGGCCATGTTCTTGGAAAATTTTTCTGCAGGGGGCCAATTATAAACTCCAGCAGAAGCACCAAGCAGTTCAAGGAATAGCAGTCCAAGGTCACCTGTTTTAAAGGCAATAGGGTCGCCTTGTCTTTCCTTGATGTAGAAATCAAAAAGCTGCTCAAGCACATCCACTTGTCCATCTGGGGCTGCTTCTATATCATCAGTGTCTGAACCTGAGTAATGATTTTCGGTTCTGTGCATATACCCTCATAATGACAATTTTTGATCCTATATGCTAGGCTATTTTAATTTTATTTGTCAATATGTGTAGTCGGAAGATAAAGGGAAAAATGCGTGTACTCACCAAATTGAGAGTCACAGTGAATTTGGCCGCCAAAATTTTCTATAATCGTTTTGCAGAAGGCTAGGCCTACACCAGTGCCATGACGTGTTTTGGAAAAAAAAGAGTTGAAGATATCAGGTAAATCTTCGGGTTTGATGCCTGTGCCAGTATCTTTAAAATGAATTTGATTATATTTTTCACCTTTTTCAAGCCAAATCGCAATTTTCCCATTCTGCCCTTTGGATAGTACAAAATAAATTGCATTTTTAAGTAAATTAAAAATAATATGCCTGAATAATATTTCATCACCCATGAAATAAAAATCCTGACTATAGTCGACGTGAATGAGTTCAGCGGTGTGGGAATCCATTGGATAAAGGTGAATGGCTTCCTGAACAACTTCTCGTGCAGAAAGGCGGCTAAGCGGTTTTGTTTTGCCTTGTTCTTGCATACTTTCCAAATTGACTTTAGCCAGTAACATATCGATAAATGTATTGGCGCTGGCAATGGTGCGATTTAACTCATCTGGGAGATTTTTGAAAAAATCTAGTTGAGGGGCTGACAGGGGGTGAGGTAACCCGGCATGTGATTCTGCGAACTGGTAGGCTTCTAACAAAGTGGGGAGAACGGTTTTGATGATCATGCTTTGAGCATTAATTCCTGCAAGAGGGGGCCTGATTTCATGGGCAATGCTGGCTGCTAAGACGCGCATTGTTTCGATTTTTTCGGTAATGATGGAATTGTTTAAACGCAGTTCCTCCGCCTCTTTTTGAGCTGTAGTTTCGATAGCTGTAACGACAATTCCAATGATCTCGCCGTTGTCATCTCTTAATGGAGCTCTGGTGGCAAGAAAATACTTAACCTTGCCAGTTGCGACATCAACAACGCGATCTTCTTGTGAGATGATTTTTCCGCTACGCACTACTTCTTCTTCATTATACTTGATGGGCTCTGCCATTTCTTTTGGATAGAGATCATAAGGCGACTTGCCAATCAGATCCTTATAGGAGGCAATACCCAATGCTTTGAGAAGTGGCTCATTCGCCCCCAAGACAATGCTTTCTTTGTCAAGCCAGCAAATAGGAACCGGAATGGCCTGGGCAACTTGAACGAGATTATCCAGTATTTTTTTTGACATAATTTGAGCCCTTGTGGAGTGCCTGCTGGATGAGATTTGAGAGCATTGTTTTGGTGATTACGGGCCAGGAAAACCCAAGAGAAGAGAGAATGTGATTGGTTTTTTCCTGTAGCAATTGAACATGCGTGATTTGGTCATCTTCTTCTTGCAGCCAGCCTTGATGAAGCATAAACAGCTCAATTTGCTTGTTATTCAGATGATTTTCTAATTTTATTAATATGTTGTCAATGAATTCATCAATGCTGATTTCCTGGATGTTCAGTGTGGGAATTTCAGCAAACAACTGCAGTAGATCAACTGAGGTCGGATTAAAGAGGTGGAAGATTTGGTTAGAGAGGTTAGCTTGATCAAATAATTTGACGATAGCGCAGGCGGTTGAGTCAACAGGAGATATTTCGACTTCCGCAATTTCTTTGCTGATCATTTTGAGGCTTAGCATGGTTTTTATGCGAATAAAGAAAGCATTGTCTTCTAGATTGTGCTGTGTTTTATAGTTTTTGGAGTGTATGGCAAGATTGCCAACGCGATAAATATTCGCATGAACTCCCTGTGCACGATATTTATGTACAGCCAACTCTCCTTGATATTTTGTCTGCAGATAGACATTTTGCTGGCGTGCAGCCAAAATTTGTGGGTCATCCTGCTCATCAACAACCCACTCCTGGGCATGTTTGACTTGGCCAGTAAAAAATACACCCGTCGTGGAAATATAGTGAAAGTCTTTCTGGTGTGTGAGTTTGGCAAATTCCAATAGATTAATTGTGGATTGGACATTTGCTTGATAGAAATCTTGGTAGTGCCCATAATGTTTCACTAAGGCTGCAGCATGAATGATGCTGTCAATCTGTGCAGTGAGCAGATCATAACGGGTTAAGTCTAAGCCTAGATGATCCTTCTCGAGGTTGCCTGCGTAAATATGAATGCGTTCCGTGTGCTGAGATAGGTCGAGATTAAAGTAAAATTTATATTGTGCAAAAACACGTTCTGCTGCAATTTTGTCAGAAGGTGCGCGAATTAAGAGTGACAGTGAGTAATTGGTGTTGGTTAAAAGTTGATATAAAATATTAGCGCCTAAGTATCCTGTTGCGCCAGTCAGTAACACATGGTGAATCGGTTTGCGATGTGGGTGCTTAATTAGGCGCTGAGCCTCGGCGTAACCTTTGGCTTTTTTGGCTGCGATCTCAGAAGTGTCAATAACAGTAGGTTGATCAGTATGATTTGCATAGCGCAGTTTAATTTCGGCTAATTTTTGCTTTAAATTATTTCTAACAAAAGGAGAGAATTCAGCAATTTTTGCAGGGGTTTTGAATTTAAACAAATTGGTGAGGCTGATTTTAAAGTTTTCTTGCAATTTGGTGACAAGTCGAATTCCAGAGATGCTGTTTCCACCCAGTTCAAAAAAATCATGATTTCTGCTAATTTTTGCCTTAGAGAAGCCCAATATTTCTGCATAAGCAGCACAAATGAGATCTTCTAGCTCATTTGCAGGGGGCTCGATAGGCTTTTGGCTAATAAAATCAGGCTGAGGAAGCGCTTTGTGGTCTAGTTTGCCATTCGGAGTGAGGGGGAGTTTTTTTAACGCAATAAAGGTTGCAGGGAGCATGTATTGAGGCAAATACTGATTAAGATGGTCTAAAATTTGTTGAGGGGAGAGAGTGGTGCATGCAACATAATAAGCAACAAGGTTTTCCTGATGGGTCAAGACAATAGCCTGTTGAATTTGCGGGTGATCAAGCAGACATGCTTCTATTTCACTTAACTCAATGCGATGACCTCGAATTTTGACTTGGGTGTCATTTCGGCCTAAGTATTCCAGATCTCCATTCGCTAAATGTCTCACCAAATCACCGGTTCGATAGAGAATGGTATGGGGTTGAAAGGGATTGTGTAAAAATTTTTCTTGTGTCAATGCCGGATTATTTAAATAGCCCCGAGCTAAGGCAATGCCACTGATACAAAGTTCGCCAATGGCACCCAAAGGAAGGAGTTGTAAATTCTGATCTACAACATGATATTGAACATGCTCAAGAGGTCTGCCAATGTTGGAGAGGCGGGCATCATCAAGGGAGCCATTTTTGCAGTCAAACTGATGCAAAAAAACTTCGCCTGTTTCCGTTGGGCCATAATAATTTAGGAGTGTATAATGGCTATCATTCAGGGGTTGCAACAAGGAATTGGTTAATTTTTCTCCGCTAAACATGATTTTTTTGAGCGTAGGGAACTCTGTTTTAAAGTCAACAGTCGGTGCAAATACAGCGAATTGAGAGGGTACAAAATGACAGATACTGACTTGTTGCGATGTGAGTAGTTCTCGAATTTCATCGATATCAAATACAGCTTTGGTCATGACTAATTTGGCGCCACTCAATAAGGTTGTAAAGAGATCTGAAAATGAGACATCAAAGATATAATTTGTTTTAAACAACATGATGTCCTGATCAGTGAGTCCATTATGCTCTTTCATGGATAAAATACGGGGCACACAAGCTTGCTGCGTGAGCATGACTCCTTTTGGGGTCCCTGTTGTTCCAGAGGTATAAAGCACGTAGACTAAATCTTCTGCTTGAATCGTTTGTAGATTCAAATTGTGATGGGGGTAGGGTGTCAGTGCATTTTGCAGAGGCTGTGCATCAAGGGCTAGGAGTGATAATTCTAAATGATCACTCAAATGAGTCAGTTTTTTCAAATGAACTTGGTGAGTCAAGATCAGTTGAGTTGCAGAATTTTCTAAAATATATTTAATTCTTTCGTCGGGGTGGTTTGGGTCAAGAGGAACATAGCCTGCACCTAATTTTAATAAAGCAATGATGGCGATGACTATGTCTTCATTGCGATTCAAATACAAGGCGACAAGGGGGTTATGTTCGGCTAGATAATGTTTTTGCAAGTGGCGTGCAAGTTGATTGGCTTTACTGTTGAGCTCTGTATAGGTGAAGCTGCGATCTCCATAAAGTAAAGCGATATGATGAGGAGTGCGATCCACCTGAGTTTCAAAAAGTTGATGCAACCTATGAGGGCTCGCTTTTGTTGGAGGAGCATATTGCGCCATCAAATGCGCATAGTCAGCGGGCAGCAGGCGATTGAAAACCTGATGACTTTTATACATGTTAAGATCAATTTCTTCCAGGATATGGAGTAGGTAGGCGCGAAGATATTCGATTCTTTCTTGTGAAAAAATACGATTATCATAACCAAACTTAATTTCAATTCCATCCCCGCGCTTGAAAATTTCCAAATTAATAGGGAACTCTAATTGGTAACGGTACTCAAAATGAGTAATGTTGAGATTTTCATGCCGAACAAAATCTTGAGTATCCTCGAATAAAAAGCTGTTATTGCAAGGGATCAAATTCTGGAGTGTTGCCTGATTGACGTTGGTTTTGTCATTGATTTCAATGATTCCATCCTGAATCATCTGTAATTGGGCTAGTACGGAATGGCGGTTATCCCAATGCACGATTAAGGGAACGCGATTTGTAAAAAGGCCTACTGCATCAACAATGCCTGGGCAATTGGAATTGCGGCCAGAAACGATTGTGCCTACAGCCGTATATTGTTCTTGTGTGAAAATTTGTATTACTTTATGCCAGGAGAATTGAAATAAGCAATTCAATGAGACCCCTGCATTGCGCGCGCTCTGCAATAAGTGGTGATATAAAGTCGAATTGATTTTGAGAGATGTTTTGTGGTTCGATTGAAAGCAAGCGTTCTGATGGTTCAGCGAGAAGCCAGCAAGTCCTTCTAATTCGTCATAAGGCTTGAGTCCTTTTAATGTGTTGAGCCAAAATACGTCGTCATCATTTAAACATTGGGCAAGATGACTTTGGCAATGTTCGAATGGGTCTGGCTCGTCTTCCCATGATTCTCCTTTGAGAATTTTAAAATAAGCTTGATGGACATATTGAAATAATATTTTGATGCCCCATCCATCTAGGATGCTATGATGATTACTCAAGATAAAAGTGTAATGATGATCTGAAAGTTTAATCAAATAAATTCGAAACAGTAAGGCTTGGGTTAAATCATAAAAATTAGTTTGATCTGTATGGAGCAGGTTTTCAATTTGGCGGGTCTGCTCTTGCGGAGAGAGGCTAGTCAGATCATGTTCGGACCAAGGTAAAAGTGTAAAGGATGTGACGTGTTGCATGACTTTGCCCTGGTCCCAACTAAATTTCAAACGCAAGCCATCAAAATGATTTAATGCAGCTTGCCATGCTGCTTTGAGTATATTGGTATTGAGGGTTTGTAAATAATCAAACACAATTTGTACAACATAGGAATCCTTGCCGCTTTTTAAATAATGGGCGACAAAACCTTGTTGCAGATTATTTGCGAGGCCTGACCAAGGCTGGTGTTGCTTTCCTTTTTGAAAAACTGGATCAATGAAGTTTTCTTGCTGGTGTGTTTTTAAAAACGCTGCCAAATTTGCGATATTGCGGCATTGCAAAATATCCTTCATATTTAAAATACAACCCCTGGCATTGAGTTGATGATTAATGCGGATCAGTGAAATGCTATTGCCTCCCAGATCAAAAAAATCATCATAGATGCCAAGCGAGTCCTCTGGAATAATCAGGGTGTTTGACCAAATTTGAGTAATTAATTTTTCTAATGGATCGCGCGGTGCTACATGTTTTTGATCAATGGAATATTGAGGAGTAGGCAGGCGAGACAAATCTACTTTTCCATTGGCAATCAAGGGGACTTTTTCCAGCTGCATTACAGCAGTGGGGAGCATATATTCTGGTAATTGTGTGCGTAAATAATGTTGGATTTTGAGTCCGTCAATTTTCTGGTCAGACAGGTAATAAGCCAGCAAGATTTTTTTGTCAGCACGGGGGTCCTCACCCAACCGTTCCTTTACAATCACGATTGCTTGTTTCACGCCAGGATAGGCTTTTAATTTGGCCTCAATCTCGGTGAGCTCAACGCGATACCCTCTGATTTTGATTTGAAAGTCGGTGCGTCCCATGAACTCCAATTGCCCGGAGGGAAGCCAGCGTGCAAGGTCTCCGGTTTTATATAAATGGCCTTTCCGGAAGGGGTTTGCAACAAACTTGCTTTTGGTCAATGTGGGGTGTCTGAGATAGCCCCGAGATAAGCCAGCGCCTGCTAAGTAAAGTTCTCCAACAACTCCGCAGGGAAGGAGGTTCAAGGAGGAATCAAGGACATAGGCTGCTCTATTCTCAAAAGGGCGGCCGATGGGTACAGAGTGCAAATGAGCGATTTGGTCAGCGACAATAGGGTAGGTGGTGCTGAAAGTTGTATTTTCGGTGGGGCCATAACAATTAAGAAAATGTTTAGGGCGATATTGTGAAGTCGCAAGGGCATAAACCAGTTTGTGATTTAAAGCCTCTCCGCCAATTAGCAAATAATTTAAATGATGAAATAAGCTGTGGTCTTGCAAATAGAGTTGGTCAAAAAGTGTTTTAGTCAGCCATAAGATAGAAATCGCTTGTGTGGAAAGCAGGTTTGAAAACAAGCGCGCATTGGCTAATAAATCGAGGGGGGATGTAGGAAAGTATAATTTTGCTCCATTTAACAAGGCGCCCCATATTTCAAATGTTGCTGCATCGAAGGAAAGATCAGCCATTTGAACAAGTGTATCCTTTGTCGAGATGCGGATGTATCTGACCCCTTTGACAAGTGAGGTAATCCCTCGATGCTCAATCATAACCCCTTTAGGAGAGCCTGTCGTGCCGCTCGTATACATAACATAAGCAAGAGAATGTGCAAAAGAGCGGAGGGGTAAGTTGGCTTGCATTTGTCGGAGGAGAATTTTTGCAAATTGATCTGTATCCACACTTAGAATTTCAATGCCGCGCACATCAATCCTTCTCATTTTGGTGAGATGTGCTTCATGAGTGAGCAGAACTTTAATGTGGGTCTCTTCTAGGATTTTGCTAATGCGGATGTCGGGAGACATCGGATCAATCGGGACATAAGCACATCCTGCTTTTAAGATAGCCAGCATCGTGATGATGATGCGCTCATCTCTATCCATACAGATTCCAATCAGATCTTCAGGTTGAAGAGAATAGTGTTTGCATAAATAATGAGCCAATTGGTTTGCTGCTAAATTCAGCTCTGCGTAATTGAAAGTTTTATTTTCCCCAATGAGTGCGATCTGATCGGGGTGGGCAGCGACTTGCTCTTCGAAAAGGGTGTGCACAGCCTTTGGTTGAGGCCCTTTTTTATAAGGAGGATTCAAGTTTGTCAGTTGCTCTGTATAGAACGTGGGGTCAGTGCGCAACAGGGTGGATAAGGGTGAGTTCGATTGTTTAAAAGCGTGAATAAGATTTGAAAAGTAAGTGACGTAATCGTGAAGTTGATCAAAAAAATAAAGTGATTTTGCATAAGTGATTTTTAATTGCTGAGTGTGTGAGTGATATTCAATCGTGATGAATTGGGCTGTGACATCTAGACTATTGTGCGGTGAATCAATGGAGAGTGTGATTTCAGCAGTGGGATTTTTCTGGTGCAGCCCTTGAAAAAATAAGTATTCTTTAAAATCGTAGCGAGGATCTTTTATTTTTTTCAATAAGCTGGCATAAGTGTCTGTAGGAGCAATAAGAAGGTGTTTCGTAATTTTTCCTTGCAGAGCGTAATCATATTTCAAGAGGCTGGCTTGTCGTGCATTCAACAAAATGAGGAGATACAGCAATAAGATTTCGACCTCGCTCGTATCAAGCATGACGGTCGTAACGAATTGGCTATGAGTTGTTGCAGAGTCGAATATCAGGTTTTTTAAGCTAAAAATAGGCTGGTCTTGCGCTTCTGATTCGGCATAATGGGTCGTGAGCTCCTGAAGCTTTGAGTCTAGCTCCAAGATGCTTGTAAAGGAAATTGCAGTAAGAGAGGGTGGGGTGAAGAGCGGTAATAAATCAGGCTCTGTGCGCAATAATAGAACAATGGAGTCGATCAATAACTCATTGAGCTCGTGGTAGAATTGCTCAAAATCATCGCAGGAAAAATCTATTTTTTTGTCTGCAAGGTGCAGTGAGCGATGGCGATGCTGTAAAATAATAGTGGCGGCAAATTGTTTTGGTGAGTGGAGGTGCAGTGCGAGGCTGATTGTTGGATGGCTGAAATGCATTGATTGATTTGAAAAATCAATAATATAATCGTACTCTTTTGCTTTAACCGGGGTTGGGTTGATTTCAGAATACTGATCGACCTCATGGCCCGCGTCAAGAAGGTATTCTGTCAGAAGTTGAGTCAAGCGATTGGGTGGGGAAAAAATGAGAATTTTCAATATTTTCATGGTTCAATATACAATTGATGATTGATAAAGCCCTGTTTGACTAAGTGATGTTCCATTATCCCTGTTTTGTTGAGAACAGAGAGTACGTTTTTGACAATAGGCATATCAGGGGAAATTTCAAAACCATGATAAATTTTTTGAATCAATTGTTGCGACTTTTCTTCATGGTGGACAAAAGTGTTGAGCAGGCTGCAGTTATACTCCATGTCAGCAGAAATATTCAAATAGAGTTTCACAAAATCAGCAAGTTGAATGCCAATTCGATTTTGTTGCGCGGCGCTCATGTGGGTCCAGGTGTATACCAGTAAGTCATAAAAAAATCCATGGTGCCGTGCCTCGTCATTCATATGATCATTGACATAATAACGTACAGAAGGGTGGACTTCAGGGGCATTAAAAAACTCCACTAACTCCCGAATTAAAGTCGTTTCAAAAATGGATACGCCCAAAATGTCGACGAGCGGGGCATCTTCTGTGGGAAGTCTTTGCTTTAATATTTGGATCGCTTTAATGGCGTCAGAAACGGGATAGGCTAAGGGTTTGAGTTGGGGAAAGGCAGATTGGAGTTGTATGAGCATATCTTGTCCAAGATACACATGATAGTATTCATCGATCATAATGGTATAAGCATTCAAGCGGAACATTTCTGGGTACGTAAGCTGCACCGAATCATCGATAACATGCTGGCAGGCTAAATGAATCAGCTTGATTTCCAAGTTCATAATATCATGTAAATACTTATAGAAGGATAAAACTAAAATTTCACTTTTTGCTTGCTCATCCAGTGCTTGAATTTCAGGCAATAAAAGGAGGGGTTGTTTATTGGGGGGGAAAAAATACCCAGTCTTAGAAAAATCAATAGGCTTTCGAGGGCGCGTGCGAACTGAACTGCGAGATTCCCAGCGGTTTTGATAGGCATTTTGCTCTGCATGCATAGAGGTTTTTTTTGACGAAAAGAATATAAATATGCTATCATGAAAACTCTTAAAATAATACCGAGTAATGCATGTCACTTTCTGCAAGAGTAGGTAAAATTGGATTGGGTGGAATGGGGGGGTCAGGTGTATATGGTCCTGGGCTCCGTGATGATGCGCTTATTGATTTTTTTGTGCAAGCGATGGAGTCCAAATATGTAAAAAATGAAACACTGCTTATTGATACTGCAGATGTATATGGTCGTACTGATCCAGCAGCCTCTGGGGATGGGGATGCAGTGGGGCACAACGAACGCATCATTGGTCAGGCGATTGCCTGTTTTGTCGAGAGGCATCGAGAGGATCCTCATGTAAATGAGAGCGTATGTGTGCTCACCAAAGTTGGGTACCGTCATGATTATTCCGGGTTAGACTTTGAGGAAGCGCATATTCGTGCAGCCTGTGAACAATCTTTAAAAAATTTACAGCGAGAGTCGATCGATTTATATTGCTTGCACAGAGAGCCTTTACCGGAGGTCTGGAATCAAGTGCTGCAGGTGCTAGCTCATTTGGTTGTAGAAAATAAAGTCAAGGCTATTGCACTTTCAGAGCCCAGTATGGCATTTTTAGAATGTGCATATACTTTTTTTGAGAACGCTTTTCCTGGAGGGAATCCTCTCCAAGCGATTGAAACCAAGTTTAGCTTGCTAAGTCCTAATCCACTTTATCCTAAAGCAGGGGATGTATTGAGTGATGGTAGCATGGTCAGTCGGATTGACTATTGTGCAAAGTTAGGTTTGAGCTTTATTGCCTATGGCGTTTTAGAGCATGGCATCCTTACAGATAAATTTGCAACGGGTGTTCCTTTTGTTCCTGAGGCAGGTGATTTCCGCGGTGGGCTGCCTCGTTTTCAAGGGGAAAATTTTCAAGCTAATCTTGTGCTGCGAGACCGGTTTAAGTGTTTGGCACAGCCGGGTTGCACACTTTCGCAGTTGGCGCAAGCGTGGTGTCTGGCTCGGGCCCGTGAAAGGGGCTGTGATATGGTTTTAATCCCAGGATCAAGTAGTCTGGAACGATTTTGCGAGAATCTTGCTGCAAGTGACGTCATGTTGTCTGCTGAGCAATTAAGAGCATTAAGTTTGATCGCGCCTACTGGGGGTTGTGGTGAGCGTATGCCTTCCAATTTTTACAGTGTCAGTAATATTCGGTTTAGCCCGCCGCTTTCTTCTACTCTAGAAGATGAGCTCGAATCCAAATCCGAGTCGCCACTACATTCTTTGCCTGCTATGATTTGCCGTCCATTTTCCCATTCTGTAAGTGAGGTGGATGGGGGAGCGCTGCGAGACGAAAGCTTTTCAATACCATATCGTCCTGGGTCAGCATAAGATAATTCCCATATTGGTGCCAGTCGCCTAGAACCACCCGTAAACTGTGGGTGTGCCAGTGCAAGCCCATGCGGTGTGTGTGGCCATGAATGATAAGATCAGGCTGATGAGTCTTGATTTCTTTTAAAATCGCCTCTTCTGTGGCATCGGCCAGAGCATAATCCGGGCGCTCAGCTTCAGCTGTATGGGGGTTTTTATTATGAATTTTGCTGGCTAATTTGTGGCGAAATTTCTGGGTAGAATGTAAAAACAGCCATTTGATCAGAGGATTACGTGCTAGTTTTTTATAGCGCTGATATTGGATATCCAAGGTGCACAGATGGTCACCATGACAGAGTAGAATTTTTTTGCCTGCGAGGGTGTGTAAGCTTATGTCAGGCAATAGTCGGATGCCGTAGTGAGCAAGTGTTGATTGAGAAATCAAAAAATCACGATTGCCGTAAAGAAAATAAATCGCAATACCCTTCTGGGAGAGCTGACGTAGTTGTTCCAAGCAGCTGCGTTGAAACTCATCCATAATGTCAGTGCCCAGCCAATACTCAAAAAAATCGCCTAAAATAAAGAGTTGTTGCCCTGTGGGGGCAATTTCGCTTAAAAAATGCTGGAAGAGTGCATTCACGGGCTGATTTTGAGCAGAAAGGTGAAGGTCGGAAATAAAAAAGCTGCGCATCGTTATCTATAAAGTGAAGGCTGTTCTCTGCAGCATAGCGCGTTAAATGAGGCGGTTCAAGTGCACATTGAAATCAGCGCATAAGTCCAACCTGCAGGGGGTTCTGTATTGTAACCTCAATTTTAGGGAAATGATCTGCCTGGGTAGGTCGGGCCATAGAAAGGTGAGGGGGATTTTCTTGTGAAACATTGTTGTCTATTGCATATTGAGTGAGTGCTTCGAAGAGAGCAGTAGGGTTGGCGCCCGTCCATGGAATAGGGCAGCAGAAAATGCGTGCAAAAGTGCAGCTAGGCATACAAGCAGTGACATCAATATCGCAAAAAGATAAAGCGCGCCCAACCGTGTCAGCGCAGTTATTTGTAAATAGGTTAAAGGCATGTGCATTTGCAAGATGTCTTGCTAGGTGTGCTTGCACAACGGTAAAGCTTTTTGTTGTCTCTAGAATAACAAAATTTTGTGTTGGAGTGCTGTAGTCCTCAAAATAACGGGGGTCAATGGTATAACTGCTACCGGTAAAATCCAGTGCAATAAATTGACTGAGATCTTCGTTATAGAAGCGGGCGGAGATATGATTGACATAGCAGGAGCTGCTTAGAAAAACTTCTATTTTCATTTTCAATATTAATCTTATTTTCTTTGTATTATGTCATTTTTTTATAATAATGTAAAGGTGCTTGTTTGTTTTTGCTGTAAGGAGGGGGTGAATTCTTCGAATATTCAAAGGAAAAATAAAATTTTGTAAAAATTTTCAAAAAAAGCACCAAAACAAGTTGACAGTGAAAGAGAGATGCGTATAATAGGCGGTCTTGCGACGAGATAGGTTGCGAGTTGAAAGGATGTTTAAGGGAAAGAATAAGAACACAAGCTT
>JAJZUD010000010.1 GCA_021848625.1 Pseudomonadota bacterium
GATCTTGCACGACCTGCCACCTGAGAATCGGGCATTTTGCTTTTGCCAACCACGGGATCCACGGCGGCATCATATTGGATCGGCCCCTCAACCAAGAGCTCAGGATGTTTCGCTTTGAGCATCTCTGTTGCCTCACGCACTTTGTCAACGCTAATACCAGCCCCAGAGGCCCCTGAAGAATAAGACAACATAGCAATACGCGGCTCAATACCAAAGCGTTTGCTGCTTCGCGCTGAAAAGAGTGCAATTTCAGCAAGAGTCTGCGCATCAGGATCAGGATTGACCGCACAATCTCCATACACTAATACACGATCCTTTAAACAGATCATAAAAATACTCGATACTAATTGACAATCTGCCTGGGTTTTAATGATTTCCAATGCAGGGCGTATCGTTTCACCCGTGGTGTGCATTGCGCCAGAGACCATTCCGTCACAGTCCCCAAAATGCACCATCATCGTGCCAAAATAATTAGGGTTTTGCATCCGATCTAAGGCAATTGCCATATTGATGTTTTTGTGTTTGCGTAATTCGTAATATTCTTCAGTGTACTTTTTGAATAATTTTGATTCTTTAGGATTCACTAGGTTTGCAGCTGATAGATTAAGATGATGCTCAGCAGCTAATGCCTCAATTTCGGCCGGATTCCCCAGGATAGTTAGCGTGACAATATTCTGCTTTAACAATTCCTCTGCAGCTTTGAGGATGCGAACGTCGTTGCCTTCAGGTAGGACAATATGTTTTTTAATTTTCCTGGCTTGTTCAACCAGATTATAAGTGAACATCGGAGGGGTGAGATACTCACTTCTTGCATGAGTGAGGAGTTCAATAAATTGTTTTTCATTTAAATTAGATCGAATGTGATCTATTGCCAAAGCAATTTTTTCTTTTGAGGCCTCAAACAAGTGATATTGTGCATTATGAAGGAGCGTTGCGGCGTCAAAAGTGTTTTTTTCAGTGATCAAAATAGGAAAGGCAATCGACAAACCCTGGATAATTTCTTTAACAATGCCAGTTGGATGTTCATTTGTTGTCAATAACATTCCCGCAAATTTAGGAAAATGCGCAGATTGATCTGCAAGCAGGCAACTGAGAATTAAATCATCTCGATCACCCGGCGTAATGATGAGCAAATTTTGTTTTTGTTTGACTGAACGCAAAAAACCACCCGCCATTTTAGCTGCAATCGTATAATCTTCAACTTGTCGACTCAACTGATCTTGACCATAAAAAACACGGGCCTTTAACTTTTGCGCGACCTCATTCATACTGGGGTAAATTAATTTTGAATGCTCGGGAATTAAAGAAATACAGTGGGCTTTCTCAGCAAAATAACCCTCAACTTGTCGACGAAGCGCTGCTTCACTCGAAGGGTTCACACGATTGACAATCAGGCTCAGAATACTTAAATTTTCATCATTGATGGTCTTAATTGCAGAAAATGTGGGATGTGACTCCACCAAAATAATCTCACAGCCCAAATTTTTAGCGATGTTCAAATTTTGCATAAAGTCAGCCGAATGACTATCTCCAGTATAATCAAGCCCCTCCACCAAAACAAAATCATTATTCTCCTTGAGCTTTCGATAAGCGTCGATTACTTCAGAAATATCTTGATTGGATTGACCGATTTTGATGCAACTATCGGGAAGATCAAACTCTCTTTGCAAAAGTTCAACATACGGGTCTTTTTGTGTGAGAGGATCAATACTAGCCACTGGCTTATAATAGCCAATCTTCTTAAAGTGATCTTTAAGTGCAGCAAACACTCCTAAACTGATGATAGATTTACCCGTACCAGGCTCAGAGGACATAAGAAAGACGCTATTGGCCATAAGTATTTTTCTTCACTGATGGAGCGCAAATGATAACATAAAAAAGCCTCTGCCAGAACACTCAAAGCAAAGGCAAAGGCACCGTTGTAATCGCACTAAATCTATTGAATTTTAGAAACAGTGTACAACCCAAAGGCAACTGCAACTAAGGCGGCAGCGATCCATACTAAATAAAACATACTAGGCTCCTATTAGTAAAATACATGCGTTTGCTGGTCAATGGTATCGGTCGACATTTTTACATCCCGCCCCCACAATTTGCGATACACAAATGCGGTGTAGTAAAAAATAATCGGCAGCATAATAACAGCACAAATCAAAATACCAATCAGAGATAACTCAGAGCTAGAGGAGTTCCATACCATCAGACTTTGATCAGGATGGGTTGAAGAAAGCATAATGTAAGGAAATAATGCATACCCCATGGTGCCTAAAATTCCTAAAAGAGAAACACAGCTGGAAATAAAAGCTTTCATGATGGCATTCTTGCTGCTAAAACGAATCGTTGCAATGGCGCCGAGAAACCCTAATAAAGGCGCAAGCCAAAGCCATGGATGGGCATGATAATTGGCTAGCCAATGATTCATGCTCATGCTGATCCAGATTCCTGCTACTAAAAAGCAAAGCATTAAGAGCATAGCAGCGCACTTTAAAACCTTTTTGGCACGTTCATATACCGGACCTGCTGTACGCAATACCAGATAAGCAGAACCGTGCATCAAGAGCATTAAAACACATGTCACTCCAGTCAATAGGCCAAATGGGTTAAGAAGCCTCAGCAAATCAAGAAAAGCAGAAGGATTAGATGCGTCGCCATAAATAAAACGCAACGACACAGGATCGACTTGGAACGGCACGCCTACAAAGAGATTACCGATTGCCACGCCAATCACCAGAGAAGGGACAAAGCTCCCTACACATAAAGCCCAATCCCAAAAACACCGCCAAGATGCAGATTCTAATTTTGAACGAAACTCGAAAGAGACTGGGCGCAAAAATAAAGACCACAGCACTAATAAAATTCCAAAATAAAATCCAGAGAAAGAAGCGGCATAGACACGAGGAAAAATCGCAAAAATAGCGCCTCCAGCAGTAATCAGCCAAACTTGATTACCATCCCAAGTCGGCCCAACAGTATTAATCACGACCCGTCTTTCAGCATCTGTTTTACCCAAAAAAGGCACCAACATTCCCGCTCCCAAATCAAATCCACCTGTCACGGCGAACAAATACATAATTAAACCAACAGCTAACCAGCTTAAGCTTTGTAAAATTGTAAAAAAGTCCATTTTAGTGTGCCCCTTGATTGACTTCAAAATGATATTTTCCAGTGTGAATACTACTTGGCCCCTTGCGTGCAAATTTAAACATGAGGTAGAGCTCTACCGCAAATAAAGCCGCATAGAGCAACATAAACATCGCAAAACTCGCAATAATATCAGCACCACTTAAAAAGGAAGAGCTAATATCGGTAGGCAATATGCCATAAATAGTCCAAGGTTGACGCCCATTTTCTGTCACAAACCAACCAGCCCATGAAGCTAAAAAAGGAAGGGGAATAGAATAAAGCGCCCACCGGTAAACCCATCGAGGAGCATTTCCTTTCCGAAACACTGAATAGATAAATGCGGTTAAGAAGAGCAGGAACATCAGCACTCCAAAACCAATCATCACACGAAACATCCAAAATAACCCCCAGACCTCTGGAACCGTCTCTTGCGCAGCCTGGTCAATCTGGCTAGGTGTAGCCTGTGCCACATTGGGCGTAATTTGTTCCAGTAAAAACCCATAGCCCAAATTGACTTGATTTTGATTAAACAGAGCCATGGTAGTTGCACTTTGGTCACCGCTGCGAATCTTATTAAGCGCATTCACGGCCAAAGCACCACTTTGTACTTTTGCTTCATTTTGCTGCTCAATTTCTGTAAGGCCAGTAATTTGTGCATTTTTGGAGTGCGTCACAATCAAACCAAGCACATCGGGGATCTGAATAGCAAAATCATTTTTCTGCTTCGCCTGATCTGGCCAAGCAATTAAATTAAATGCAGCCGGTGGAGTTTGTGTTGTCCATTCTGCTTCAATCGCAGCTAATTTTTCAGGTTGATTCTTAAAAACAGCAACTCCATTGACATCACCAAGCAATGCCACCACTACGGAAGCAACCAAACCAAAACCTGCTGCAATAGCAAAAGAGCGTTTTGCAAACTCAGTGTCGCGACCTTTCAAAAGGAAATAAGCACTCACCCCGAGGATAAAGATCGCTCCTGTCACATAGCCTGCCAAAACAGTATGTGCAAAGCCAATTTGAGCCATAGGATTTAAAAACAACTGCCCCAGATTAGTGGTTTCCATTCGCATCGTATTATAATCAAAATGAGCCCCTACCGGATGTTGCATAAAACCATTTGCAACTAAAATCAATAAAGCTGAGAAACTAGAACCAATCGCCAGACAAAATGTTGAAAAAAGATGTTGTTTTTTAGATAGCTTATCCCAGCCAAAGAAAAATAACCCTAAAAATGTAGACTCCAGCATAAATGCAACAAGCCCTTCAATGGCAAGCGGAGTACCAAAAATGTCTCCCACATACTGAGAATAATAAGCCCAGTTGGTTCCAAACTGGAACTCCATCGTTAAGCCACTTAACACACCTACTGCAAAATTGATGCCAAATAATTTACCCCAATAGCGTGTCATGTCTTTATATATGGGATTATTCGTTTTAACGTAAGCCAGCTCCATGGCAAATAAAAGCCAAGTCATTCCCAACGTAAGGGGCACAAAAATAAAGTGATAACTCGCCACTGCCGCAAATTGCAGGCGAGCCAAATCAACCGAAAAAAGAGAAGGTAAACTCATGCTGATCTCCAAAATTTAACACCAATAAATTGGGGTAAATTTAGCAAAAACAGGCATTTTAGTCAATAAAATCAAGGGTTACAGCGCCTCTATAATAATGACTATCACTAGCAAATGATTCTCATCCGCATTTACCTGCAATACTCTTAGCCAAAAAACACGTGGCCTACAAAGAGAAAAAACTGCAATAGTTTTTTACTGATCCAATAAAAATGGGCCTTGCGCCCCTTTTTTTCATGCTACAACTTATTTTACAACTCATTGCGTTGACGTTGCGCTTTTTGGCCAGCTCGTTCCAACTTCTGTTCACGGCGAGCGCGATCTTCCGCTGCTTTAAAGGGAGTAGGCGCAGCAGTTTTGGACCCAAATTTCACTGTAACGCCTCCCTCTTCCAAAGCCTTCACTGTTTTGGCCATTGCGTCTTCAAGTTTCTGCGCCTCTTGATTGGAAAAGGCATAAAGTGCATTTAAAGCACGCTGTTGAATGGGATCAGTGATGCCCAGATCCTGAAACTCTTCAGCCGTATAAGGTGTACGTAACCATTCACGCTCCTCATCCGTAATTCTGCCCTCTGGACCTTGAGGAATAACCAACCCTCGACGCGGTTTGGCTGTCGTTGTTGCTTGACCAGCAGCCGCTGATAAAAGCAGCGCCAGAGTAAAAACCTGAGCGATATTAGAATGCTGCATGGAATCCTCTCCTTTTTGTTAAATAGTGTAGTCACAAGATAGCGGCCCAAATTGCAAGCATCTGATTTGAATTCGAAGCGTCTTTTCAAGGTTTGGCTTGCGAATCACCAGGTTATTGAGCAGCATAGGGGCATCTCCTTTTCACACTCTAAAATATACCCCGAATTATACCCCATTTCAAATTGGATGTAGGCGCATTTTCCCCTGAAGAATATTCCTGAACAATGGAATCTGAAAATATGTTGATTTATAAGGAGATAATAAACATTGGCGAACATCAATGAACAATCAATTGGTGGAGGCGGCGGGAATTAAACCCGCGTCCGAAAACCATCCGCTTTCAGTTCTACATGCTTAGTAGGCCGATATTGAATTTAACTGAAACGAGCCTCAGCTACAAGGCGATATTTCAGCGAGCCTTGGTGGCTTGCGCCTTTGACTTGAATGAGCAGGCGGTCACTCAAGCGAGCTTGTTGGGTATGAGCGCAGCTAGAAGGAACAAGCACTATTCTAACGTACGCCGGTTAGTCAGTTTCTGCTGACAGACTAGGCTGCTTTCGCAACCAAAGTCATTTTGCCGTTTGCAGCCTTGCGGCTTGCTTTTTTGTTGCCAGTTATGCAACTTAATGCAGGATTTACGAGAGATGCATTAGTCTCGGCATGCACTTCAAGGTTCAGTGCTCCCGTCGAATTCAGGTCGCCCCCAAGTGAAAGCCCATTATATCACAAGATTTAACCAAAATACAATCCAACTATTTAGGCGACGAAACTCAGCTATAAAAAGCTGCTGCAGAGGCATTGCTATACTTATCCCACGGCAAGACTCACTGTGTGTGCTATGGGACTTGCGATCAAATTGCCGCACTATTATTTTTTTATTTTAAGCGTTAGAATAAACAAAAATATTAATTGTGAAAAAATATGGCAATGGCAAGACTCTTAATCCAAATGATTAGCCCCTCCCCGCCCGCATCTTTAGAGGAATCAATCCTTGCTGAGCTGAGACAGGGCAACCTCGAAAAGAGACGGTGGGCCTGGGCTCATTTAAGCGCTTCGATTAATGGCGCAATCTTCCCCGAACAGGCTTCTCAAAAAAAAGAAGCCTTATTACTAATGACAACCATCTGCACCGATGTTCGCAGCGACACTCCAGAAGATAGCCTCATCACACATTACCGTAATGTCCTGCGTCAAGCTTTGGCAAAATCCAGACATGCTCCAGCAAAAAACACAGCCACGGAGCCTGATGATGATGACGACGATGAAAAAGTCCATGCTGCGGTTACCCTTCCTAAAGCCTTGACACCCACACCGCTTAAAAAGCGCCGCCGAGAGCCTGCCCTTGAATATACGGCTGCAACTGCAACCGCCCCGCCTGCTCAACTCAGTGAAGCAGACCTATTGGCAATATTTCAAATATTTTGTCCTGATGGCAAAGAACTGACATCAGAAAATCGAGTCAACATTTTGAACAGCCCAGATTGCATGCAAGGATTGGGAATTTTCCTGCAAAGCCAAGATCCGCTCAAATACGACCTCGCTATTCACATTCTGCTTCACCTGACCACGGAGAAAGGTTGTACAAAAAAAGAGCTAATGGAAACAGGCTTTGATGTTGAGAAGGCTAGAACATGCATCTTAACCACGCCCCGTTTGCCCAGCGCCTTATCACGTTTATTTTTTCACCCAAACGCCAAAATCAGAGAATTTTTTTTGATGATTGCCACACAATTACTTGATTCTTTTGATGATACAAGTGCGCAAGCAATTCAGCGCAGAATTGTGTTCTTTACCTTAGCACCAGGGCTTCTTGACCAAATGACAACCACATTGGATGATGCTCCAGGCAGAGTCACCTCCCTTTTAGAAGCACTCGCCCCAGGAGAGTGCAAAAGCGGCCCAGACGTAATCAAAGATGCGATCGTTTTTCACCCTCGCTTTTTGCCAACATTAATCCAGAAAAGAATGCAAGACCCAACATGCTATGACTCCATCCTCACCTCGATAGATGTGCTGATGGATAATGGGCCTGGCGTAGCAACTCATCCACGCACCGATGCTATTGCTAAAATTCCCGGCTTGAGACAAAGCCTGGAAGCACTGGCAGCCACTGGATCATGCACTGCGGATTGCTCCCCTGAAGAGCTCCTGGAAAACTTATACCCCTCAGCGCCTGCTGACGCCCTCCTGGACTGGCACGGTGCGAAGGCCACTTCCACTGAGCCCCTGCCCTCCGTCGCTCCTCAATAAAGCCTATCTCAAGAAAAAAGCATTTGATTCGCTTGATGAATCAACCCTGCTTGATGATGGATTTTCTCAAGTGCTAGACTCATGCACAGCACTAAACTCGCTGTAATCGCCAATGCAATGAGGGTCTCAAAAAGAGAAAATCCATGCTGCACTTATAACCTCCCAAAACTCACTCGTGGATGCCCTTGCAAATCTAATTTGGTCTCGATATCCCGATAAGCATACCGTTTAAACAACCCCTGCACCACCACCTGCTGATCAAAACCATGCTCTAAGGCAAGCATTCCATTGGGCTTTAAAAAATCCCTGGCTTGACACAGAATGTGCTCGATGGCCTCTAGGCCCGATTCACCGCCTACCAAAGCCAATTCAGGTTCAAAATGCAAGGCTGGAAGATGCACATCCCCTGCAGCAATATAAGGCGGATTACTGAGAATGACATCCACTTGCTGCTTAGGGAAAGAATCCAACCAGTGACTCTGCACCCATTTGATATTCTGCACTTGAAGCCGCTTGGCATTTTCTTGTGCAATCGCCAAAGCATCAACACTGATGTCAATCCCCCACACCTGACAGTCAGGGCGCTCCAGCGCAAAACTAATGCAAAGACAACCCGAACCCACTCCCAATTCTATCACGGTGGCTCCTTGAGGTGCTTCTGCCAAGGCAAGCTCTAGCAATAACTCCGTCTCAGGACGGGGAATCAATACTGCAGAGGTCACTTTAAAATCATGCTTCCAAAAACCTTTTGAACCAATCAAATAAGCCAGAGGCTCTCCTTGCTGATAACGCATCTTTAAAGCTTCAAAAGCAGATTGCTGCTGATCTGTTAAGAGGTAATCAGGATGAGTCAAGACAAAGCTGCGCGGCCTTTGCAGCACATGACAAAGCAAAGTTTGGAGATCAAAATCAATCATTAATTTCCGCAAGCAAGTTGACCTGCTGCTCCTGTAAAAGCGGTTCAATTACCGGATTCAAATCACCTTCCATGACATGATCTAATTGGTATAAAGTCAAATTAATGCGATGATCCGTCAAACGCCCCTGTGGGAAATTATACGTCCGAATGCGCTCCGAGCGATCACCAGTCCCCACCAAGCTTTTACGCGTTGCCGCTTCAGATTGTCGTTGTTTTTCTTCTTCTGCATTTTTGAGCCTTGCTTTGAGCAAATTCATGGCTTTGGCCCGATTTTTATGCTGCGAACGCTCTTCCTGACATTCAACGACAACGCCTGAGGGAATATGCGTAATCCGAATGGCTGAATCTGTCTTGTTTACGTGCTGCCCCCCCGCACCCGAGGAGCGATAGGTATCAATTTTTAAATCCGCCGGATTAATCTCAATATCACCGACTTCTTCAGATTCCGCCATGATGGCAACCGTACAAGTTGACGTATGGACTCGCCCTTGTGCTTCCGTCTCCGGCACACGTTGAACACGATGAGCGCCAGATTCAAACTTGAGTTTGCCAAATACGCCCACTCCTTCAATCCTAGCGATGATCTCTTTATAACCGCCATGTTCACCGGGATTCATATTCATGATCTCAACCAGCCAACCTTGCTTTTCAGCGTATTTTGAGTACATGCGAAATAAATCGCCTGCAAAAATAGCGGATTCGTCCCCGCCAGCTGCAGCGCGAATTTCTAAAAAGACACTCGCTTTGTCATTGGGATCTTTGGGGAGCAGCAAAACATAGAGTGCTGTGGTGAGGCGTTCCCGCTCTGCCTTAGCGCTCAACAATTCTTCTTCAGCCATTTCCTTCATTTCAGGATCTTGCAACAAAGATTCGGCCCCTTCAAGGCGCGCTTCGTTCTCTGCGTACTCATTGTAAACCTGAACTAACTCACTGAGCTCCGCATATTCTTTTGACAACTCCTGAAAACGCTTGCTGTCGTTCATCACCTCGGGAGTGGCCAGCAAAACTGCGATTTCTTCATAGCGTTCCGCACATTTCTGCAAGCGGTTTTTAATGGATTCCTTGAGCATAAATTAAGATCATCATGAGAATTGGGCTGATTATAGCACAATCGCTTCCTCTTGCATCACCCCCCACCCATCTCATAGAATAGGCAGTGACTCTTTTATGATTTCAGGTTTAAAATATGGACAACGGACATTTCGCGCGCTTGCAAACCCAACTGCTTCCTAAGCATGTGTATTTTGTGGAGACAATTGACGAGTACGCCCCTGTTAAACTCGAGGATCCAGCAATTACGGTCATGACGGATTTTCGTTTAAAAACGCCGTATTCCACTGTCGAAACAACCCTGATTCCTGCTGCTTTACAACAGATGAAACTCTCTAAAGTGAAGTCTCTCTTTGTTGTAGATCATGATGATGTGATTATTGGACACATTTCTGCACGTGATATTCAAAGCACCAAAGCCACCACCGCGGCGCAATATCATGATGTGAAGCAAAGTGAAGTCACGGTCAAAATGATTATGACACCGATTCACCAGTTGCATGCCCTCCACTTTGATGAGCTCTCCAATGCCAGAGTGGGGCACATTGTGCGACTCCTTCATGAACTCCAAGTCAACTATATTTTTGTTTTAGAAAGCGGCTACGAGAAAATTCGCGGCCTGTTTTCAGTCTCACGCATTAGCCTCCAACTCGGCGAAAATGTGATGGGCGATTTAAGCTCGCAGTCTGTTGCTGAAATGAGCCATGTTATTTAACAATCGTAAGGAAAATAAATGAAACTAAGCGCCGGCAAAGCATTGCCTCATGATATCAATGTCATTATCGAAATTCCCGCCTTTAGCGAACCGGTCAAATATGAATTCGACAAGGAAAATAACCTGTTAGTCGTCGACCGCTTTATGGCCACTTGCATGCAATACCCCTGCAATTATGGTTTTATTCCCAATACCCTATCTGAAGATGGTGACCCCATGGATGTACTCGTTATCACGCCTGTCCCCTTGCGCCATGGCGCCGTTATTCGTTGTCGTCCTGTGGGCATGCTCAAAATGACTGATGAATCAGGTGTTGACACCAAAATTATCGCTGTTCCCCATGACAAACTCACCAAAATCTACACTCACATCCAGGATATCGGCGATGTCCCAGAATTACTCAAAAATCAAATCAAGCACTTCTTTGAACATTACAAAGATCTAGAACCTGGAAAATGGGTTAAAGTGGATGGCTTTGAAGGCGTTGCAAAGGCACATACTGAGATCAATCAAAGCGTCGAGAGGATGTGACAGCGATCTTAGCAGAAAAGAATAAATTGACGATTAATTGTTTTTAATTTAAACTGAATAAAAATGATCAATCAACAAGGTTCTCTATGCCAACGATTAGCATGTTCTACGGGATATTAATCCAGATGTTTTGGGATGATCATGTTCCTCCGCATTTTCACGCTCTTTATGGAGAATACGAGGTGCTAGTCGACATTGATACTTTAAGAGTAATACAAGGCTCAATGCCACGTCGAGCCTTGGCCCTAGTGTTGGAATGGGCTGCATGCCATCACGATGAACTGATTGAGGATTGGAAATTATGCACACAAAATCAACTGCCGCGCAAAATCTCGCCCCTGGAATAAAAATTATGACTCCGTGGCGTGTCGCTCAGGTAACTGCCCATGATCATTTTCGGTTAGAAGTGACTTTTATCGATGGACTGCATGGTTACGTCAATCTAGCACAAAAAATCAAGAGCCCACAGGCAGGGGTTTTCTCCAAACTGCAAGATCCTATGGTATTTAGCCAAGTTTTTTTAGCCCATGGAGTCGTCACCTGGCCAGGAGAGCTTGATTTGGCACCTGACATGATGTACAAACAAATTCAACAGTTTGGAGAGTGGATCTTGTAATTGCCTCAGCAGGCGCACAATGGGTATACTAGGCACTTTGTTTCTGATTAGACGCCCTGTCTCATGAGCCCAGCTTACGTCCCTCTACGCATCCATTCTGAATATTCAGTAGTTCAGGGCTTGGGCAGTATTTCTGCCTTGGTCTCACGTGCGCAGGACTTGGGCTATTCCAGTCTCGCCCTGACAGACAGTTGCAATATTTTTGCTGCCATTAAATTTTACAAGGAAGCGCGCAGCAAAAAAATTAAACCCATTTTGGGTACAGACTTATGTTTGGCTGAAGGCAAGGCACGCTACCCCTTCACTCTCCTGTGCCAAAACGAGCTGGGCTTTAAAAATTTAACCAAACTTGTTTCACGGGCGTACTTAGAAGGCACAAGGGAAAACGACCTTCCCTTGATCGAACGTACATGGCTGACCCTCGAGTCCACCGCAGGGCTCATTGCACTCTCAGGTGGCGTATCTGGAGAGATCGGCTCGCTTCTATTAAGCGACAATCCGACTGAAGTGGAAAATGCGCTGGCCTTCTGGCAATCGCTCTTTGGCGAGCAGCGCTTTTACCTGGAAGTCTCTCGCATCGGCCAAGCTGAGGAAGAATCCTATATTACCAAGGCTTTAAAATTAGCTGAAAGCTTGCAACTCCCGGTGGTAGCCACCCATCCTAGTTATTTTTTACAGCCTGATGATTTTAGTGTGCATGAAGTCCGGGTGGCGATTCACGATGGCTTTACCTTGGAGGATCCAAACCGCCCGCAGCGCTTTACATCTCAACAATATTTGCGCTCTCCTGAAGAAATGGAAGCAAAATTTGCAGACTGCCCTGCCGCCCTTGCCAATTCAGTCGAAATTGCCAAACGTTGCTCGGTTGAATTCACCTTGGGCAAAGCGTTTTTACCCAAGTTCCCTATCCCGGACGGAATGACCGAGGCCGATTATTTCAGACAGGTCGCGCACAAAGGACTTGAGGAGCGCTTCCAAGTGCTGCAAGTGGACCAAAGCCGTTATCAAGAACGACTCAATCTTGAAATCGAAATGATCATCAAGATGGGCTTTACAGGCTACTTTTTGATTGTGGCGGACTTTATTCAGTGGTCTAAAAATAATGGCGTGCCCGTTGGCCCAGGGCGCGGCTCTGGCGCAGGATCATTGGTGGCCTACGCCCTTAAAATCACTGACATTGACCCTCTTCCTTATGATCTTTTATTCGAACGCTTTTTAAATCCGGAACGGGTCTCGATGCCTGACTTTGATATCGATTTTTGCATGGAAGGTCGTGACCGTGTCATCGATTATGTCGCCGAAAAATACGGCCGCTATGCCGTTTCTCAAATCATTACTTTTGGCACGATGGCTGCCAAAGCTGTGGTCCGTGATGTGGGCCGAGTCCTTGGCCTCCCTTATGGCTTCGTCGATGGCATTGCCAAGCTCATTCCCATGGATTTGGGCATGACCCTCCCCGATGCGCTGGAAAAAGAACCTCAACTTAAAACACGCTATCAAGAAGAAGAGGAGGTCAAAGCCTTAATTGATTTGGGCTTAAAGCTAGAAGGCACGGTGCGCAATGTGGGCAAACATGCGGGAGGTGTCGTGATTGCACCCTCTCATCTCACAGATTTCACCGCCATTTACTGTGAAGAAGGCAGTGAACAGCTTGTAGCCCAATATGACAAAGAAGATGTAGAGGCTGCGGGCTTGGTGAAGTTTGACTTTTTAGGTCTACGCAATTTAACGATTATTCAAGCTGCCGTTGACAATATCAATCAACGTCATCAAGAACACCAGTTAGAAATCAACTTAATCCCTTTGGATGACCCATTGACTTTTGAACTGCTCAAAAAAGGGGATACGACCGCTGTCTTCCAACTCGAGTCACGCGGCATGAAGGACCTCATCAAGCGCCTAGCCCCAGATTGCTTTGAAGATATTATTGCTTTGGTCGCACTCTTTCGTCCAGGGCCTTTACAATCTGGCATGGTGGATGATTTTATCAATCGCAAACATGGGCGCGCCAAAATTGAGTACCCCCACCCTGATACAGCTGCCATCCTAAAATCCACCTATGGCGTGATTTTATACCAAGAACAAGTCATGCTGATCCCCCAAGTTTTGGCAGGGTATACTTTGGGAGGTGCTGATGTATTGCGTCGCGCCATGGGTAAGAAAAAGCCAGAGGAAATGGCCAAACAACGGAGTGTCTTTATTGATGGCGCCGCAAAAAATGGGATTAGCGCAGAAACCTCCGGACCCATTTTTGATCTCATGGAAAAATTTGCAGGCTATGGATTCAACAAATCCCATTCTGCCGCCTATGCTTTGGTTGCCTATCAAACGGCTTATTTGAAGGCGCATTACCCTGCAGAATTTATGGCAGCCGTGCTCTCCTCCGATATGGACAATACCGATAAAGTCGTCGGCTTTGTAGATGAATGCAAAGCAATGCACCTCCATTTACGCCCACCGCATATTCAAGAAAGCCAATATCAGTTTAGTGTTTTGGACCAACACACATTGTGTTATGGCTTGGGTGCAATTAAAGGTGTCGGTCAAATCGCGATCGAGCTGATTATTGCCGAACGCCAAAAAGGGCCTTTTAAAGACTTATTTGACTTCTGCAAGCGCCTAGATTTACGCAAAGTGAACAAACGCGTTCTGGAAGCACTCATCTACAGCGGCGCGATGGACTCCCTTGGCCCTAATCGCAGCACTTTGCTTGCCTCTCTTGAAGTCGCCATGCAAGAGGCAGAACAACATGAAAAAGCTGTTGATGCAGGGCAGTCGGATTTATTTGGCTTGTTTGCTCCAGATACCCCTCATGAAACAAGTGATGGCCCGGCTTTGCATTGGAAAAAAGTGGAAGAAGCCTCGATTTATGACCGCGTCATGCAGGAAAAACAAGTGCTAGGATGGTGCCTATCTGGACATCCATTGGATGAATATCGGACGCTCTTTAAAGCCTTAAAAATTCAGCCTTTATCCCATGTCTCGCCCACTGGACGTGGGGAATGTATTTCGCTTGCAGGCTTAGTTGTGAACTCTCGGAAAATCAAAACCAAACGCGGCACTTTTCTCCTTGTGATTGAATTAGAAGATTTTAGCGGCAAACTGGATGTGACCTGTTTTAGTGAGGTCATGGACGAATACCATGCCCTCCTCAAACCCGAGGCCAAAATTGTGGTTGAAGCTGAAATTCAACCTGATGATTTTTCTGGTGGATTTCGCGGTGTAGCCAAACGCATCCATGACTTAAACGCCTATAAAAGCAGCAAAGCCAAACGCCTCAAAATCACTTTAGCAGAAAAAAATCTAAGCGAATCGAAATTAATGCAACTCTCGGAAATATTACGTCAAAATCGGGGAGCCTGTCCTTTGCATTTTTGCTATGAGCGTGAAGATGCGATTATTGATTGCCAAGCTGATGCCACCTGGTCTGTCCAGATCAGCGATGATTTTCTGGAGGCCCTTTCCCCTTATCCCTTTGAAGTTGAGTTTTGATATTGACACTATAAAATAAACAGTTTAATATTCGCTCTATTGGACTTATTTTAAACAAACAATAGGGGGAATCATGCAACACAAAATACTTTGGAGCCTTAGCTTTCTAGGGATATTCTGGGGAGGCTCGCTTGGGGCCATGAGCAATGCCAGCATTGCGGTCAACAACCTCACCGAGATGCCGCTTTACCTCTATTGCCAGCTGGCTAACAACACGCGATTTTATGCCTACCCCAACCAGCAAAGCCATGCCTGGACCATTGCGGCTCACGACGCAGACCCCATTGATATTTACGAAGTCAGCGAAGCCCCTTTTATCGGCCCCAATATTCTCTGCTACAACCAACTCAATCTAGGGGATCAATTTAGTTACCGCATTGAGGGGGATCAAGAAGCTGTAACGGTCTCGGGGCATTTTCATTATGATTCCAGTTATCCAGGCAGCCTACTCTTTGAATCTCGTTGAAATTTTAGTCGCAGCCACGCTCGCTGGTTTCATTGTGCTCTTATTAGGGCAAAATATCAGCTTGCTCACGCGTCAGGCTTTGCAATTTAAGGTGCTGATCCAAAATGAAGACTCTAGCTTACTTGCCTTGCTCCTACTCCAGCATCAACTGCAAAATAGCCGTATCAATGAATGTACGCCAACAGGCCTGGCCCCTTATACGATAAAGGAGCATAGCCTATTCATCACCACACTGAGCGAGACCATTTATGTGAATCAACCCCAAAACTTGCCTTCATTTCGTCTGCCGACAGCATGGAAAAGCAGTGATGTCATTCGTCTTGATGATTGTACAGAAACGCGCACCCTCCCAGTCAGTCGCTTTGATTCAAGCCAATTGCAGAGCCTGCATTTTCCTGTCAGCATCAGCATTGTCACCCTCCGCACCTATGCCTTTAATAGCAAACAGCAACTCACACTTCAAATCAACCAAGGCTCTCATGATCTCTTATTTGCCCACTTACCTGACTTTCAGCTTTCCACCTCAGTTTCCGAAGGCCTGCAAATTAAAATCCCCCCTTTCACTCTGCACTTCAAGCCGGAATGAAGCGGGATACATCGTGCTTTTTTGCATGATTGCGATGATCCTCATCAGTATGCTGCTGATGGGCTTCTTACAGACCTTAAGACAATACCAAGCCCTGCACGCTGAGTTGGAACTCAACGCCACTGTACAGCAGGCTCTTCCAGCATTACAGCAAGAAGCCTTCGCACAAATCCAAGCCCTAAATCTGCATATGCAAAACCCCAAACCCACTCCCAGCGTCCCTCCGCCAAGATCAACCCATCAAAATCAAATCAATCTACGCAGCATCGTGATCGATAAAGGTGTCACAATTTATTTCTGGCAAGGCTGGTTTTTTATGCAAACTCAGACCCACCCTCTTCCTATCACCCCGCTTTTTGAAACCACAGTGCGCTGCATTGCAGAAAGTACAGTGTGCCAAATGACAAGTTGGCATCGTGCTTTGGAGTCAACATGAGTCTATTTCAAGCCTTCACCCAAAACTATGAAAACCAAGCACATTTAGGCTATAATACACCCTTCTATTTTGAGGACAGATCTTTTCATGACTATTCGCACTCGTTTTGCCCCCAGCCCTACAGGTTATTTACATGTTGGCGGCGCCCGTACCGCATTGTATTCTTACCTCGTTGCTCGTCAAGCACAAGGTCAATTTATTTTAAGAGTTGAAGACACAGACCTCGAGCGCTCAACGCCTGAGGCCATTCAAGCGATTTTAGAGGGCATGACTTGGCTCGGCTTAGACTATGACGAAGGCCCGTTCTATCAGACAAAACGCTTCCCTCAATATCTGGCTACCGCCAAACGACTCATTGATGAAGGCCAGGCTTATTATTGTGATTGCAGTAAAGAACGCCTTGATGCCTTACGCACAACCCAACAGGAAAAAGGGGAGAAACCCCGCTATGACCGCCATTGCATCCACCGCACTGATATTGATCTCACCAAACCACATGTCATTCGCTTTAAAAACCCTGAAGACGGCCATGTGACCTGGAACGACCTCGTCAAAGGTGAAATTAGCTTTGCCAATACAGAACTGGACGACCTCATTATCGTGAGAAGCGATGGCGCACCGACCTATAACTTTACCGTGGTTGTGGATGATTACGACATGAAAATCACCCATGTCGTTCGGGGGGATGACCATGTTAACAACACGCCCCGTCAAATCAATATTTTGAAAGCCTTAGGCGCGACTTTGCCTCAATATGCCCATCTCCCCATGATTCTAGGCGAAGATGGCAAAAAACTATCAAAGCGCCATGGCGCAGTGAGTGTCATGCAATATTATGAAGAGGGTTATCTACCTGAGGCTTTGCTCAATTATTTATTCCGCTTGGGTTTTGCGCATGGAGACCAAGAAATTTTTAGCCGCGAAGAGATGACAAACACCTTTCGTTTAGAAAAAGTCAGTGCCTCTGCCGCTGCCTTCAACTTAAGCAAACTCAATTGGCTCAATCAGCATTATCTCAAAACCTTGCCTTTTGCAAAAATTGAACCCAGTCTGCGCTTTCAATTTCAATTAGCTGGCCTTGACCCCAGCACTGGGCCTGCCTTGCCACAACTTGTTTTATTGATGGCTGAACGCACTCAAACACTCAAAGAGCTGGTTGAAGCAAGCCACTATTTTTACAGCGAAGATTACCCTCGGGATGTTGCAGCCATCGCAAAGCACCTCACCGCTGAAACCCACCCTGCCTTGAAATTGCTGGCGAATACTTTTAAAACCATGCCCGTTTTTGATAAAGACAATATCCATGCAGTGATGCAAGCAGTGGCCACAGAGCTTGGCCTTGGCATGGGCAAAGTGGCTATGCCTCTACGCGTAGCGTTGACTGGAGGAACTCAATCGCCCAGCATTGATGCCACAGCAGCACTTTTAGGCAGAGAAAAAGTACTATCCCGACTGGCAAAAATACTATGAAAAATTTTATTTCAACACAGGAGAATCCATCATGAAAAGAGCCAACCGTAAAGTCACCGCAGCAGATACAAATCCAGGACGCCCTGCCGAGGTGTGGCCTTTCTTATCCGCATCTCATGCGCTGCTATCTCCAGTAATGCCGACCGCAAGCTGTCCCCCTTATACGCCTGTTATACCAAAACACCCAGCTCCCATTCCGGCACATGGGGAATATCGAACAGCCCTTCGATTCCCTAAAGCAAGCGACGATCCAATTTATGGCAAGCCCAGTTGCGAATCCAGTCGTTTCAGCGTAGAATAAGCGCACTTTAACCTATTGATCCATCGAGATGATTACCAATATTTCGGGCTATCGTTTTGTACACCTCACTGATTTGTCGAACTGGAAGGCTGCATGCCATGAACAATGCACAGCACTCTCCCTAAAAGGCACGGTGGTTTGGAGCAAAGAAGGCATCAACGTTATGCTAGCGGGCCGAGAAGATGATATTGCCAGCTGGATAGACTGGCTCTGTCAGTTCCCTGAATTTGCAGGCTTACGTTTTAAGTTTAGCTTCTCTGAAACCTTTCCTTTCAAACGCATGCTCAATAAAATTAAATCTGCTTTAGTGCCAGGTAACGTTGATCCACTCGTCCACACCGCACCGGCTTTGACTCCGCTTGAGTTAAAGCGCTGGTACGAAACAGGCAAAGAGTTTGTCATCATTGATACGCGCAATGGCTATGAACTCGAAACAGGCCAATTTGAAAACGCGCTGGATCTCGGCTTGCATGAGTTCAAGGAATTTCCTGAAAAAATTGCCGCCCTCCCTGACAGCATCAAAGCAAAACCGGTCGTCCTCTATTGTACTGGAGGGATTCGCTGTGAAAAAGCAGCACCGCTTGCTACCCTTGCCGGCTTCAAGGAAGTCTACCAGCTGGAAGGGGGCATTTTAGACTACTTCAAAGACTGCGGCCATGCGTTTTATGAAGGCGATTGTTTTGTATTTGACGAACGCCGCGCTATTTAAGCTGCGATGCGCCAGCCCATCTACCTAGATTATGCAGCAACGACCCCCATGTGTCTTCCTGCTCTGGAAGCGCTTTTCCAGTGTTTAGGCCCCAAAGCACACTTCGGCAATCCGCATTCTACAACCCATCCTTACGGCCTTGCGGCCAAACAGATTATCGGTGAAAGTAGCGAACACTTTGCGACATTAATTGGTGCCGCTCCAGAAGAAATCATTTGGACTTCAGGTGCAACTGAGGCCAATAACTTAGCCATTCAGGGGGCCGCACATTTTTACACCCCCAAAGGCCAGCATCTCATCACCTGTCAAACCGAACATCATGCCGTCTTGGATGTCTTTCGCACCCTTGAAAGGCAAGGCTTTAGTGTCAGCTACCTGCCAGTAGACGAAAGGGGCCTCATTGATTTAAACCAACTCAAAGCAAGCCTTCGCCCCGAAACCACTCTGGTTTCGATTATGATGGTTAATAACGAATTAGGCCTCATTCAGCCTGTCGCCGAAATTGCGCAGCTGGTTAAAGACAACGGTAGCCTCATGCATGTCGATGCCGTACAAGCACTGGGCAAACTCGCGATCAACTTACAGACTTTGCCGGTTGATTTGATGTCCTTTTCAGGACATAAAATTTATGGACCCAAAGGCATTGGCGCGCTCTATGTACGCGCACAGCCTAAGGTCCACCTGACCCCACTATTTTATGGGGGCAATCAACAATGGGGAGTGCGCCCCGGCACAGAAGCCCCTGGCTTGATCTCTGCCTTTGCCAAAGCCGTGCAGTTTTGTGTAGAAAATCAGCGGCAACATACCCAACACGTCAAAACACTGCGTGACCTTTTTTACAAACGCTTGCACGCCCTACCCGGCATACGCTTCAACACAGATCCTCAACGGGCCATTCCGCATATTCTCAATGTTTGTTTTGAGGATATCGATGGAGAGGTTTTTTTATTAGGCACCCAAAACGAAATCGCGATTTCTCAAGGCTCAGCCTGCGCCTCAGGCACCACTCAGGCCTCGCATGTTCTGCGGGCCATCGGTCTAAAACATCAAGAAGCGGACCGCAGCTTTCGCTTTTCGTTTAGCCACCTGACCTCAATACAAGATCTTGAGGCCACGCTCGCAGCCATTGATCACTTGATCAACCCGACCTCACGCAAGCGCTCTTGAAGATAACTCTCTGCCGTATACCGCGCTGACAGGCGCACATCAGACCGAGGATGGAGGAAAAGTGGCATGGAATACCGGGATTTACTCATATCTGCCCCTGCAGGATTTAACACACGATGCGTGGTTGATTTATAAAAATGCCCCGTCGCCTCCTGCAACATATCCCCGATATTAATGATTAAACTTTTAGGGTCGGGAGAGACATCCATCCACTGGCCATCGGCACCCACCACTTGCAAACCAGGCTCCGTTGCTGCAGGCAGCAGCGTAATCAAGTTAATATCCTCATGCGCTGCCGCACGGATGGCACCTGCCTCTTCCCCGCCTTTCAAACCAGGATAATGAATCACCCGAAAGAGCGTTTTTTCCATAGAGAGCATTTTACTCAAAGGCTCACTCAGCTTTTGCCGTGCTGCATCGGGCATAAACGCCTCCAACCAATCGGTTAAAGTCCTACCTAAAACAAACATCTCATCAAAGAGCGTCCGGGTTAGCTCAGTGATTTCTTTTGGATAACGCCCCCAAGGAAAATAAAGATTATAAAACTCCTTAATATCCTTAACACTCGCCCCTTTCGCTTTCTCCGCAATCTCGGTTGACACATAGCCATCCTGAGTCTCTACATTAATTGGATAGTCCCATTTCGCTGCAGATTTAAAAAAATGATCCCATTCAGCATAGACTTTTTCAATTTTAGCCCAGGAGATGGGATGGTTTGTTAAAATACCAAAGCCCGTCTCCTTCAAAGACAAAGCAAAATCCTGAGGCGCAGTGGCAGAACGATAATCAACAGTTGAAATTTTCACAGCAACAATCCAGTTATTTTGAATGAATTTCAGTATACAAAATTTTGCAAATAGAAGAGAATAGAGCACAACTTCATAAACACTAGACAAGAATGACTCTCGCCGAACTAATTCACATCCTGTTACATTTGAATTTGTATGTGGGTGCTTTGTTAGATCAATATCATCACACCGCCTATTTGATCTTGATGCTGATTATTTTCTGCGAAACAGGCTTGGTGGTGACTCCATTTTTACCAGGGGATTCGCTGATTTTTGCGGCGGGGCTGGCCTTTGCCAATAGCCATCGCCCACTCTGGGTTTTATTGGCTTTAATGATTGCTGCTGCAGTCCTTGGAGATAATTGTAATTATATGATTGGACGCTGCTTCGGTCGCAAACTTTTTGTGCGCTACCCCCGAGTCTTCAAATGGGAATACTTGGAAAAAACTGAATTTTTCTACGCCAAATATGGCCCCTTGGCTATTGTAATGGCTCGTTTTTTGCCCTTGCTCCGTACTTTTGTGCCCTTCTTTGCCGGTTTAAGTAAAATGCGCTACCCACTTTATTTGTTTTTTAGTATCATGAGTGCCAGCCTTTGGATCTCTTTATTAGGCATTAGCAGCTATTATTTCGGGCAGGTCCCCTTGGTCCAAAACCACTTTTCTCTAGTTATATTATTGATTATTGTTGTTTCTTTATTACCAGCTACTTTTGCCTTTATCAAAAAGAAGTGGTACAATCCAAGACAATCCAATCTAAATCAGCACTAATTCTGTGACGACTCCAAGCAATTTACATAGTTTGACGTGGAACGAGATTGAGGCCCAGCTTAAAACCTTGCTGCCTCACCTGTTCACGGAGTTGGAGTCCACCTTTAAAAATCAACATGTTTCTTTTCAGCGCGTACGCTATCAGTTCGGCAGTGAGATTTTACAAGAAGACCTCTGGCAGCATCGCTCACCCCTCTGCTTGATTACCACTGGAGTGGTTGAGGCTGATATTAATTTGCCCAGTCATCTGGTCCCTCTGTCTTTATTAAAGCCAGGCACTTTTCTCAATTTAAAAACGCTCTTCCCCAAAATTCCCAACTCCCATCAGGTCGATCGCGCCTGCACTTATACAGCGGGCTCTCGCTCCTTGTTAATTTTGCCAAAAATCTCACATGAGCAATATAACGAACGTTTAAGCCGTGCCTTTACTATCCCAGCTGAAGTGCTCTGCCCCAAAACTTTTTTTGACCAGTGGCATTTATTTCAATCTTTAGCCAATGCCCCGGAGTTTAAAAGTGATTGGCACACGGAGGTGATCGTTTTTTCTGACGAAGCGGTGGCACTCATGCAAGCCAACCCTGCGTTAATGAGTGCGCTTTTCCAAGAAGAACGTGCTCAGAATGATTTCTTCTCTAATCAATTGGTGTACGATCTCGTCTGGTCGATCTTCTCGGACAACCTGAGCAACAGCGTTAAAAATGCGCCCTTTATTGTAGAAACAGTAAAACATCTCATTAAGCTGGCCATGGCGGTAACACCCGGGTATGCGCCCGCTTCCACCTCAGAACAAGCCCCTATTCAAGAGCTGATGGATGTTTTTTTGAATATTTACCGCATTCGTTATTACCTACCTATTTTTATGGAGTTAAACTACTACAATCAGCAGGATCCAATCTATTATTCACTGCAAAAGCATACCTTCCTCTGCCATATTCCGCAGAAAACTAATGCGAACCGCACCATTGACGAACTCATCTCCATTAAAAATCTTATTCAGTCCTTTAGTGAGCAAGTCTTAGAAAATAAATTCCCCATCCCTCTCGAACATTCTCTGCTGTATAAAACACTCCAAGAAGTAGAATTTGATTTTTTTCATCCTCAGGGCGGAGAGGGCTTGCACACTGACATCGAAAGTATTGCAGAAGAAGACCCTCGCTTTAAAGAACTCACCGAAAATATTACATCAGATAAGTCTGTTGTTTTTCCGAAGCATTCTTTATTTTTTAACGGTTGCATTCGCATTCGTCCACTGCGTAAAGAGGCAAAAGTAAGCATGAAAAACTTTTTATCCAGCACAGGCCCCTTTCGCCTTGACGAAGAAAAATAATTGCAACAGCAAGACGTCATCATCATCGGCGCGGGCGCAGCTGGCTTATTTTGTGCCCTTCACGCAGCAGCACGTGGCCGCAGCGTTTTGGTTTTGGATCACGCTAACAAGATAGGTAAAAAAATTCTCCTCTCTGGCGGAGGGCGCTGCAATTTTACCAATCGTGAAGCCAGTCCCCAGCACTATCTCTCCGCTAATCCTCACTTTTGCATTTCCGCATTGCGCCGCTACACTCAGACTGATTTTGAAGCATGGATTAAAAAGCATCGCATTGCCTATCATGAAAAAACATTAGGCCAGCTTTTTTGTGATGATTCGGCTAAGGCAATCGTCTCTCTACTCGAAGCAGAATGTACAAAGGCTGGAGCGGCTATCCAATTACACACGCTGATCCAAAAAGTCGATGCCCTTCCTGATGGAAAAGGCTTTAAACTACAGACTTCTCAAGGCTTGTTTGCCTGCCAATCTCTTGTGATTGCAACAGGCGGCCTTTCTTTTCCCACCATGGGGGCAAGCCCTTTTGGATATCGAATTGCCGAACAATTTGGCCTGCGTGTTTTACCGGTTCGTGCAGGCCTGGTGCCTTTAACTTTGCACAAACAAGATTTAGAGCGTTTTGCAGCGCTCGCAGGGGTTGCACTGCCTGTTAAAGTCACGTGTCGAGGCCAGACTTTTCAGGAAGCTTTATTATTAACCCATCGTGGCTTGAGCGGCCCCGCAATTTTGCAAATTTCTTCTTACTGGCAAGCAGGTGATACGCTTGATTTAAATCTCTTGCCTGATTTGGATACTTTCACCTGGTTGCAACAGGCCAAAAAATCGCGCCCAAAAATGGAACTCAAAACGCTTCTAGCGGAGCAACTCCCAAGTCGCCTAGCGCAAGTACTCTGTGAGCACTATTTGCCAAATCGATCGCTGCACCACTATAATGAAAAAGACGTGGCTGAAATTGCCAAAACCTTGTCTGCCTTCCCCTTAAAACCAAATGGAACGGAAGGCTATCGGACTGCGGAGGTTACCTTAGGGGGTGTGGATACTGCCGAAATTTCCTCCAAAACCTTTGAGAGCAAAAAGGTCCCCGGGCTTTATTTTATTGGCGAAGTTTTGGATGTGACAGGTCATTTGGGTGGATTTAATTTTCAATGGGCCTGGTCTTCAGGCTTTTGTTGCGGTCAATTTATCTAGGAGGCAAGATGAAAACCTTAGCTTTATTAATGGATCCTTTCGCAAAACTCGTTCCCTATCGAGACAGTAGCCTCATGATCATTGAAGCCGCTCTGCAACGCAAAATGCGGGTGTTTATGTTTGAGCCTCAGGACTTAATGCTGCAAGCAGGCGAAGCGCGAGCACATGTCCGTGAAATCCTGTTTTGTGACATTAAAAAAAAGCAAGAGTGGTACCGTTTATCTGAAAAGCAAACACTCAGCCTCAACCAATTTGATGCAATTGTGATTCGCAAAGATCCGCCTTTCGACATCGATTATGTATTTCTTACTTATTTGATGGAACATGCTGAAAAGCAGGGCGTCAAGGTGGTGAACTCCCCCAGCGCAATCCGCAATTTTAATGAAAAATTAGTGATTTTTAACTTCCCACACTGTATTGCTCCGACTCTGGTTTCAGCGCAGCGTGCTGATCTATACCAGTTTTGGCAGGAGCAGGGGGAAATCATTTTAAAACCCCTGGATGGATTGGGAGGACGCAATATTTTTTATGTGAAACCTGGAGACACCAACTTTAGTGTCATGGTGGAAAATCTCACACAGCATGGTAGGCGTCACATTATGGCCCAACGCTATCTACCTGAAGTTCGCCAGGGAGACAAACGCATCATTCTTCTCAATGGCGAACCCGCCCCCCTCTCTGTTGCCCGCATTCCTCGTCAAGGCGAAAGTCGCGGTAATTTAGCCTCTGGGGGCCTCTTCCAAACCCAAGAGCTCACTCATCAAGATCGTTGGATTTGCGAGCAGATTGGCCCCTTTCTTAAAGAAAAAGGCATTCTCTTTGCAGGAATTGATGTAATTGGCGATTATATGACTGAGATTAATTTAACAAGCCCTGGCTGTCTGCGTGAGATTTCAGAGGGCTGCGGCCAAAATTTGGCAGATCTTTTTTTGAATCATCTGTCAAGCCAATCCTAATCCATGCAAAAGCAGATCAATTAGTTTAATGCCTACAAAAGGCACAAAAAGCCCACTCACCCCATAAATCAAAGCATTGCTTTTTAAAAGTTTCACCGCCGACACATGCCGGTATTTGACGCCTTTTAAAGCCAAAGGAATCAAAAACACGATGATCAAAGCATTGAAAATTACGGCAGACAGAATCGCACTGCTTGGCGAGCTTAAATGCATAACATTCAGCTTATTCAAGACAGGATAAGTGCCTGCAAAAGCGGCAGGGATAATCGCAAAATATTTTGCCAAATCATTGGCAATACTAAACGTCGTCAGCGCCCCTCTGGTCATCAGCAATTGCTTGCCAATTTCCACAATCTCAATTAATTTGGTGGGGTTGGAATCTAAGTCAACCATATTCCCTGCTTCTTTTGCTGCCTGCGTCCCAGTATTCATTGCCAAAGCCACATCTGCTTGTGCGAGGGCTGGAGCATCATTAGTGCCATCACCTGTCATCGCCACCAAGCGTCCTTCGGCTTGCAACGTGCGAATGTACTTTAACTTATCCTCAGGCGTCGCATTTGCTAAAAAATCATCTACTCCTGCCTCAGCGGCAATCGCTGCGGCAGTGAGGGGATTGTCCCCCGTAATCATGATGGTTTTAATACCCATATTACGCAGGGCCGCAAAGCGTTCGCGAATACCCCCTTTCACAATATCTTTGAGACGCACCACCCCTAAAACCGTACGCCCTTCGGCCACGACCAAAGGCGTGCCTCCTTGCTCTGCAATGCCTTCAACCAATTGACGCACTTCAGGCGGAAACGCCCCCCCTAAGCCTTCGACATATTCCTGAATCGCCTCCGCAGCCCCTTTGCGAATTTCCCGCTCAGGCATATTAATCCCACTCATGCGAGTTTGTGCCGTAAAAGCCACAAAACTGGCATGCAACTCATGAATATCACGCCCCCGCAAACCGTACTTTTCTTTGGCAAGCACAACAATGCTCCGCCCTTCTGGCGTTTCATCAGCTAAGGAAGAAAGTTGCGCTGCATCGGCTAATTGCTCAATACTGACCCCTGCTGCTGGAATAAACTCTGTAGCTTGGCGATTGCCCAAAGTGATCGTCCCGGTTTTATCCAGCAATAATACATCGACATCACCCGCAGCTTCAACGGCACGCCCTGAGGTTGCAATGACATTAGCACGAATCATCCGATCCATCCCCGCAATCCCAATGGCGGAGAGTAATCCCCCAATCGTTGTAGGAGCCAAACAGACAAATAACGCAGTTAAAACGACCAGACCAATGACCTTACCACTGCCTGCAGAGGCTACACTGTACATCGAAAAAGGCAGCAAAGTCACACAAACCAACAAGAAAATAATGGTCAAAGTCATGAGCAAAATACTTAAAGCAATTTCATTGGGCGTTTTTTGTCGTTTGGCGCCTTCCACCAAGCTGATCATATGATCTAAAAAGCTTTCTCCTGGATTAGAAGTCACCCGAATAATCAGCCAATCGGATAAAATTTGCGTGCCCCCCGTCACTGCATCACGATCCCCACCGCCTTCTCGAATAACAGGCGCACTCTCACCAGTGATCGCACTCTCGTTCACTGAGGCAATCCCTTGCACGACGACCCCATCACTGGGAATAAAATCGCCCGCTTCCACTAACACATGATCTCCTGCACGCAAATTACAAGAGGGGATCAGCTTGAAATCAGCCGTACGTGAAGGCTCAGCCAAACATTTAGCTTGGGTATCTCGCCGCGCTTTGCGTAGCGTATCTGCTTGCGCCTTTCCCCGCCCTTCAGCCATAGCTTCAGCAAAATTGGCAAACAGGACGGTAAACCACAGCCAAATCGTAATGGCTAAAACAAAACTGGCCGAACTTTGCGTAACATGAAACAAGGCAAAAACAAACAAAACCGTTGTAAAACAACTGCCCACATAGACAGTAAACATCACCGGATTTTTAATTTGTTGCTTTGGATTGAGCTTGGTAAAGGAGGCGATGATGGAAGAGCGCAAGATTTGGCGATCAAAAAAAGACATTTTTTTAGTAATTTGATTCATTATTTACATTCCAAGCATTTGTAATTGTTCGACAATGGGCCCCAGTGCTAAAGCCGGAATAAAAGTGAGTCCGGCGATGACTAAAACGACCACAATCAATAAGCCCACAAAAAAACCAGAATGGGTGGGCAGAGTTCCTAAACCGACTGGGACATTTTTTTTCTGCGCCAAAGAGCCTGCAATCGCCAATACAGGCGCAATCACGCCATAACGGCCAAGCGCAATGATCAAGGTGCCCAAATTATTGTAAAAAGGCGTATTGGCATTGAGGCCTGCAAACGCGCTTCCATTATTATTCGCCATTGAACTCATGGCATATAAAATTTCTGTAAATCCATGCGCACCAGGATTACCCAGACTGCCCAAGGCCGCTTTACTCAATACTGCGCAAGCTGTTCCAATTAAGATTAATGCAGGGATAATGAGAATCACCACGGCAGCCATTTTCATCTCAAAGGGCTCAATTTTTTTACCTAAATACTCAGGCGTACGCCCTACCATGAGCCCTGAAATAAAAACGGTGATCAGGACCAAAATCAACATGCCATACAAGCCTGAGCCAACACCGCCAAAAACGACTTCGCCCAATTGCATGAGAAATAAAGGAACTGCCCCGCCCAAAGGTGTGTAAGAGTCCATAGTACTGTTAACAGAGCCATTTGATGCGGCGGTAGTGCCCACTGCATAAATCGCTGAATCCGTAATCCCAAACCGGACTTCCTTGCCCTCCATATTGCCCCCAATATTCACACCGTCCACCATACTGGTATTGACATTGAGGTGTTGCCAAGCAGGGTTCGGCGTTTGCTCTAAATAGGTCGTTAAAAACAACGCCCCCACAAAAATAATCCCCATCGCTAAAAAAATCACCCAGCCTTGCCGGATATCGCGTACCATTTTTCCAAAACTAAAACAAAGTCCCGCGGGGATCAGAACCAACGCGAGCATTTCGAACAAATTACTGAGGGCTGTTGGATTTTCAAAAGGATGAGCCGAATTGGCATTGAAAAACCCGCCACCATTGGTCCCCAATTGCTTAATGGCAACTTGAGACGCTGCAGGACCCATGGGCAATGTTTGACTTGCTGTGGTGATATAGGCATGAAGATTCTGAATCACGCCTTGGGACATCAATACCAAGGCCCAGATCAAAGCAAGCGGCAGTAAAATATAAAGCGTCCCCCGGACCAGATCCGCCCAAAAGTTACCTAAATTGACTGTTTCACGCCGACTAAACCCACGGATCAAAGCCATAAGCACCGCCATTCCCGTTGCGGCAGAAACAAAATTTTGCACTGTGAGTCCAAGCATATCGGTGAAATAGCTGATACTGGTTTCACCAGAATAGGCCTGCCAGTTGGTATTACTAACAAAGCTCATGGCGGTATTAATGGCTAAACTCAAGCTCAAATCTTGCTGATGTTGAGGATTCCAGGGTAAATGGCCCTGCAACAACAAAATCACTAAAAGCGCGACAAACCCCACTAAATTAAACGCAATGACTGCAAAAAGGTACTCCTTCCAATCCATTTCTTGAACAGGATTTACACCTGAAAGGCGATAAAATAAACGTTCGATAGGCCCCAAAACCCAATTTAAACCCACATTTTTAAACTCGTAAACCCGAGCCATATAGAGGCCCAAAGGTTTGGCCAGCAGTAATAAAATCAGTGAAAATCCCAAAATTTGAATGATGGCATTTTGCCCCATGAAAGCACCTCTTCGCGAAAATAATCCTTGGTATGGTACACCTGGCTAGCGGGAAAAGCTAGAATGATGCATGAGCCAATACACCAGCAAACCCCAAATTCCAGTTAAGACTCCAGCCAGAACCCACGCCACTCCGGGCAGAAGCTGGGGCAAAATTTGCCGCTTTGAGAGCGCAGCAATGTCGCGGGCAATCGCCATGGCAACGATTAAATGCAAGAGAATCGTCAACAGTGTTAGAATCACATGAAATTGCAAAATGCTTAGATTGAGCGAGTTAATCATGTCTCCCATGTGTGTCTCCTAAAAAGTGGCATGCCCAGGAACGCGCGGAAAGGGGATTAAATCCCGCACATTTGCGACTCCAGTCAAATAGCCCAAAAGACGTTCAAAACCCAAACCAAATCCAGCGTGAGGTACGGTGCCATAACGGCGCAGATCCCGATACCAAGCGTAATCTTCGATCTTCATGCCGCATTCTTCGATACGCGCATCCAAGTAAGATAAGCGCTCTTCACGTTGACTGCCACCGATTAATTCCCCTATGCCGGGTACCAGCACATCCATGGCTGCTACAGTTTGACCATCTTCATTCTGACGCATATAAAATGCTTTAATCTCTTTCGGATAGTTCATGAGCACAACCGGCCCTTTGACGACTTCTTCACATAAATAGCGTTCGTGCTCTGATTGCAAGTCTAGCCCCCATTTTACAGGATAATCAAACTGACGGCCGGATTTTTCCAACAAACGAATGGCCTCACTATAATCCATCCGCACAAATCCCGCTTTGAGGACTTGCTCAAGACGCGTTAAACAGGTTTTATCAACCCATTGATTAAAGAAGGCCAAATCATCGGCACGTCGCTCCAAAACTGTGGTAATCACGTGCTGAATCAATCCTTCAGCTAAAGTGGCATTGTCCTGTAAATCAGCAAAGGCCACTTCAGGCTCCACCATCCAAAACTCAGCTAGATGACGGCTGGTATTCGAATTTTCAGCACGAAAAGTGGGCCCAAAAGTATAGACTTTTGATAAAGCCAAAGCATAACATTCTGCATTCAATTGCCCCGAGACCGTTAAAAACGCTTCACGCTCAAAAAAATCATGGCTAAAATCGACTTTCCCGTCTTTCAAAGGGGGGTTGAGCGCATCCAAAGTGGAAACTCGAAATAATTCTCCCGCGCCCTCACAATCACTTGCTGTAATAATCGGCGTATTGACCCAAATTAATCCTTGCTGATCAAAATAATCATGAATGGCTTTTGCTGCAGCATGACGCACGCGCGAGACGGCCCCAATAATATTAGTCCGCGGCCGCAAATGCGCATATTCACGAAGATGCTCCATGGTATGAGGCTTGGGGGAAATAGGGTAGGTTTCAGCATCCTCAATCCACCCTAAAACTTCTACTTTTTCTGCTTGAATCTCCACACTTTGGCCTGCACCCTGAGAGGCAACCAGCTTGCCTTCTACACGCACCGAGCAATCTTTGGTGAGTCTCAGCACTTCAGAGTGGTAATTGGCTAAGCTCTGAGGAATCACCGCTTGAATGGGTGCCTGACAAGAACCATCATGAATCGCCAAAAAGGAAATCCCCGCCTTGGAATCACGGCGTGAACGCACCCAACCCTGTACGGTCACGGTTTGACCGATTTTTTTTGCCTGAAATAGACTTGCAATAGACGGTTTGATCATTATTGTTGTACCACACTGACTTGAATTTGATGCGCAGCAAGCTGCTGTTTCACTGGGGCATAAGCCGCAGCACTACTGTAGGGTCCAACCAACACCTGATAGGCTGGGGAACCATTATCCTCTGCAGTGACCACATGAGCATCCACACCAACCAATAAGAGTTGTGACAACATTTGATTGGCATCATCCTCATTGGCATAACTGCCTGCACTTAAATAATACTGGGTTGTAGCAGCAAGCGCCGCCGCAGGTTGCGGAGATGAAGCTGGAGCCGCCGCTGGAGTACTAGTCGGTGCACTTGTAGAAGAAGAACTTGCCGCAGAAGCACTGGCAGCAGGGGTCGCAGGAGTAGAGCCAGCAGGAGGATTGATCGCTGAGGCTGCTGCAGGCGGAGTGGCAGCTGTTTGCGGCGTGCTTGTTGCGCTGCTATTGGTTGTGGCCGTGGGGCTATTACCGCTTGGCAAAACCGCATAAAAATCGTATTGCGGCGCTTGGACTTGGTTTTGCTCCACTGGTTTAGCGCTATGATTGCTCAAAAGCGTCTGACGGCGGACATGCTGATGATAAGCTGAAAAAAGCACTACTGCGACCACCGCGATCACGAGGAACCACACCCCAGTTTTTAAGCTTGATTCCTTTGGAGGAGGAACCCGTTCTTGAGGTAGAGGATGACGCTGCCCTGTAGCGGGGGTGGGCCTCACCTCAACCCGATTGGGAACGGGTGATTGCCCCACAATCTTCGCATAATCTTTCATAAAAAATCCTTAACGAGCCATGATTTCTTTTAGCACGGTTTGCAAAATTCCACCGTTTTTAAAATAATCTAACTCAATTTCATTGTCTAGACGGACCAGCACCGTAAATTGCTTGACTTGTCCATTCTTGGATTTTGCCTCGACCATTAAAGTTTGACGTGGTGTCAGCTTGTTTAAACCTCTGAGTGTTAAACGCTCTTCACCGGTTAAGCCCAGACTATCTCGACTTTCGCCTTTGATAAATTCCAAAGGCAAAACTCCCATTCCAACTAAATTGCTACGATGGATACGCTCATAGCTTTCAGCAATCACAAATTTGACCCCCAAAAGCGTGGTCCCTTTTGCAGCCCAATCTCGGGAAGACCCAGTGCCATATTCCTTACCTGCCATAACGTACAAAGGCGTGCCGGCCTCTTTATATTTCATTGCAGCATCGTAAATATAGACAATTTCATCCGAGGGGAAATAGCGCGTAAAACTGCCCTCTTTGCCATCTGCGAGCACATTGCGTAAACGCACATTCCCAAACGTCCCCCGCATCATGACTTCGTGATTACCCCGACGTGAACCGTAGGAGTTGAAATCTTTGACTTCCACGCCATGAGCACGTAGGTATTGCCCAGCAGGATAATCTGCAGGAATGCTTCCCGCTGGTGAAATATGATCAGTGGTGACACTATCACCTACCACAACCAATGCTAACGCATTTTCAATGTCTGATTTGGCTTGCGCACTTTGGGTCAAATCATCAAAGAAAGGCGGACATTGAATATAAGTTGAATGCTGATTCCATTGATACAAACGCCCTGTCGGCACCGCTAATTTTTGCCAAATCTCCGTCCCCTTAAAAACAGGGGCATATTTTTCAGCAAACATTTCGGGAGTCACCAAAGTTTCAATAATATGTTTGATTTCCGAAGAATCTGGCCAAATATCTTTAAGATAGACAGGCTTGCCTGCCTGATCGACCCCGATGGCATCATGATCCGCATCAAAATCAACCGTCCCTGCCAAAGCAAAGGCCACTACATGAATGGGGGAGGCCAAATAATTGGCTTTCACATAGGGATTAATCCGCCCTTCAAAGTTGCGATTCCCGCTCAGCACCGCAGCAGCAACCAGGTCTCCAGCCTTAATTGCTTTGATCATATTGTCAGGCAAATTGCCGCTATTGCCAATACAGGTCGTACATCCATAACCTACCACGTTAAAATGCAACTGATTTAAATAAGGCATCAGGCCTGACTTTTCAAGATACGCCGTCACCACTTGTGAACCAGGCGCTAGGGAAGTTTTGACAAAGGGTTTAACTTGCAAGCCTTTTTTAACCGCATTCCGCGCGAGCAAACCGGCCCCAATCATGACAAAAGGGTTTGACGTATTGGTACAAGAGGTGATCGCCGCAATGGAAACCACACCATGCCCTACTTCGGCATTCAGCCCGTCAACTTTGACTTTGGTTTTTACTTGATCACTGCTCAGCGCAAACCCTCTTTTATCCACAGGCGCAGCCAGGGCCTCTTGAAAAGAAGTTTTGAGATTTCGCAACGAAACCCGATCTTGTGGGCGCTTTGGTCCAGCAAGGGTTGAATCTACTGTGCTTAAGTCCATTTTTAACACTAACGTATATTCTGGCTCCTCTTGAGCGTTTTCTCGAAACAACTGTTGGTGCTTCAACACTGTTTCAATGACATCCACATATTGACCCCGATTAGATTGCTTCATAAATGCAACCGTCACCTCATCAACCGGGAAGAAGCCCATAGTTGCACCGTATTCTGGCGCCATATTGGCAATGGTCGCGCGATCAGGCAGCGATAAATATTGAAGCCCTTCACCAAAAAACTCTACAAATTTGCCCACTACCCCTTGTTTACGCAGCATTTCCGTAACATACAAAACTAAATCTGTCCCCGTCATCCCTGGACGCAATTGCCCAGTCAAGTGAACGCCAATGACATCCGGCAACTCCATGTAATAGGGCTGCCCTAGCATGACTGCTTCAGCTTCAATGCCACCTACACCCCAACCCATCACTCCCAGACCATTGATCATTGTGGTGTGGGAGTCGGTCCCAACCAAGGTATCTGGGTAGGCCAGGCCATTTTTTTCAATCACGACCGGTGAGAGATACTCCAAATTCACCTGGTGAATAATCCCCATGCCAGGAGGTACGACTTTAAAGTCTTGAAAGGCTGTTTGCGCCCACTTTAATAACTGATAACGCTCGCCATTACGCTCAAACTCCAGCTCGATATTTTTACCCAAAGCGCTCGCGTCTCCCGCATAATCTACTTGCACCGAATGGTCCACCACCAAGGCAGTATCAACCAAAGGGTTAATGCGATCAGGGTTTCCCCCCATTTTTTTGACTGCATCGCGCATTGAAGCTAAATCGACCACTGCAGGAACCCCAGTAAAATCTTGCATCACTACACGTGCAGGCATAAAAGGGATTTCCGGTCGTAGCTTTGCATGCGCCTCCCAATTAAGGGCATTCAAGACATCCCCTTCTTTGACCTTTTTCCCATCTAAATTACGAAGTAAATTTTCCACCAAAATACGGATTGAATAAGGCAGACGGGTTAGTTTTTTACCGCTCTCTTGCGCTAGAAGATTAAGACTATACACTTGAACTTCTGCGCCTTTTTTCAGCTTGAGACCCAGTATTGTTTTTTCTTTTAACCCCATGATTTTCTCCACTTTATTTTAAAATATATTTTGCACCACAGTAAGGACAAGTCACCTCACCCTCTTGCTCAATCGGCAAATAAACCCGCGGATGCATATCCCACACCTCTGCCCCTTGTGGTGGACAGGATAAGGGCAAATCTTTTGCTGTAACAGGATGAACAAGCGGTTTTCTTGATGAGGCGGTCGGCATTTTCGCTTCCAGCTCGTTAAACTAGGCTTTATTATACTGCAAACAGAGAAAATTTAAAGTCTCGCTCTTGCCATAACCCAAACATGAATTTCAGTTGCACCTGCCCTTTGTAAAGTATGCGCCAGCTCGCTTAAAGTGCTTCCTGTTGTCATTACATCGTCAATCAAGGCAACAGATCCCCCCTGCCATTTGCCTACGACCTCAAAACAACCCAATACATTGCGTAAACGCGCTTCTTTATTGAGCGTTGCCTGGGCACGCGTTGACTTTCTCTTGCGGACAAGATGTGGCTCATAACTGCAACCCAAAGCTGTGGCGACACGGCGGCCGATTTCATGAGCCTGATTAAAGCCCCGCTTAAATTGACGCGAATATTGTAAAGGCACTGGAATCAACACAGAGGGTAAAGTACGCCCTTTATAGGCCCGCTTTAAGCAAAGCATCATTTCTTCGACAAAAAAAGGCACCACTTGCAAACGCCCCGCAAATTTTAATCCATGAATTAAATGAGCAAGCAGAGGGTCATATACAAAGCAAGCATGCGTTTCAGTGAAGGGCGGGGGATTTTTGATGCAATGACCGCATCGCCATGAAGCTGTTTTCATCCATAAAAGCTCGGCACAACAAATGCAATGAGTCAAAGTATGCATACGCTGCAAACGCTGATCACACCACCTGCAAATCGCCCCTTTTTCAAGCCCCGCACCCCCACAGCACAAGCAATGGGGTTTAAAAAATCTGCTGAAGATCATGTAGTTTTTATGCTATACTGACGTGATTTTATTTTAATCGAAATGATCAAAAAATGCACCTATCTTCAAACACCGTCCAAGAAATTCAAAAAATGCTGCTAGAACGCGCGCAAATTCTTAAATTACAGCCCCAACAATTGCTTGGCAATGCAGACTCCACACTGCAACAACGCTATCCTACAGCCACACTGACTGTTTATGAGCCCGCCCCTCAGCTTCCGTTCAGAGATGAACAGTTTGATTTGATTCTCTTACGGCAAGCAGGTCTTCTGCTGCAGCCTTTGGAACAAAGCTTAGCTGAGTTAAAGCGAGTGCTTAAAGTGCAAGGAATTTTACTACTCGCAACCTGGGGAATCGAAATGCATACATTCGGGGACGCCCTCCTTAAAGCAGGCTTTGCTGACCCAGTCACGGACATAGAATACCTAGAGCCAGACATCACTTTTGCCTACGCTTGGCGCAAACCAAACTCTTTCTACCAAGCTGAGAATGGGGATGTCTCCATCCCCATCAGTACGCTGTTTAAAACCAAGGCTTAATGTGATACATCACCAATACAGCTACCATGATCAACCAAAATAGAGTGAGGGGCAAAAATACCTTCCAACCCAAGCGCATGATTTGATCATAGCGATAGCGGGGAAAAGTCGCCCGAATCCACAAATAGCCAAACAAAAATACACTCATTTTGGCAAATAACCAGATTAAGCCCGGCACCCAAAAGAACGCATTCTGCAACCAGGGAATATTTTGAAACGGCGAGAGCCACCCCCCCATGAAAAAAGTTGCAATCAGTGCAGAAATCAAAATCATATTGGCGTATTCAGCCAGAAAGAATACGGCAAAACGCATGCCTGAATATTCAACATGGTGGCCTGCGACAATTTCGGACTCTCCTTCCACCACGTCAAACGGCGCGCGATTGGTTTCAGCTACGCCCGAAATACAATACACGATAAATAAGGGAAAAAGCGGAATAAAAAACCAATGCCAAAAACCACCGGACTGAGCGAGGACAATTTCGTTTAAATTCATGCTTCCTGCAGCCAAAACCACGCCAATCAAAGCAAACCCCATAGCCAGCTCATAAGACACGACTTGTGCGGATGAACGCAAGGCCCCATACAAGGCATATTTTGAATTAGAGGCCCACCCAGCAATGATAATCCCATACACTCCGAGGGAAGTCATCGCAAACAGGTACAGCAATCCCGCATTAACATTGGCCAAAATTAAATGAGGCCCAAAAGGAATGACCGCCCAAGCAGCCAAAGCAGGCACTAGAGTTAAAATAGGTGCCAGTTTAAATAAAAAGGAATTGGCCTGATTGGGCATGAGGAGTTCTTTGGTCATCAACTTTAGACTATCTGCTATCGGTTGCAATAAACCAAAAGGCCCGACACGATTTGGGCCGATCCGATCTTGCATATAGCCAATCACCTTCCGCTCAGCAAAAGTCATATAGGCCACCGCGATCAATAAAGGGATCACGATCAAAATGATTTTGAGTAAAATCCAGAGAATAATCATGCTTCGACCCTCGCTAATTCAATGGCACCAAAGGCCTCACCAAACCCATAGGTGGCCTCAATCCCCCGTGGCAAAAAGACGCAGTTTTTGGCCACTTCCATGACTTTCCATGGCAAAACAATGGTCTGTTCGCCCTGCTTGATTTGCACGAGGTCTCCCGTTTGCAACTCCAATTTTTTGGCGTCGCTGACATTGAGCCCGACGATACCTATCCCTTGCATTAAAGGCGTGTTCTGTAGAGGCGGAGACTGCCGCGCCAGGTTATCACTTGCGTACATCGGTAACACCCCTACACGTTGCAATCCTTTCACTTTAGACAATTGCCGAGGTACTGATAAAGCCAATGGAGCATCTTTCAGATAAGCTAAATGGGCTTCCAACTCCTTCAAAACATCTTGATGTGTATCATAATCAAACCCAGGGAGCTCAAGCAAATTGCCTAAAACCCGCAAAATTTTCCAACCTGGACGAGCCTCTCCTTTTGGCTTGACCGCCCCTTGCCAAGTTTGCCACTGTCCTTGTAAATTCACAAATGAACCTGCTGTTTCTGTATACGCTGCCAGAGGAAAAATCACATCTGCAGTCTCTTTTAAATAATCTGTAACAAAGGGTGAAAAAGAGACGACCAGCTCCGCTTCCTTCAATGCCGCATTGGCTTTTTCAGGGTAGAGACTGTCAATCCCCGGCTCGACATTAAAAAGTAAATACGCTTTCTGCGCGGACTGTGGATCTAGCATCGCTTTGGCGCTCAACCCTTCCTCACCTAAATCATTGCCTGCTGCGCCTCTGTAGGGAATGCATCCTGCCAAAACAGCGCCCATCGTATTGGCGCCTGGGGTCAGGGCAATGACTTCCGCTTGAAGTGCACTTTTTAGCACTGTCATCAATCCAATTATTTCATTAACATGCGGATGCCCCATTAAAATTTGCCCACCCACTAAGACAACTTTTTCAGCTTTATTCAAAGCGGCAACCACAGTTTGCCATTTTTCCGCAGTCACTTTTGGTTCTAAACGCAATACATCTTCCTGAAACGGGGCATTCAATGGTTTTAATTTAACCACTTCTTGAGCAAGGTAGGCCAGCACATCTGTCATTTCATTAAAATTCAGCACATGATTTTCTGCTGTGGCAATATGATGCTCTGCTGCAAAAGGATTCAAATAAATGACTTTAGCACCACTTAAAGCAGCCTGACGCAAGCGATAATGAAACAAAGGCACTTCTTGGCGCGTATCACTGCCCACAACCAAAATCATGTGCTGAATT
>JAJZUD010000075.1 GCA_021848625.1 Pseudomonadota bacterium
AAAGAAATCCCTCTGCTCTGCCATGTCCATCCTAATCTTTTAAACATGGCTTATTTTATCATATTGACCTTAATTTATCCAATTGTTAGAGGTGCCCTATTCAAGAATAATAAGTTTGTATAATATTATTAATTTTGATATTTTCTAGCAAATTAAGCCTTCTGCCGCGCAGTGAGGGCTGAGATAAGGGCGAATTTGAGTGTTGATTTGGTGATATTGCATGATCACTTTTTTTGCATATTCAAGGTTGTAGTCGGGTGTATGGGAATGATAATCGCCAATGGCAGTGATCAGGTCAGGATCGCTTTGCAGGCAGCGGCTTAAAATCCAGGTGCCGACGTAGATATTTTCACAGGGGTCATTGGTGACTGCATAGAGTGTGTAGCCGCTATGTTCAAAACGGGGCGCCCAAGCAGTATTGATTTGCATTGGGCCTAAATCATAGCTGCCATTTTCGTTTTTGGAGACGGTGCCCACGTGGCCGTTTTCAGTGAGAATAATCGCCATGATGAGGGGGGCAGGCACTTGATAAGCTTCTGCCGCTTGGTTGATACAAGCCACAGGGACTTGATGAAATATCAATGGCATCTTGAGCCTCCTTCCGTCAAGGCTTATTATACAATTTTGGCAAAAGGATGGAAATTGAAACAACAATATTTTGAAATATCCGGGCCTGTGGGGCGGATTGAAGCAGTAGTTGAAACCCCAGAAATACTAACAGAGAATCGCCCGATTGCGCTTCTTTGCCACCCTCATCCCCTGATGCAAGGCACTATGGACAATAAAGTGGTAACCACAGTAGGACGTGCTTTTAATCAATTGGGTTTGATCGTGGTCCGATTTAATTATCGCGGAGTGGGCAAAAGTGAAGGTGAATATGGTCATGTGGATGGAGAATGCGCCGATCTAAAGGCAGTCGTAGCATGGGCGCGTTTGCATTATCCTGGGCGCGATCTTTGGCTGGCTGGTTTTTCGTTTGGAGGTTTGATTGCTTATCGGATGGCTAATGAACTAGACGCTAAACAATTACTCTGTGTTGCGCCCGCCCTTATCACAGTGGAAATCGCTGAGCCGAGCATGCCTTTTACTGTGATTATCCCTGACGCAGATGAGGTAGTTTCAGTCGCTAAGACTTATTCTTGGTTGAATCAATTAAAATGTACTTATCACTTGATTAAGCTTGCCGGGGTCAGCCACTTTTTTCACGGGCAACTCTTGGTTTTACGCGATTTAATTGTGCGCCTTTATGGGGCCCAATAATGCTCTGGTTTAGCATCGAAACAAATCAAGACACAATCAAGGGGACCATTCAGGAATTGATATTGTTTTTGCGGGCGCATGCGTAGGGCTTTGACTGGGAGGGGATCCTGGGTGAAGATGCCGATCTTCCAGCCTTCTAGTTGCGTTTTAATGGCAATGCCTAAATCAGCATAAAGCTGAGTAATTGCGTCAGTTTGACCTGCTAAAAGGCGTTTGCCATAAGGCGGATTGGTAATGAGCAAACCCTGGTGACGTTGCAGCAATTCATGGTCAATTTGGGCGACACTGCGTTTTTCAAGGTGCAGAATCTTGCTTAATTGAAGTTGTTTAAAATTGTGCTCAGTGGCTGCTAGTGCCTGGGCATTAATGTCAAAGCCTACAATCAATGGCCCTCGGGTGCTTCGGCCTTTTGCCGCCCGTTCTTCTGCAGCGGTGACCAATTTTTGCCATAGGTCTGGTTGATGTTGTTTCCAGCCCAAAAAGCCAAAGTAGCGTCGCAGCAGGCAGGGAGCAATATCATAGGCCATCATCGCCCCTTCAAGGAGCAGTGTTCCTGCACCGCAGCAAGGGTCGAAGAGCATAGCATTTTTGTGTTTAAATTGTTGGGGCCAACCCATGCGCATGAGGAGGGCGGCGGCTAAAGTCTCTTTTAAAGGTGCCTGGCCTGGGTCTGTGCGCAAACCACGTCGATGCAGGCTTTCTCCTGATAAATCAAGGTATAGGCTAAAATGTTGATCCCGGATGTGCAGATGCAATACGATATCTGCTTGTTCAGCTTGAATGCTGGGGCGTTCTCCCGTATTTTTACGAAATTGATCGACGATGGCATCCTTGGCCACCTGAGCGATAAAATGCGGGTGGGTCAGTTCAGGGTGTCGCCCCGAAACCTCAATGCGAAAAGTCTGCTGTGGGGTGAAGTGTTTGGACCAATCGATACTGCGGATCGCACCATAAAGATTTTCTTGATTGGCTGCGTTAAAGCTTTTGAGTTCCAAAAAAATGTGGTGAGCCAAGCGGGACCACAAACAAGCGCGATAAGCCGTTTCCAGATTGCCCTGAAAATGAACTCCTAGGTGGGTGGCCTTGACCTCTGAGGCACCCAGGCTTTTGAGTTCTGTGAGAAGAAGAGGCTCGATATTTTTAGCAGTGGTGGCAAAAAAAATCATCCCTTAAAACCGATCAGTACGCGCACGTTCCCAGTCTTTGGCGTAAACTTCGGGAATATTGCCATTTAAAAAGCAGCCCGGCTCAACATGGGTATAAATTTCATCAAAAGTTTTGACCACATCGCAATTAATGCGGCGGTAGATACGGTCGCGCGTGAGTTCACTCGGGTTTTTTAAGCCCATGGCCCCAATCAATTCGAGAAAGCTATGTAAGGTGATTTCATGGAAGTGGGCAACGCGATGCTTTTTGTCATCAACATTTAAGGCTTTTTGTAAGCGCGGATCCTGCGTGGCCACACCTGTGGGGCAGGTATTGGTATTGCACTGCATGGATTGAATACAGCCCGTTGCCATCATCATAGGGCGTGCCATGTTGCAAATATCCGCACCAATGGCCACTTTGGTCACCATGTCAAAGCCGGTAGCAATTTTGCCTGACGCAGCGATCCGAATTTTGTGGCGCAAATTAATACCCGTTAAGGTGTTATGCACAAATTGTAAGGCAAAATGCAGAGGGGTGCCCACGTGATTGACAAATTCAACTGGTGCTGCACCCGTGCCGCCTTCAGCCCCATCCACCGTGATGAAGTCAGGGTAGATGCCAGTTTCTAGCATAGCTTTACACATGGCAAAAAATTCATGATGCAAGCCTAAGCATAACTTCACCCCAACCGGTTTGCCTCCGCATAAATCACGCAATTGTTGAATAAAATGCATCATCTCCGTTGGGGTCGAAAAAGCGGTGTGTTTTCCGGGGGAGAGCACATCATGACCCAGAGGTGCTTTACGAATAGCCGCAATTTCGGGTGTCAATTTAGCCGCAGGCAAAATTCCCCCATGTGAGGGTTTAGCGCCTTGAGAAAGTTTTAATTCGATCATTTTGACTTCAGGGCGATTGGCTTCTTTGGCAAACTCATCAGGGGCAAAACGGCCTTCTTCATCGCGGCAGCCAAAATAACCGGTGCCAATTTGCCAAATGATATCACCGCCTTGGAGATGATAAGGGCTTAAGCCACCTTCACCCGTTGCTTGAGCAAAATTGCCGATCTTGGCGCCCAAATTCATGGCCATGACGGCATTGGCCGAAAGGGCACCAAAGCTCATGCCTGAAATATTTAAGCGGGAAGAAGAGTAGGGTTGCTTGCAGAGATCACTTCCCACCGTAATGCGCGGCTCGACTTCTGCGGGTTTGAGTGCGTTCATGGAATGCAAAGTCCACTCATAACCGACTGCAAGAATATCGCGTTGCGTTCCAAACGGGATGGTATCGCGAATATTTTTGGAGCGCTCGTAGATGAGGGTGCGGGTCTCGCGATCATAGGGCCGTTCTTCTTGGTCTCCTGCAATAAAGTATTGGCGAATTTCAGGGCGGATAAATTCAAAGATATAGCGGATATGGCCTAGTATCGGAAAGTTGCGCAAAATGGCGTGCTTTTTCTGCATGATGTCATGAACAAACAAGCCCGCAAGCGGAATAAGTACCACTAAAAACCAGTATGCACGATGGATCATGACCAGGAACAAAAAGATGGCCAAGAGGACAATTCCAAAAGAGTAGTAAAACTGGTTCCGCATGAGCGCTCTCCGTGTTTAGTTATAGGCTGTAGTACAACTTGAACTCCAAGGGGTGGGTGGTGCATTGCAGTTCGATGACTTCATTTCGTTTCATTTGGATATAGGCCTCAAGCATGTCTTTGCTAAAAACATCGCCTTGCATCAAAAAGGCGTGGTCTTTTTCCAAGGCATCCAACGCCGCTTCAAGAGAATGCGCGACTTTAGGAATTTTGGCTTGTTCTTCTGCATCCAATTCATATAAATCATGATCACTGGGTGCTCCGGGATAAATGCGTTTGACAATCCCATCCAGGCCCGCCAACATCATGGCGCTGAACGCCAAGTAAGGATTGGCGCAAGGGTCGGGGAAACGGACTTCAATGCGACGGCCCTTATCGCTTTGTGAGAAGGGGATGCGAATTGACGCCGAACGATTACAGCTAGAATAAGCGAGTAAAACCGGCGCTTCAAATCCAGGGACGAGGCGCTTATAGCTATTGGTCGTCGGATTGGTGAAAGCATTGAGCGCTTTAGCATGATGAATAATTCCGCCGATGAAAAAGAGGGCTGTTTCAGAAAGATGGCCATATTCTGCGCCTGCGAAAATATTTTGGCCTTTGAGACTTAAAGACTGGTGGCAATGCATGCCCGAGCCATTATCGCCAACAATAGGTTTGGGCATAAAGGTTGCCGTTTTGCCATGGCGGTGTGCAACATTATGCACAACATATTTGAAGAGCTGGATTTCATCTGCTTTGTTGGTGAGGGTATTGCAAGCAGTGGCAATTTCGTTTTGATTGCCGGTGGCCACTTCATGATGATGGGCTTCGACTTTGATGCCAATTTGTTCAAGCAAAGTACACATCTCTCCACGCAAATTGTGTGCTGAATCCACTGGGGGAACGGGGAAGTAGCCTCCCTTAATTTGAGGGCGATGACCATGATTGCCATCGGTATACAGCACATCAGAGTTCCAAGCGGCTTCCTTGGAGTCAACGCGATAGCTAGCGCCATGCATATCGACTTGCCAGGTGACCTCATCAAAAATGAAAAATTCAGGTTCTGGGCCCACCACAAAGGCATCTGCAATGCCGGTTTTCTTTAAGTAAGCCTCGGCGCGTTTGGCAATAGAGCGTGGGTCGCGATCGTAGCCTTTCATGGTTTGAGGATCGATGACATCACAGCGTAAAATCAGAGTGGGGGCATCGCTGAACGGATCTAAACAAAAGAGCCCATCTGGATCGGGTTTTAAAATCATGTCTGACTCATGAATCGATCGCCAACCTTGAATCGATGAGCCATCAAAAGTTTTGCCGAGTTTGAAAAAGGATTCATCCGCGGCGTGAGCGGGAAGGGTCACATGATGCTCTTTGCCTTTGGTATCAGTAAAACGCAAATCCACAAATTCGATTGCGTGTTCTTTCATAAATTTTGTTACAAGATCAGCCATTTTTTGAAGTATGTTAGGAAGTAATAGCTAACAATAGCAAAAATGGCGAAAACTGCAAGAGGGAGAAGGTGGCGATCTGCTCTAGGTGTCGATCAGGATAGGGCTCGATGACCATCTGCCATTTCGAGCTGAGCAGTAAGTTGCGTATCGGCTTGTATCGTTTGAAAAGCTCGGGTGGAGCAGTGCTCGTAGAGCGTAATCCCCACCGCGGTAGACACTCCCCCTGCTAGCATTAGTTTTCCTGGGATATCGTGTTTGGGGAAAACAAGTGCGCCAGCCAAGGCAACCAATATTGAAGCAGACGTACCAGCTAAACGCGCGGGGGTGGATCTGGATCCACGTTCCAAGGGGGGCGCATCAGCATCTTCGAGTACGTTATAGTCGCCCTCTCCGGCATTATCCAGAGCATTTTGTGGGGCTGATGGCCATTCTTGGTCTAAAAATGTCTTGAAGCTGGGGCGGTCTGAATCTAAGTAATTGTGCCAGAGGCCAACAGCGGCATTGCCAATTGCAACCGTTGTTGCGAGGTTTGCAGCAGCCAGGATAAAAGCGCCGCGCCCATTAATTCCTCCAGAAGCGGGGCCCATATCCTGTGCGATATAGGACACATTCCAAGCAGCACCTGCAAACCAACCCAGCGATAGTTTGACCAGAAAATGTCGGAGCAAATCTGCAGACAGGCCTTCACCAGAGTAAACATCTAAAATAGCTTTCATGAGTGTACCAATGAGTACCTGGGCACAACCTTCCCACAAGCCATAAGCCCATGAGTACCAGAGACCATTCCGTAAAGTCAAATCTCCTAAATGATTTTGTTCTGCTGGTGTGGCCATCCAGCCTGGTGAGTTCCAGGCAAATAAACCTCCTGAAAAAGCTAAGGCTACCGTTAGTGTTTCGTAAAAAGTCGAGGCTGCAATTTTTTTGAGCGATTGATCTGAGGTTTGAGGGTGTCTGTAGCGGTAAACCATTGCCCCTGCAAATAAAAGTAGGGAGTATGCAGCACTATCAAGACAAATATCCCAGTTATCTGTTGCCGAAGGCCCGATGGGGTGCCATATATCAAGAATTTGCTTTAACCCGTTAATGGCGAGAAAAACGCCACCTGGCCAGATATAGTCTCGAATCCAGTTGCCGCCTACCGCGAGTGTAAAAAAATTTTTTCCATAAGAAGCAAGGGCCTTTGTAGCGGTTGATGCCGCTTCTGGACTTGCAGTCCAGTGTAGTTTTGCATAAGGAATGAGGCCAAGCATTAAACCGACTGCATTAAAGACGGTGTTGCCTAAGATGCCAGGGTGTTGAATTAGCAAAGAGGTGGCGCTATGGGTTGCCTCTGCAGCCACTTCCGTAGCATTGGTTAATGCACCTCTGAGCGTAGACTCTGCGGCGGCCATAGGGAGTTGACTCACTAAGCCGATCATCACAACAGGCAACAGTATTGTGGCCATTTCAGTTGAAAGAAAGTTGAGGTTGGGCCGCGGTTTAGCCTTTTGCACAGGTCCTGATTTTTGGCTCAAGATTTTCCTTGTTGAGGTAAGAGAGCTATGGCTAGTGGAGGCAGCGCGGCGTGAGGTTTTGTTAAGCGTGTAGCGAGGCATGGCCAATACCAATGTTTTTTATGGGCACCTCTAAAAATTCGAGTTTTTGGATTGGCGGCCTAAAAAAGCAAGCATAGCCGCGAAGCGGCAGCGCAATTTTTGATTTTATCGCTCAGATTGTGATTTTCTGAGGCTTTTCCACCTGTTT
>JAJZUD010000076.1 GCA_021848625.1 Pseudomonadota bacterium
CTCGATCATAAAACCTTGATCAACTGAAGCCGAATATACGACTGCAATAACTTTTTTATCTCAATCAGCGCTCACCTCTTTACAATACCGGCGGATCCATATACGTTTGCCCTGATTATGCTCATGGCTCCAGAGCGCCTGAATGCGCAGTAATTGACAGATCATCATCACTATCAGAATGAGGTTTAGATGCAGCCCCGCCAAAACCTCCTACGACACCATACGGCGCCGCTTCAGATGCCCCCCCCTGCTTCATCACCCACTCACGTACCTCCCCAAAAAACTCCATAAATCGCTTCGAAGCACTCCCTGCACACATCTTTGAAAATTCTGGGTCTGCGCTTAATGCATTCAGTCCATTCCGCATCATAGCGGCATCTGTCGCCTTTAAAACATCAATTAACAAGCCAATGCCCTTTTGTTTTGCAGCACGTCTTTCTTTGTAATAACGGCCGTCATTTAACTTGAGAGAATAACTACCTAACCGGCTGATTAAATCTGGGATATACTCCAGTTTTTGAATCAAAGCTTCTATTAAAGGACTGACTAATGCTGCATGAGGAGAAGCCATTAAGCCCTCGCGTGCACGCTGTGCAAGCACCCCTCTTTCAAAATGCTCAGGATGCATAAAATAATCCAAAGCACCAGGAAAGATGCATTTAAACGCAATTTTACAAAACTCCGCACAAACATGCCCGATTTCTTTTCCATGCCCATCAGCAACTCCCAACAACATCGGCGGACAAGGAGCATCTGCACGTAAGCGTGCATGGACGACACTAATATCATCAGAATCAGGATAACCAAAGGTGCGCCATCGATTAAAAGATAACCCAACAAGATTTCCAGAAACAGCTAAGTCCCCCCCCACTAGCAGGGAACCCTCTGGGCTTGCTAAAAAGGTCGCTAATTGCGCATGCCGTTGCTGAAGCCCATCGCCCATCATAGCCCACACACCATCACTTGCAAGAATGAGGTCTACTGCCTTCCCCTCCGCAAAGCTTCGAGCCAATGAAACAATTTTTAATTCTGAAGTACGAACGGAAGAGCGATCAGACCAATCCCCTACGGAACGAGTGAATTCCGAACCAGCCGCCGTTCTCACACTCACATTAGGATGCACACAAGCGACTTTAAAATTTTGACAGAAAGCGATCCGTTGTTCTTGGCTGACATCTAAAGAAAATGTGATCAACAAACGGCCGCTCCCTGCTTCTGTAAGCTGAGTTTTGCCACCTATACCAATCCCCTTGACAACAGCACCGACAATTCCACGAATCTCCTTTGCTATGTCTGGAGGATAATACGTAATAGCAATCTGCTGAGGCCAACATGCAGGATCCGAGCCAAGAACATGGGGATTGGTGTAATCAATTACTTTCCCATCAGCATAGGCTCCCCCTTCTGAATCCCCTCTCCAACAAAAAGCAACCTGATCCCCCACAACAACTGCTGTAGTGAGCGTAGTGCCACCTTTTATCTTTTCTAGGCTTTGGGTGGCGGCATGCAATTCATTGATAAACAATGAAAGAAAATGAGACACCTTATCAATTGTGACATCTGGAACTGGAAGAGGACAGGCAAATGCACTGTCTTGGCAAGGTTTTTCTTTAGTCGGCTGAGGCAAGCCAAAGTTACCTTCAGGAAAAACATGCGACTGCCGCACAGTGATGTCAACAGGAATACCATCTTCACGGCTTTTAAGCATATCAACATCCTTATTTTTATTATGCTTCAATTCTACATGAAAATTTCCTCTTTAGCAAGATCCTCCTGATTTAAAATTGGCACCCCTAATAATTTTGCCTTCTCATACTTTGAGCCGGGATTCTCACCTACAATCACCGCAGTTGTCTGTTTAGAAACGCTGTCGCTGACCTTGGCGCCAAGCTCCACTAATTTGGCTTTAATTTCATTACGCCCGATCCCAGCAAGCGTCCCTGTCACGACAAAAACCTGCCCCTTCAAAGGTAAATCCTTTTTAGACTGACTCCAATGAATCCCTACCTGCAATAAATCCAAAATCAGTTGTTGATGGGCTGGCTTAGAAAAATAATTAAGCAAATGTTGCGCCATGATCGGACCCACTTCAGGAATCGCTAAAAAGTCAGCCTCAGTCGCAGTGAAAAAAGCTTCGATGTGATCAAATCCTTCCGCTAAAGAACGTGCTGTCACTTCTCCTATTTCTTCAATCCCTAGGGCAAACAACAAGCGCGCCAGTGTAGTATTTTTGCTCTTTTCAATTGCAGCAAGCAAATTATCGGCTGATTTTTCACCCATACGCTCTAATTGCAATAATGCATCACGATGCAAATGGTAAAAATCCACCGCTGTGACAACTAAATCATGCGCGACTAGTTGTTCAATCAAACGTGGCCCCAAACCCTCAATATTCATGGCGCCTTTGCTGACAAAATGGTGCAAACGGGCTAAATGCTGCGCCCCGCAGGCTGCTCCGCGTGGACAGCGAATCGCCACCTGGCCGGGCACCTCCACCAGCAAGGCCTGACACTCTGGACAGTGGGTTGGGAAAATAATCGGCTCTGCATGGGCAGGGCGCTTTTCAGGCAAAGAGCGCACCACTTCGGGGATGACATCCCCCGCTCGCTGAATAATCACTTGATCCCCGATGCATAAATTTTTGCGGTTAATTTCATCCTGATTATGCAAAGTGGCATGCGAAACCGTCACCCCCCCCACTATCGCAGGCAGCAAAATAGCTACAGGTGTAATGACTCCTGTCCGCCCGACCTGAAACTCCACATTTAATAAAGTGGTTTCCACCTGCATGGCTGCAAATTTATGAGCTAAAGCAAAACGCGGAGCCCGTGCGACAAAGCCCAACTCTTGCTGCAAGCCAAAATCATTGACTTTGTACACCACCCCATCAATTTCAAAGGGCAACTGATCCCGCTGACGCCCAATCTCTTCATAAAATGCGAGGCAATCCTGCAACGAATGGGCCTGTTTTTGCAAGCCGCTTAAACAAAACCCCCACTGCTCCAATAACAGTAACAGGGCACTTTGCGAGCGAGGTGTAATCCAGCCTGGAGAAACATAGCCCATTCCATAGGCAAAAAAATGTAGCTCACGTGCTGCGGTGACTTGAGGATCCAATTGCCGCAAACTCCCAGCCGCAGCATTGCGGGGATTGGCAAACTGTTTTTCGCTTTTTTGATTCAGGGCTATAAAAGCAGCCTTGGTCATGTACACTTCACCTCGAATTTCGATTTTTGAAGGTGGATGAGAGATCTTTAATTGCTGAGGAATATCCGCAATCGTCCTGATATTAGCCGTGATATTTTCGCCCACTTCACCATCCCCCCGCGTGGCGGCCAAAACCAGGCGGCCCTCCACATAGGTTAAGGATACTGCCAAACCATCAATTTTAGGCTCACAACATAAATCCAGAGGCGCTTGGGGCTGCTCATCTTGGATTCGTTTGATAAACTTCACCACATCCGCTTCGTGAAATCCGTTATTCAGGGACATTAACGGCTGCAAATGCCGTACTTCGGCAAAAGTATCAAGCCTTTCGGCGCCCACTTGCAGACTCGGTGAATCCGCTTGCTGCAACTCAGGATGCGCTGCTTCCAAGGCCAGTAACTCCTGAAATAAAGCATCGTATACAGCATCTGACACCAAGGGCTGATCCAGACGATGATAGGCTTCATTATATTCATGAAGCTGCCGGCGTAATTGTTCGATGCGTGCGTTCATTGCTCACCTTGTAGTGTACCGAGGATTTCAAAAAAATGGGGGCAGGTTTTTTTTACGCATTCTGCCCCATCAATGATGACTCCTGGAATTTTTAAGCCCACCAACGCATGGGACATGGCAATACGGTGATCACGATGACTGTCGATCACCCCACCATACAAGGCACCAGGATGAATGGTGATACTCTCTTCTGTCGTGCTAACTTGCGCTCCTAAATTAGTCAATCCTTGACGCATGGCCTCAACGCGATCAGATTCTTGCAAGCGAGTATGTCGTAGTCCTTTAATCGTGGTAGGCGAGGTTGCGAATGGACACAACACAGCCAAGGTCATAAAGGTATCAGTCATACCTGTTAAATCAATTTCCCCCAACCCTTGTAGCACTTCTGGCCCTTTGACCGTGATACCAAGAGCGCTCTCAGTCACATGAGCCCCCATTTTTTCCAGCACCCCTAAAAAGTGAATATCGCCTTGTAAAACTTGACGATGCAGCCCTCTTACCGTCACTTCCCCACCCGTCAAAGCCGCTGCCGCAAAAAAATAAGAGGCCGTTGATGCATCCGGTTCAATGGCATATTCGCAAGCCCGATATGCTCCAGGCTCTACTTGAACGGCATGTGCTTGCAGCTCCGCAGCCACCCCAAAATCAGCCATCATCTCCAAAGTCATCCTCACATAAGGTTTGGTAGCCAACTGATCTGCAAAAAGGGTCAGTGGCGCACGGGCTTTTGGTGCCGCCATGAGCAAGCCTGAAACAAATTGGCTACTATCCCGAATATTCACCTGCAACGCCCCCCCCTTCAAGCCTTCACTCACCAGGCGCAAGGGCAAAAATCCAGTTTGATTGTGATATTGAATGATCGCCCCCTGCGCGATTAAACCGTCTAAAAGAGGCTTTAAGGGCCGCTCCGAAAGGCGCGCTGAGCCATAAAACTCAAACTCCCCGCCCAAGGCTGCAGTAATCGGGATTAAAAAACGCGATACCGTCCCTGCATCCCGACAATTGATTCTTTCCCCTGAGAGAAAAGCGTGCACACCGGTGACTTCAATTTCGGTTTCACTCATTTTACGAAGAGGCACTCCCAAACTTTGCAACGCAACCACACAGGCTTCGGTATCATCACTCCATAGCAAGCCTTTTAAATAGCTAGTTCCATCGGCAATCGCCGCCATGAGGAGCGCGCGATTGCTCAGACTTTTTGACCCAGGGACAGTGACCACTCCATGAAGAGGCCCCTTCGCTGGGGCGATTTTTTGCTGTGACATGGATTTCTTCCTGCTGCGTTTCGATTACAATAAAGCATTCTAGCAAGGAAAATCAGCTCAGGCAAAATGCAGCGCTACAAACTTATTCAGCCTTATCTAGTCGTCTTTTCAGCAGCGTTATTTTTTCTTTTTGAATTTATCAACATGAATAGCTTCAACGCTTTGAATGATGAGTTACGTAGTTACTTTCAGGTGAGCGCCTTACAAATCAGTAATTTATCGGCCATGTATTTCTATGCCAATGTGATTTTTCTTCTGCCTGCCGGCTTGTTATTGGATCGCTTTTCCACTAAAAAACTCTTGCAAATTGCCCTCCTCGTCTGCATCGCAAGCAATCTGATCTTTGCGCAAACTCATCAATTTTGGCTGGCTGAATTATGTCGTTTCGTAACAGGCATGGGCAGCACGCTGTGTCTACTGTCCTGCGCTTTATTGACCGCTCGATGGTTTGAACCCCGTCGCGCTGGGCTGGTGATGGGATTGGTCGTCACCATGGCTATGACAGGCGGTATGCTCGCTCAGCAAATCACTTTTGTCGCCCACTACTTTCAATCCTGGCAAATGGCGGTTAGGCTTGTTGCTGTCATTGGGATCTTGTTTTGGATTATCATCTCACTTAATGTCAAAGACGCGCCTCCGGATTGTCCGCATCGTTTCACAGAGACGACTTTTTTGCTTAAAGGTCATTTAGTTAACAATCTGTTGTGCACCTTAAAAAATGCTCAAATTTGGCTAGGGGGCCTCTACACCTCATTCATCAATCTCACCGTCATGATTATTGGCGCACTCTGGGGAAAAGATTATCTCATGAGCGTCCAGCAGGTTTCAGATAGCCAGGCATCGCTCATCATCTCGATGGTCTTCTTTGGCTTGATTGTTGGCTGCCCCTTATTTGGCTGGATTTCTGATCGCCTGGGGCGCCGCAAAAGCCCGATGATTGTGGGGGGACTGCTTAATTTGGCTTGGATCATCCTGCTAATTAGCAATCATTGGTCTGATTCGTTGTTAGTAGCTAATTTTTTTATTTTGGGCCTCCTCTCTTCTTCTCAAATTTTGGCCTACCCCCTTGTGATGGAAAGCGTACCCCCTTCATTGGTAGCAAGCAGCGAAGCCCTGAGCGCAACCCTGATCATGGCTGGAGGTGCCGTTTTTCAACCGCTATTTGGTTGGATTTTGGATCAAAGCGCCCCCAATCACCTGTACACCCCTTCCGCGTACCAAAAGGCCATTTTAGTGTTACCCGTTTGCTTTCTCATTGCGACGCTTCTCGCTTGTTTGGTGCGCGAAACCTATTGCCTCCGGCTGCAGGATGATAGCAAGATCACTTGTTGACCACTTTATTTCTGAGTGGTACAATTATTCTACAACAATTCAATACATGCTCTATGACGACAACCCCGATCAATGTGATCCCTCTTTTCAGCGAGCTTAAAAAAAACATGGATGAAGGCGCAGCCATCACGCTCTGCCAAGCTTTCGAAAATCTGCATATCGAGAAACTCGCGACCAAAGAGGATCTAAAAATCTATGCCACCAAAGAAGACCTGAAGATGTATGCAACCAAGGATGACCTGAAAATGTATGCCACCAAAGAACAATTACATCAATTCCAGCTTGCGATTTATCAGCACATTTCGACAGCCAAGTGGCAAGTGATTGGCTCAGTGGGCGTGATGATGTTTGCAGAACTCATTCTCAAACATTTTGGTTGGTAAACTCCTCATACCCATTCCCTGTTTAGCTGAGATGAATTGATTGCGAGTTAGAGCGTAGCGGTGTTGTTTGAGCAGGCGGTTCATCTCAGCTAAACAGGGAATGGGTATTATTTTCCTCTAGCATCTTTTTTTAAATCATGGTATAAATCCCCCATATTTTGTAATGGGAGCACAATGGATTGAAACCCCTCGGTCGCTGGGC
>JAJZUD010000011.1 GCA_021848625.1 Pseudomonadota bacterium
ATCGCTGTAGCTCATTTTTGCGAAAATCTGAGTGCTTTTAAAAGCGAGCTCTCTTCTTTGCTCACCGAAAACTTCGAAATTATTGGCGTGCCTCTGAACACCTAATTTTGAAGTTCAACGGGTATAACGATATTCTACGGCAAAAATCAGCGCACCATTGTGATCTGATTGATAAACTGTGTGTTGTGCGCCAAGGCCCACTTCCCAGGCTAAATCAGTATTAGTTTTATTGCTAAAGGATGAGCTTGGAGTGGATCCTCCATCAGAATCGGTCACATTTTCAGAAAAATCAGACATTCTATTGGCTGAAACACCAATCCCCCCCATGAAGTAAGGTTGCCAGGACCAGCCGGTATAAATGAATTTGGGCTCCAGCATCCAGGCTAAGCTGTTTTCGCTTGCTGTGTAAGAGAGCGAATTATTATAGGGTACAGCAGGAAAAACCGTGCCGCTGATTGGATTATTGAGATAATAACCCGTCACACCCAGATTGAACGCCAAGGGCCAAGTGTGAATCAAGTGATCCCATTCATAGCCTACCCCAAAACCCACAAAGGGAGAGAGAGTCTCCTGTGCGCTAGTATTCACTTGGTCAACAATCTCACCAAGATCAACGTACTGACTGCCTCCAAAGCTCGTCAAACTGATCCCGCCAACAAGATGGATATCCGCCCCATCTGCAAAGGCAGAACTGGATCCAATGAGTCCAAAAACCAGCACCCAAGCCTTATATTTAAATTGCATCAACGATCCTCCATGCTTAAGGCGACAATCCTAAGCATTTTACTTTATATTGCTTGCTTGTCAATCCAAGGGACAAGACTATTTTGCGAGGCTATCGTAGGGGTAACTCCTGGAGCGGTTACATTAATACCTAAATTCTCAAAAATTTATACCTATGCTGCTCGCCGATTAGTCTAGTCTAATATTTAATCCTTTCAAGATTTCACGTTGGGCCTTGGTAGTTTCGGTTAAGATATGCCCATACTTGCCGACATACTTAATTTTCATCAGCGTCTCCATTTCTTCCAGGAGTTCACGGACGGTGTATTTCTTGGTGAGGCCTGAGGCCCGCATTTCTTGTCGCAATGCGCTGACACAGATGACTGCAATAAACTGAACAAACAATCTTCCTGCTACGGTTTCTGCACTGTGCATCCGCAAGCGATTCATATCCAAAGCATTCTTGAGATCATCAAAGCATTTTTCAACAACATCTTTATCGCGATAGATTTGGAAGGCCTCAACAGGATCTTTGACTGCATTGGAGAGCAAAGCCTGGAAACCCGCATAGCGGTTGATATATTGTCTCACCGCGTCGGTATTATATGACACAGTCGTACCGCGCTTTGGTGTCGTTTTTACGATAAAAAATGCACTGTATGCATCACTATGTTCGTGAACGGGATTTCCGGATTCCAGCTCTGCTTTGTAGCCACCTATGGGATAAGTGCGAAGAGATGGCTCAAGGGCTCTACAAATTCCCTGAATTTACACAAATCAAGGAACAACTTGCCCAAAACTGTTTCGAACCAATGAGTCTAAAAAGTATTGATTTGAAGTTGGATGAGCAAGTCACTGAGGCCCACGAAAAGACGCAGTTCCGTAATCAATATTTGCCAGGGAAAGCGACAGAAATTCAGAAACAGCTAGAGCCTTCATTTACACTGAAAGAAAATGGTCAAATCGTTTTGACCACTGCACTCCAGGAAAAGATTACGGCCTATTTGACGGGGGAAGACTCGATTCATGCTAAACAACAAGAGGCCCAGGCTGCCCGAGATGAGCATTATCAATCTTTAAGCAAAGAGCTTAAAGCAGATAAGGAAGCACATCAAACTTTAGCCAAAACACTGCTTCAGGAAAAAGAACTATGGGCTGGGGCTGAGAAAATTACCAAAAAAGTGGTGATTGTTGATCCTCTCAAATCCACAGAATTAATGACACAAATGAAAGGCGCAGGCATTGATGCCAAACTAATTCAGCAATTGCATCAAGATTTACGAGGGCATGAGTACAGAGAGCATCAAGCCATTCATGAAAAATTGAGCTGGTCTCATTCAATGGGGCGCGGTATGAGTTTTTAGCTATAGTTAGGTCAAAAGATGCACAATATCTCGGTAGCCATTCAAAACTCTCACGATGGTTACATAATTTTTTGCATCAAGCGCATAAACAATCAGATAATTACCTACAGGCCAAAAACGAACCGGATGTGATGTTAAATCAAGACGTGCATGCCCCATTTTAGGCTGGAGCGATAGCTTATCCATATTTTCATAGAGCTTATCCAGCCAGTTGTAGGCAGCCTGAAGATTGTCTTCAGCGATATACGCCAGAATTTCCTCAAGATCTTGTTTGGCTGTTTCAGTTAATGTATAGCTCATTGTTTTGCTACTTTACGTGCTGTGAGCTTGTCTTTTAAATGGGCATAGACTGCTTCTGAAGAATGGACTTTTCCTTCTTTAATATCGGCTAAGCCTTTATAAACATCGGCTTGTAAGGCAAGGAGGCGACTTTGATTTACATTAAGATCACGTTCTTTTAAGAGGCGCAGAGATTCGCGAATCACCTCACTTGCGCTAGTATAAAAGCCGCTGGCCACTTTTTCATAAACAAAACGCTCAAGTTCGTTTGATAGTGAAACATTCATGATCAATTCTCCAATGACATTCTTTGCCAAATTATAGCATTTTTTGTTATTTAAATGCCAGAGGCAGAAAACGATGAATCCAAAAGCCTGAAAATTTACGCAGCATAATCGGGCAGGCAGTGCCTGCCCAAATGAAAAATGACAAAAGTCGAGACTAATAATTTTCATCATCAAAATTTTTGCGCCACTATTGAGCCACTGATTTTTAAAAAAGTTTCATTTTGTACAACAAAAAACCAAAAGGCATTCTGTAAAAACGCTTGATAACGCTATTGGATTTTGTTTGAAAGTGTTGTAGAATAAGGGCTGTGAGTTAATTATGAGTCCTCTGCTCTAACCAACTGAGCTATGAGCCCGACCAAGGCCCAGTATAGCGGATTTGTTGACTTCTGTAAAGATATCGCGAAGTTGTGTTTTGCTGGGTGATTTACATTTCAATAATATTAATATACAATCGCCTCAGAGGCTTACACAGCTACCTTGACCATCCAATGTCAATAAATTGAAAGATTAAAACTATCAAAAAAGGATTTGATTATGCTGCGTGCACCGCAAAAAAAACCCCTCGAGATTGCCTGGGAGTATATTGAAGAATATCGGGCGATAAAGGAGCAGAAGGCTCGGGGCCTTGATTGTGGCCCCCTTTATGAAGCAGTCACTCAAAAAGTATGTGCCCAGCTCGACACGTTAGAGCGGACATCCCCCAAGCAATATCGTGCAGTCCAATATTTGTATTTGCGTGAGCATGCAGGGAAATGGCTGCCTGAATTAGGAGACAGGGTGGTTGCGGATATTGAAAAAGAAACTAATCCGGGGATTAAAGATGACTTACGGCGTAAACTATTGGCTACTAACTGTGAAGAAGTAGTCCGTCGTTTTGCAGATTGGCATGATTGGGCAAATGACTGTATCCCCGAAATGCGAGTAGATCGGATAAGGGCCGTATTTGCTTCGCGCTGCACTTCAGCGATTTCGGCAGTCCTCCCCTTGTTGCCTGCTTGGGTTAAAAGCGATCCTGAAGCAGGGGAAAAAATATTATTCTCTCATCATCCCGATGCGATTAGATGCGTGGATTGGCAAAAATGGATAGCGATGGCAAGGACTCCTGAGGAGGCGAAGCTTCAGTTTAAACAGCTTATGAGCTCAAATTGTAGTGCCGTGTTTGAGTCCGGCAGTTTTCGTGCTTTTTTGATGGATGTTTTTTTTAAGCAGTACCCTGCTATCGAAAATATGGCTCGTAATGCGCTGCGGTTGAAAAGGCACGCTTACCCCAGTTTAATCCATTTTAGGGCTGATCTTCTTAATCGTAAAAGAAGCGAACCTGCTCCACAGCCTATGCCCCTGTCCTCTGAGGAAACGGTAGTAGAAGCAGAATTAAAGAGAGTGAGAGTTGGACCTGCACCCGAAGTACCGAGCATCGCACCAGTACCAGGGGCAGTGCCTATGGCTACAGCGGGAATGGAGGGCACTGAGTTTCGAGTTGCAGCACTGGGCTGGGACGATGCTGAGGGTGCTGTTTTGGCTAATACAGATTCGCTGCAGGCCTATTCATCGTGAAAGGCAGTGATCGGATCACCACTTTAATTGGAGTGCTCACTGTGTCTTGTGCAGTGGATTTGGATGCACTGAGCAGTGTGCTGGAATGGGACGGCATTGCAGCATCGCTGTTGATTACAGGAGCGTACACACTCTCAACTTATTTATTCAATGGAGGTTGGGTTGGTGGAACGGCAACGCTATTGGGCGGCGCGCTCCGGGCTACGGGGAATAACGCAGTGGGAGTGTCGTTGCAAATTGGATCGGTGCTCGGCTCTGCGGGGTATTCACTTTGGCAGCATTATCATCATGCTGAAGTCTTGCCACAACATCATCCTCATCGAGATTAATCTATTTTAGGCCGAGCGTAGGCCCATATTTTCTGCCTGCTCAGACAGTCCTCGCTGCGCTGCGGAACTCGCGATCAGAAAATATGGGCCTACGCTTGGCCTAAAATGTCTTATAATCCAGAGCCTTTGCGTTGACGCATCAATTCCAGTACTTGCAGTTTAGCGAGAGCTTCAGTGAGCTCTTGCTGAATGCGCATTCGATCGATGGGGGCTTGTTGACCCGCGAGCAAATCTTCTGCCGCCTTTTTCGCGGCCAAAGCAGCAGCTTCGTTGACGTCTTGAGGACGCTCAATGGTGTCGGCTAAAATTGATACACAGTCGGGCTGAATTTCCAAAATACCGCCAGAAACATAGAGCAATTCTTCTTCCTGATGTGCATGGACGAGGCGCAGTGGGCCTGGCTTGATGGTGGTTAAGAGCTGTAAATGCCCAGGGGCAATGCCCAGCTCGCCCATGGCACCGCGTAGATATATGCGCTCAGCCTCACCGGCGTAGATTTCGCCTTCAGGGCTGACCACAGACACTTTCATCGTCAATGCAGGTTTCATCTTAGAGGCTCTTCGCTTTTTCGATGGCCTCATCGATCGAGCCTACCATGTAGAAAGCCTGCTCGGGGAGATGATCGTAATCGCCATTGACGATGCCCTTGAAGCCCCGGATGGTTTCTTTTAAAGGCACATATTTGCCAGGATTGCCGGTAAAGACTTCAGCCACAAAGAAAGGCTGGGATAAGAAACGTTGGATTTTCCGTGCGCGAGAAACAATGAGCTTGTCTTCTTCTGAGAGTTCATCCATCCCCAAAATCGCAATAATGTCTTTGAGCTCTTTGTAGCGTTGCAATACTTTTTGTACGTTACGAGCGACGTCATAATGTTCCTGACCTACAACCAATGGATCAAGCTGTCGGCTTGTAGAATCTAAGGGGTCTACAGCAGGGTAGATCCCTAATTCAGCAATTTGGCGTGATAAAACAATCGTCGCATCCAAATGAGAGAAAGTCGTGGCAGGCGAAGGATCTGTCAAGTCATCGGCTGGGACATACACGGCTTGAACTGAGGTAATGGAGCCCACTTTGGTGGAAGTAATGCGCTCTTGCAAGACACCCATTTCTTCAGCTAAGGTGGGTTGATAACCGACAGCAGAAGGGATTCGGCCTAACAAAGCAGAGACTTCTGTACCCGCCAAAGTATAACGATAAATATTGTCGACAAAGAACAGGACATCTCGGCCTTCGTCGCGGAAGCTTTCTGCAATCGTCAAGCCAGTTAAGGCTACACGCAGACGGTTTCCTGGAGGTTCATTCATTTGGCCATATACCAGGGCCACTTTATCCAAAACATTTGAATCTTTAATTTCGTGGTAGAAGTCATTGCCTTCACGCGTCCGCTCACCCACCCCAGCAAAGACGGAATAACCGCTATGTTCGGTAGCGATATTGTTGATCAACTCCATCATGGTCACTGTTTTACCAACGCCCGCACCGCCGAAGAGGCCGACTTTTCCGCCTTTCGCAAAGGGGCAGATCAAGTCAATGACTTTGATTCCGGTCTCCAAAACTTGGGAATTGGGAGAGAGTTCGCTCAAAGCGGGAGGCGCACGATGAATCGGCGCTTTTAGGGTCGCATTCACAGGGCCTTGTTCGTCAATGGGATTGCCCAACACATCCATAATGCGTCCCAAGGTGGCAGGCCCCACAGGAACGGTAATAGGCGCTTTGGTATTGATCACTGACAGATTACGCTTCAAGCCATCACTGACGCCCATCGCAATCCCGCGAACGATGCCGTCGCCCAACTGTTGTTGAACCTCAATGGTGAGGCCACTTTCTTCCACAACCAGGGCATCATAAATTTTGGGGACAGCATCGTGGCTGAATTCTACATCCACAACGGGGCCGATGATTTGAGTAATTTTCCCTTTTGCGCTCATTTTGTTTCCTTTCACATGGTTAGACTGCTTCAGAACCTGAAACAATCTCTGATAATTCTTTAGTAATCAAAGCCTGCCGGGCTTTGTTGTAATCCAGTTTTAAATCATGAATGACTTCAGTGGCATTGTCTGAAGCATTTTTCATGGCCATCATCCGCGAGGCCTGTTCACAGGCGATGTTCTCTACCACGCCTTGATAAGTGACTGATTCCACATAACGTTCCAACAGCAAGGTCAACAGGGACTTGGCATCGGGTTCGTAAATATAATCCCAGTGCGAGAGAGAAGGATCCTGCGGAATAGCGACGGGTAACAGAAGATGGCTTTTAGGCGTTTGTTTGATGGTATTCACAAACGTATTGCTCAACAAATGAAGCTCATCAATTTTCCCTGCCACAAAAGCATCCAGCATGACGCGTACTGACCCAATGATATCTTCACTGGTGGGAGCATCGCCAAGATGATGGGCATAGGCGACAATATTGACAGGCAGTCGTTTAAAAAAGACCTCAGCTTTATGACCAATTAAGGCGAGGTCAATCTCGATATTTTCTGCCTGCCAGGCTTTAATCTGCGAGACTGCTTTTTTAAACAGATGCGTATTCAAGCCGCCACATAAACCCCGATCGGTTGACACTAACAGCATTCCTACGCGCTTCACGCTGCGCTGTACCAAATAAGGATGGTTATATTCAGTCTTAGCGCGGGCCACATGGCTGATGACTTCTAGAATTCTCGCTGCATAAGGCTTGCTGGCCTCAACGCGATCGCGGGCCTTACGCAATTTGCTTGCGGCAATCAGCTCCATGGCACGAGTAATTTTTTTCGTGCTTTCGATACTGCGAATTCGGCTTTTAATTTCCTTTGCAGTGGCCATTATGCGTTCCAGTTTCCTAGTTGTTTAAAGGCTTCGATAGCCGTTTTCAGAGTGTCGGCTATTTTGTCATCAAAACCACATTTAGCATTGATTTCGTCCATAAAAGCTTGATGTTTGTCTTTCATGTAGTGATGCAATTCAGCTTCAAAGGCCACAATTTTAGTCAGCGCGACATCATCCAATAAGCCTCGCTCCACCGCAAAAAGGGACACGGCCATTTCAGCAACAGACAAAGGCTGGTATTGCTTTTGTTTCATCAATTCCATGACGCGCTGTCCCCGCTCAAGTTGCTTGCGGGTGGCATCGTCTAGGTCAGAAGCAAATTGCGCAAACGCCTCTAATTCTCGGAATTGCGCCAAAGCAAGACGTACGCCGCCGCCCAGTTTTTTGATAATTTTGGTTTGCGCCGCACCACCCACACGAGAGACCGAAGCACCCGCATTGATTGCAGGACGAATCCCCGCATTGAACAAACCGCTTTCCAAGAAAATCTGCCCGTCGGTGATAGAGATGACATTGGTAGGGACAAATGCAGAAATATCCCCTGCCTGAGTTTCAATAATCGGAATGGCTGTCAGTGAGCCAGTTTTGCCCTTGACTTTGCCTTCGGTGAAGGCTTCGACATAGTCGGCATTGACCCGTGCAGCGCGTTCCAGCAAACGGGAATGGAGATAAAACACATCGCCCGGATAAGCCTCACGCCCAGGAGGACGACGCAACAACAACGACATTTGCCGATAAGCCCAGGCTTGTTTGGTGAGATCATCATAGACAATCAGCGCATCCTCACCGCGATCACGAAAATATTCGCCCATCGCACAGCCAGAATAAGGGGCCAAAAATTGCAAAGCAGCAGCCTCGGAGGCAGTTGCAACCACGACGATGGTGTTCGCCAGCGCGCCGTGTTCTTCCAGTTTGCGGACCACACTTGCGACACTGGAGGCTTTTTGGCCAATCGCCACATAAATACATTTCACGCCTGTGTGTTTTTGATTGATGATCGCATCGACACAGACCGCGGTTTTACCAGTTTGACGATCACCGATGATCAGTTCGCGCTGACCCCGTCCAATTGGAACCATGGCATCAATGGCTTTAATTCCGGTTTGAACAGGTTGATCCACGCTTTGACGCGCAATCACTCCTGGTGCGACTTTTTCTACTGGGGAGAACAATGCGGTGTCGATGGGGCCTTTGCCATCAATGGGGCGACCCAAAGCATCGACTACACGGCCTAGCAATTCTGGGCCAACAGGGACTTCGAGAATGCGGCCGGTGGCGCGGACTTTTTGCCCCTCAGCCAAATCGTTCGCCATGCCCAAAACCACCGCGCCGACATTATCCCGCTCCAAATTTAAGGCAATACCAAAGAGACCGCCTTCAAATTCAAGCATTTCATGATAAGCCACATCGGTGAGGCCATAAATCTTTACTACGCCATCGCGAACGCTGACAATCGTGCCTTCACGCCGGATCTCAGGGCCAGTTTCAAAATGAGCAATGCGCTCTTTAATCAGGCTTGTTATTTCAGTGCTACTCAATTGTTGTGTCGTCATTTTTACTTCCTTAATGCATATTTAAGCCGGGTGAGTTGGCCTTTTAAAGAGCCATCCACCACATAATCGCCACTTTGAATCATTACACCACCAATCAGGCCCTGATCGATGTTAAAACTTAAGAAAACCGGTCCATTAAATTGGGCAGATAATGTTTTTTCCAATTCGGCTTTTTCGGCTTTAGACAGGGCTGTGGCCGAAGTGACAGTGAATTCTTTAACCTGGCGGTCTTTTTGCCAATCTTCTGCAAACAATTCCACCATTTCAGGAAGTACGTTGAGGCGCTTTTGCAAGGCCACTTCCTTTAAAAAATTAGCCATCCCAGACTCAACATTCCCCTCAAATTGGGTGAGGATCGTATCAACCAAAACTAGGGCTGAGAGCTCTGGATGATGGAGGAGGTTTTGCATGGAACGTTCGGCAAAGAGTACCCCCATTTGGCCTAAAAATTTAAACCAAGCCTCCACCTTGCCTGTTTCTTTGGCATACTGGTAAGCGGCTTTGGCGTAGGGGCGGGCAAGGGTGTGATTTTTCATGAATGCAGCGTATCCTGCAGTTCGCGAACCAAGGCTTCATTTGCCGCGCGATCGACATTTTTATGGAGCAGCTTTTCGGTGCATTGAAAAGCCCAATCGACGGCTTCTTGCCTCAGCTGTTGTTGTAGGCTATCACGCTCCTCTTTGATTTCTGCTTCGGCTGCTTTTTTCATGCGGGCGATAATATCCAATGCCTCAGTGCGGGCCTCTTCTTCGATTTGGTGGGCGCGCTGGTTGGCATGATCTACAATCAAAGAGGCTTGCGCTTTGGCATCCAAAATCAACTGCTTGACCTTGCGTGCAGCGAGCTCTAAATCATGGTGGCCCTTTTCAGCAGCAGCCAAACCTTCGGCAATCTTGCGTCGGCGTTCTTCCAGCACTTTCATCAGTGGGGGCCAGATGTACTTCATCGTGAATAACACGAAAATGATGAAGGTGATCATCTGCCCAAATAAAGTGGCATTAATATCCATATTTAGGAACCTACAGCAAGGCTACCTGCGGCTTTCAATGCAGCGGATAAGAAAGGGTTTGAGGCAAAGAAAAGATACAAGCCCATAGCAATCGAAATCGCCGCAAAGGCGTCGACCAATGCCGCCACTAGGAACATTTTGGTCATGAGCATGCTTGAGAGTTCGGGTTGACGTGCGACTCCTTCCAAAAATTTGCCGCCCAATAGTCCAAAACCAACGGCGGTGCCGAGGGCAGCCAATCCGATTAGCAAGGCCGCAGCAATGGCGGTCATCCCTTGTACGCTGGCGATAATTGTCGCTAATTCCATTTCATTTTTCTCCTGTTTTCCGTGGGTTAAAGGGTTAGTGGCTTTCACCGGCTATTTTTAGATAGACAATAGTCAGCATCATAAAAATAAACGCTTGAATTGTAATAATCAAAATGTGAAATATAGTCCAAACTGAGCCCAAAGTCCATTGGATCCACCAAGGCAAAAGGGCAATGAGGATAAAAATAAGTTCCCCAGCAAAAAGATTACCGTAGAGCCGCAGCGCGAGAGATAGCGGTTTGACGAATTCATCGATGATGCGAAACACAATATTGAGTGGGATGAGCTTCCATCCAAAAGGTTGGCTCAAGACTTCTTTAGTGAGGCCAATGGGGCCTTTCATTTTAATATTGTAACCAATGATCAAAAAGAACACGCTAATCGATAGAGCAAAAGTGAGCATGGGATCTGCCGTGGCGACGACTTTAAAATGCGGAACTCCCGCCATATGGAGCAGTCTGGGGATCAGGTCAACCGGCAATAAATCCATGCAATTCATCAAAAAAACCCACATAAAAATGGTCAGGGCAAGCGGAGCGATGAGGTTGGATTCTCGTGCGTAGGATTCGCTGACGATGTCATCGATTTTTTCAATAATAAGTTCGATCGCGTTTTGAAATCGGCCAGGGACGCCCGTCTCTGCGCGATGTGCTACCCAGGCAAATAGGCCCAAAAATAAAGCGCCAATTAAGATGGAGACGCAGAGTGTGTCTAAATTTAAGGCCCAAAAACTAGTAGTATAGCCAATCTTAAAGGTCTGCAGATTGAGCATCAAATGCGTTAAGTGATGCTGCACATAGTCCGAGCTGGTCATGGTCGTCATGATTTTTTAATCCCGTAGATGATCACTCCACCCAATTGAGGCACTCCTAATCCAATCACATAAAATAGCCAGTTTAAGTGCATGAAGCGGGCGCACAAAAAAGTCCCGATGGCAATCATAACATATTTGCCCAATTCTCCACCAAAAAAACTGAGCACTAAGCCCATTGCTTGCATGGTACTCCTTTGACGAAGTACCCGCCAGCATAGATATGCATTCGCAACAAGCATCACCCCTTCTCCTAAGAGAAAAGACAGCGCTCTTGTATGCGCCACTCCCAAAACTACAATCAAAGCAATGATTGAGGCAGCGATTTGTGCCTTAAAAAGGCCTAAAATACCGTCTAAAGGTTGAGAGTCCATGCCTACGCCGTTTATTTCGCGCATGAAGTATATAGATTTTCAACGGATTTGGCAAGAAAGATTTGAAAATATGATTTTAATCAATCAGCCCGCGCCGACGCATGTCCAATTCTAGCGTTTTAACCGCCATGGTGCTCCAAGTCGCGCGTAGGCTTTGGAGCGTCTCCGTAGAGGGCTTTTCAGAAAAATTACGATTGGCAATGACTCCGCAAAAACAAGCGGCCTCAAGGCCCAATACTTTACACATGGTCAGAAGAGTTGCCGATTCCATTTCATAATTGAGCGCCCCCAATTTTTGCCATTCTTGCAAAGTACCTTGAAAACGTTTAATCACATAGTGTGCAAAATTATCATAGCGTTCTTGCCCTGGGTAGAATGTGTCGGCAGAAACAGTCACACCGGTGTAATAAGGCAGGGCCAGAGCTTTGGCTGCCTCGATGATAGAGGTGGTGAGGCCAAGCGAAGCGACAGCAGGAAATTCAATGGGTGCGTAATGGGTGGAAGCCCCGTCTAAACGAATCGATGCTTCAGTAATAATCAAGTCACCCAGTTGAATATGTGGTTGAATCGCACCGGTTGTGCCAATGCGTAAAAAATACTTAAGGCCAATATTAGCCAATTCTTCAATCACAATTGAGGTGGAGGGGCCGCCAATCCCCGTTGTGCTCAATAACACCGATTGGCCGTGAAATTGTGCTAGATAAGTCACGTAGCCGCGGTGATTGGCCAGGCAGATTGCGTTGGGGTCAAAGGCTTGAGCTAAGAGAGGGATACGATCGGGGTCCCCGGAAACAACGGCGTAACGTGCTTCTTTTATCATGTCTTTGGAAATGTTAAGATGGTACTGAATTTCGTTCATTTTGGATAGGGGTAGGTGACCAAGGGCGTATTTTATTTGCTTTGCCTGGGAAAAGCAATCGGTGAGGGATGAGCGAGATTGATTGCACGTTAGACAACCGGATGTATAAATGTTATTATGTATATAATAAATACAGGGGGGTGTTTCGATGGCGCTGACAATGGGCTCACGAGGAAAAGATTACCAGTCATTTGAAGAAGGGGGTGCAGTGTGGCCTTTGGCGGACATTGAGTTAGAGCAGATTGCTCCCCCCAAGTGTTACTGTCGTTGTTTCAGCTTACGTTGTTTTGCCTGTTGTAGGCCGAAGTGCACTTTAAATGGCCAGCCTACAGCAGATTGGTTTGATATTGAGAGAAATAAAAAGGGCTATCCTACAAAGGCCAAAATTAAAATAAAGGGCAAGGTTATTTCCACTTTGCCCAGTGCTTACGATGGTTCAAATATTAATATTGTATATCCGACTACTGATCCAGGGCAGCTTATTGCAGTGTATGGGCGCAGCGCGGTAGCGGAAAGTTTGCTTGATCCCCGGATGCAAGAAGGTTTATGCGTTGCGCGCATCATGGGGCAGCTTAACCTGGTTTGTACGGAAAAAGAGGCTTCGGGCACGGGCAAAAAAATATATCGTGCCAAAATGATGGATCGCTATCATGGCCCGCAATTAGGACATTACCTTAAGGCGGGGGAGCCTCCTCCATTTCAGCGTCTGCCCCTGACACGACGCTTGGAGATTGCCACATTGGTTGTAGACGCTATGGATGCAGTGCATACTGCAGGATGCGTGCATGGTGATTTTAAACCTGCCAATATTGTTGGTGAAGGGGCGGCCTGGAAACCGATTGATTTTGAGTTTGCACGAAGGGAGGACTCGCAGGTCAGAGCGATAAGGCGCGGCACGCCTCGTTATGTTGCCCCAGAAGTGGCAAGAACGGGGGTGTCTTTACCGGCTGACATTTACGCTTTAGCCAACACACTGATCGAAATTTTATGTCCAGAAGGGAGGCATTGGCTAAAACGGGAAGTCACCAGCAAAGTGGGGGCTAGGATTCCTGTCCAAAAAGAATGGATTGGCGCTGCATTATGTGCTCAAGGTATGCCGCCTGAGCAAGCGACTCGCTGGCAAGAACTCATTTGGAGGATGCGGGATCGTGACCCTCGTTTGCGTTATTCGATTGCAGAGATCAAGACAATAGTGCAAGAATTACTGGGACTTTCGAAAAGCAGCGCGCCCATTCCTGTTCATCGCCCTGTCGTGGGGATTTTTAGTGAGAGTTTGCTCCCCGCACAGCCTGCTTCTCTTTCATCGACGCGATCAGCAGCGGCACCGCTCATTTCCCCAGCATCATCAGTAGGAGTCCGCTGGTAACTAATCCTGCCCAAGCACGGGATGGGTATAAGGAGCATGGATTGCGTACTACGAATGAATGCGTTAGAATAAGCCCAATTTCTGAAGATTGGGCTTGAAATGGCGCAGACGATTCTTTTCGTTATTTTTGCCTTGCTGGCGCTTTTAAGTGGCTTGATGGTGGTGACAGCTCGTCATCCAGTCAAAGCGGTGTTGAGTTTGGTCGTAACCTTTGTCGCAACCGCAGGGACGTGGATGCTATTGGAGGCGGAGTTTTTATCTTTGGTCCTGGTGGTGGTGTATGTCGGGGCGGTTATGGTTTTGTTTTTGTTTGTAGTCATGATGTTAGATGTTGAAAAAGCAGAGAAAAAAGCTAATTTAGTGGCCTATTGGCCCTTTGCCATAACAATTGCGGTCTTATTTTTTGTGATGTTGGTTAATTTGATTGGGCATATGAATTTGGCCAATCCCGCGCCGACTTTAGTGTTTACTGTCAGCAATGTCTTGCAGATTGGATTGAGTTTATTCACGCAGTATCTCTACCCTTTTGAACTGGCTGCGGTCATTTTGCTCGTGGCCATGGTCGCTGCGATTGCGCTGACTTTTCGGGGTCCTCGCCCGGGTAAGAAAGTACAAAACATGAATGCGCAAATCAAAGTGAAAGCTAGTGATCGGTTGCGTTTGGTTGATATGCCTTTTGCGACTAAGGAGGAGTCCGTATGAGCTTATTTGCGTACATAGTCTTCGCTGCAGCTTTATTTAGTTTAGGCATTGCAGGACTGCTTCTCAATCGTAAAAATTTGATCGTTTTGTTGATGTCACTCGAGTTAATCTTGCTGGCAGTCAACACTAATTTAGTTGCTTTTTCGCACGGTATGCAAGAGATTGCGGGACAGATTTTTGTCTTCTTTATTCTTACCGTTGCTGCCGCCGAAGCAGCCATCGGTCTTGCCATTATTGTAGTGCTGTTCCGGGTCAAGCGTAATATTGCCCTAGAACAACTAAACGAATTAAAGGGGTAGGGCATGCCAGTTCATATCCATCAGTTGCTTCTTTTGGCTTTATTAACGCCACTCTTGGGTGCCTTGTTAAGCGGGCTGTTTGGGTCTGTTTTAAAAGTACCGGGTACCAATTGGACCACTATTCCCCTCCTTGCCGTATCACTCGGTATTTCGATTTATTTGTTTCTTTATTTTTGTGAGATGAATCCCGCAGCTTATGTCTGGAATCTATACACTTTTGGACTATTTGACCAGCTGCAATTTAACATTGGATTTTTGATTGACCGCATGACTGTGTTTATGATGGTTGTGGTGACTTTTGTGTCTTTTTTGGTGCATGTTTATTCTATGGGATATATGCAAGGGGATAGTGGGTATTGCCGTTTTTTTAGTTATATCAGTGGGTTTACCTTTGCTATGCTTGCTTTGGTGATGGCCAATAACTTCTTATTGCTGTTCTTCGGTTGGGAAGGTGTGGGCTTGTTTTCGTATTTGCTGATTGGATTTTGGTTTCATCGTGAAGCTGCAAATTATGCGAGTTTAAAAGCCTTTATTGCCAACCGGGTTGGGGATTTAGGTTTTCTATTGGGGTTGGCCATGGTGCTTGCGTATTTTGGCACCTTAGATTACCAAACTAGCTTTGCGATGGCGCCCCATTTGAGCCAGGTGACGGTGAACTTGTTTGGCTACTCGATTAACATGATTACAGTGACTGTGATTTTATTGTTTATTGGGGCGATTGGTAAGTCGGCACAAATTCCGCTCCACATCTGGCTTGAGGGCTCAATGGAAGGCCCCACCCCGATTTCTGCTTTAATTCATGCAGCGACTATGGTGACTGCCGGCGTATTTATGGTGGCGCGTTTGTCCCCACTGTTCGAATTTTCAAATGCGGCCTTGAGTGTGGTGCTCATCATCGGGGCACTGACCTGCTTTTTTATGGGAGTCCTGGGCTTGGTGCAAACCGATATTAAGCGCGTGGTGGCGTATTCAACCCTCTCGCAATTGGGGTATATGATGGCTGCGCAAGGGGCGTCGGCTTATGCAGTGGGGATGTTTCATTTAATGTCTCATGCAGCCTTTAAGGCACTGCTCTTTTTAGCAGCCGGCTCGGTCATTGTGGCCATGCATCACGAGCAGGATATGCGCAAAATGGGTGGCTTAGGGCGCAAGATGCCTATCACTTACGTGTGTATGCTGATTGGGGCTTTGGCTTTGTGTGGTGTGCCGCCTTTTTCAGGATTTTTCTCCAAAGATATGATTATCGATGCGGTTCATGATTCTGTCATTCCAGGCCATGAGTTTGCCTTTATTTTGGTGGGTGCTGCGGCCTTGATCACGGCTTTGTATACCTTCAGGATGTTCTTTATGGTGTTTCATGGCAAACCTAGGATGACACCGGAAGAATATGCACATGTTAAGGAATCACCCTGGACCATTACCTTGCCATTGCTCATTTTAGCCATTCCTTCTGTTTTTGCCGGGATGTTTTTTATGCATGCAGACTTAAATGGCTTTTTTGGTTCCAGTATTTTTGTGGCCCCCAATCACCCCGTGATGACCGAGTTACAGGGTTTGTATCAGACGCCCTGGCAGTTTTTTGTAGAAAATGCACAGGATTGGCCATGCCTTCTTGCCTTTTTGGGGATTATTTTAAGTTACTTGGCCTATCTGCGCTTTCCCAAAATTCCAGCACTTCTGGCCAGGGGCTTGCCCTTTTTGCGGACCCTGTTAGTGCAAAAATATTATATCGATTCAGCATACGATTACTTTTTTACCGGTTTGGCTCGTCTGTTCGGCTTGGTGAGTTATCGGCTTGGCGATGTCTTTTTAATTGACCGCTCCTGCGTGGAAGGCCCAGCAAAAGGTTTTGTGAACCTTGGGGCTTTATTTAAAAAATGGCAGACTGGCTTTTTGTATCATTACACTTTGGCAATGGTGACGGGAGTGTTTGTGATCTTGCTCTTGATTTGGTTTAACCACTAGGATCTCTCATATGTTGACGCATTTATTAAGTTTACTGATTTGGTTGCCAATGGGGCTTGGCCTCGTGCTCTTATTTTTGAGTGGTTGCAAGGGGTCACCTTTTTTAATTAAAAGCGCCGGTGTCCTTTTCTCTCTATTGATCATGGGATTAGCTGGGGTGCTTTATGCCCATTTTGATGTCAGCAATTTTGCGTTGCAATTCAACGAATCAGCCTCTTGGATCCCGATGCTGAATATTCATTACGCGCTCGGGGTAGATGGGCTTTCTGTACTATTTATTCTGCTGACTTGTTTTGCCAACTTGATCATTGTGTTATCTGCTTGGAAATATGTGCAAAAAGGCGTGGCCGAGTACATGGCGCTGTTTTTGTTTTCAACCGGGATTTTAAATGGCATTTTCGCAGCGCAAGATGCCATTCTTTACTATTTTTTCTGGGAAGCTTCGATGTTGCCTTTATATTTAGGTGTCGGCATTTGGGGCGGGGAACGTCGGGCCTATGCTGCGCTTAAATTCTTTTTGTACAACATGCTCGGCTCTTTGGCGATGCTTTTGGGATTTGTCTATTTGTACCTGATCTCAGGCAGTTTTAGTTTGAGTGTTTGGCAAGGTCTTAGCCTGCCGCTCTTAGTGCAAAATTTATTGTTCTTTGCTTTTTTTCTTTCCTTTGCAGTCAAAATGCCAATGTGGCCTTTGCATACTTGGTTTGCGGACTTGCATGCAGAAGCGCCAGCGGGAGGCTCGATCGCCCTGGCTGCACTAATGCTCAAAAATGGGGGATATGGGTTTTTGCGTTTTAATTTACCCCTCGTTCCTGGGATTAGCCTCGGCTTTTTATGGACGCTCATTGGTTTGGCTTTGGTTGCCGTAGTTTTGGTTGGGTTTTCAGCTCTGGCGCAAAAGGATATGCGGCGCTTGATTGCGTACTCTTCCATTTCGCATATGGGGATTGTCACCCTGGGGATTTTCATGGTGATGATGATTCTCCTCGGCTCTAATAACAGCATGATTTTGAGCAGCCATACGGCTGCAGTCATGAGTCTGCAAGGTGCAATTTTCCAGATGATTAGTCATGCATTTGCCTCAGCAGGCTTATTTATTTTGGTGGCCTGTTTAGCTGCGCGCTTTGGTTCAAGCTTTATTCAAGATTATCAGGGCTTGGCCAAAACCTTGCCGGCATTGGCTGCTTTTTTTGTATTATTTACCATGGCAGGTGTGGGCCTGCCTGGCACAACAGGATTCGTCGGTGAATTTTTTGTCGTACTTGCGGCATTGCAAAGTCATTTTTGGGTGGCTTTTATTGCAGGATGTACTTTGATTATCAGTCCAGCGTATTTGTTGTGGCTATTGAAGCGGGTGATTTTTGGCGAAGTCCCTCAGGCCGCGTTGGACCGAGTCTATCAGGATATTTCCTGTGTTGAATGGATTATGATGATTTTGCTTGCTATTCCTGTTGTATATTTTGGGGTCTATCCACATTATCTTTTAAATTTAACCGCTGCTAGCAGTGACCATTTGATTGAAGTGGTCTCTGCGAAATTGGCTTATTCATAAAGGGACGTCCATATGTTAAAACTGGTGACCTGTTATCCCGCTTTTCCGGAGATGCTGCTTTTGGGGGGTACGCTCTTTATCTTGTTGCTGGATCTGTTTTTGAAGGGGAAAAAAGGCCTAACTGTCTGTTTGGCGCAATGTTTGTGTATCTTGGTTTTTGTGAGTTTATGTGCAGAGAAAACCCTTACCCCTCAACTGCTCTATGCCGGGCAGTATGTTTTTGATGCCTTTGCGCGAGTGATGAAAGAAGCAGTGGTTTTGCTCAGCTTTTTTATTTTGGTCTACACTCGCAAACAGCGTGAATTTGCGGAGCAGCAAAGCGAATATATTTTCTTGACGCTGTTTTCGCTGTTAGGGGCGATGGTCCTGGTCTCGGCTGCTAGTTTGTTAACGGTATATCTCGGTTTGGAGCTGCTTTCCTTGCCCCTGTACGCCCTGATCGCCCTACGGCGGGATTCAGCACTTTGTGGAGAGGCGGCGATTAAATATTTTATTATGGGGGCTTTAGCCTCAGGATTTTTACTGTTTGGATTTTCGCTTTTGTATGGATTAACAGGCAGTCTTGAATTGGCGCATATTGCCACCCAAGTCAATGCAAATCTGCTCTTAAGCCCCAGCTATTTAGTGGTGCTGGTTTTGATTCTTGTGGCTGTTGCCTTCAAACTGGGGATTGTGCCTTTCCATATGTGGATTGCAGATGTGTATGAAGGAGCACCGCTCTCAGTCACGGTTTATTTAGCCAGTGTGCCTAAATTAGCAGTGTTGGCGTTATTTATTCGAGTATTCGTCGAGAGCCTGACTTTGGCGCCATTAATGCTCTTTCACTTGTTATTTGCTTTGGGGGTTTTATCTCTGGTTTTTGGAAATTGTGCTGCCCTGGTGCAAAAAAGTTTGCGTCGCTTGCTGGCCTATTCAACAGTTGGCAACATGGGTCTCGTGTTTTTAGCCTTTGGATTGAGTAGCCCTCAAGGTGATGGGAGTGCCTTGTTTTATGCGCTGGTTTACACCTTTAGCAGCATTGCAGTGTTTGGATTGATTTTGTTGTTTTGCGAGGATCGCATGAATATTGATGATCTAAAAGGCTTGCATGCGCAGCGGCCCTACCTCGCCTTTTTATTTTTGCTCGTCATGTTGTCTTTGGCGGGGATTCCTCCTTTGATTGGGTTTGATGCCAAATTGTTTGTCATCACCTCTCTATTACATCAGCAACAATACGCCTTGGCCGTGCTGGTTGTGATTATGTCCGTTGTAGCCGCAGCTTATTATTTAAAATGGGTGCGCGCGATTTATTTTGAAAAAGGCAGTGAGAGAAAATGGATGAGCGCCTCGACGCTATCAACACTATTCATCAATATCAATGTCTTGGCTTTACTGCTTTGGGGGATCTTTCCCTCTACCCTGATGGCGCTCACTTACCACTTATTCAGCTACTAAAATGACATCACGCATCCTTGTTGTGGCCCCTGCATGGTTGGGGGATATGGTCATGGCCCATAGCCTGATTCAAGTTGTTCAAAGCCGCTATCCTGAGGCCAGGCTCGCTGTTTTAGCGCCAAAATCAACGCTGCAGATTACAGAGTTAATGCCTGAGATCAAAGAGCGCTATTTAATGCCTGATCAACATGGGCAGTTTAATCTGTGGGCTCGATTGAAACTCGCTTGGCAACTGCGTGCTCAGCATTTTGATATTGCGTATGTGTTGCCCAATACCTGGAAATCTGCGTTGATCCCCTTTTTGGCAGGCATCCCCAAGCGGGTTGGTGCCTTGGGGGAGCAGCGCTATGTCTTGCTCAATGACCTGCGTCGTGGTGTGAAAAAGCTGCCGCTAATGGTACAGCGCTATGTGACGCTTGCCTATCCGCAACAGACGTTTTTGGAATCCACTCCTTTCCCTACGCCCCGTCTTGTGGTGCCTGAGATCCTGCGCGACACTGTCAAACAGAAATTTGCCTTGGATCTAGCGAAACCTGTTCTGATTCTATCCCCGGGCGCTGCCTTTGGACCTGCCAAGCGCTGGCCGGCTGAATATTTTGCAGCAGTGGCTCAGGCTAAAATGGCCTCCGGATTTCAAGTGTGGATCATTGGCGGTCCGGCTGAAGTGCCTCTGGGGAAAGCGATTGAGGAACTGGCTCCACTGGTACAGAATTTTGTCATGAAGACTTCGCTTTTAGAGATGGCGGCTTTATTATCTTTAGCTGATCAGGTCCTCACAAATGATTCAGGCCCCATGCATATCGCAGCGAGTCTAGATATTCCAGTGTTTGCGATTTTTGGTTCCTCAAGTGCGCAATTTACTCCGCCGCTTGGCGATCAAGTTACGATTATTGAAAAGACAGGCTTGGAATGCCGACCCTGTTTTGAGCGGACCTGTCCGCTCGGCCATTACGCTTGTTTAAAAGAAATGACCCCAGAACAAGTTCTAGCGAGGATGAATCAATGAAAAAAACCAAAACAAAAACAAAGGCAAAAACAACGGACACAATGAAAATACTTGTGGTCAAGCTCTCCTCACTCGGGGACATTATCCATGTTTTTCCTGGATTAACAGAGCTGCAGGAGCATCACCCAGAAGTTGAAATCACGTGGGTGGTGGATGAGCCCTTTGCTGAGGTGCCACTGTGGCATTCTGCTGTCAAAAAAGTCATCGTGGCTCCTTTGAGGCAGCTTAAACAACAAGGTTGGAGCCTCAAGGCTTATTCCACATTAAAGGGGCTTATTAAACAAATTCGGGCTGAAAAATATGATTATGTCATTGATGCGCAAGGCTTGTTTAAGAGCGCACTATTGGCGCGGGTTGCGCAGGGTAAGCGTATTGGATTTGGTCGGGGTTGCTTGCGTGAAAATGTGTGGTGGCTATACCAACATTGGGTGTTTATTCCCTTTAAAGAGCATGCAATTAAGCGTCAAAAAGCGCTGTTTGCGGAGGTCGGCCAATATATTGCCAATCCCGAAATCGAATATGGCTTAACGCCTTGGCAGCCCAATACCAATAAGGTCATTCTGTTTGCCCATGGGACGACTTGGTCAAGCAAGCATTATCCTGACTCGCTTTGGAAAGCGTTGGCTGAATGTGTCACCAAAGCGGGGTATGAGGTGTGGTTGCCCCAGAGCAATGCTCGTGAATTAAAGCGAGCTGAATTTTTAAAAGTGAATGATCAGGTTAAAATTTTGCCCAAAATGTCTTTAAATAACATGAAGGATACTTTGTTGAAGGTATCAGGCGTCATTGCGGTGGACACGGGACTGGCGCATATTTCAGCCGCATTGGCCATTCCCTGCGTCACTTTATATGGCCCGACTGATCCTGCAAAAATTGGAACGCTGGGTGAGCGTCAAAAACAGCTCAAAGCAGACTTTGAATGTGCGCCCTGCAATAATCGAGACTGTACCCATCCTGATCGCATGCAAGCGCCAACTCCTCCTTGTTTCAAAACTGTGTCACCCCTTTCGATCTGGCAAGCATTGCAGGAATTGCTGGTTGTGTAGGGAAGGCGCGAGCAAGCTATTGTGGTTGCCCCTGGGAAAAGATCGTGCCCGTGTCGGGATTGTATTTTCAGGGGTGATTCTGTAAATTGGTAAGATGACTAGTAACTGACTTCGAGGAGTTTTAAACCATGATCACACGTAAAAAAATTGCACTGATTGGCGCTGGTAATATTGGGGGAACGCTCGCCCTATTAGCAGTCACTAAAAAATTAGGGGATGTGGTTTTATTTGATATTGCAGAAGGCGTGCCTCAAGGGAAGGCGCTTGATCTTTCGCAATGCGGCCCAATTGAAGGCTTTGATGCAAAAATCACAGGCACCAATGACTACAAAGACATCGCTGATGCGGACGTGGTGATTGTGACTGCAGGCAGCCCACGCAAACCGGGTATGAGCCGTGACGATCTCTTAAGTATCAATGCCAAAGTAATGAAATCTGTCGGTGAGGCCATTAAAAAACATTGCCCCAATGCCTTTGTTATTTGCGTAACTAATCCTTTGGATATCATGGTACGCCTCCTGCATCATTTTGCAAAAGTTCCTGACCACAAAATCGTGGGCATGGCCGGTGTATTGGACTCCGCGCGTTTTCGCACGTTCCTCGCTTGGGAATTTAATGTGTCAGTGAATCAAGTTCAAGCGTATGTGATGGGTGGACATGGCGATTCCATGGTGCCTTTAACCCGGATGAGTAATATTGCGGGTGTTTCGCTTGCGGATATGGTCCGTTTTGGCTGCATTAAACAAGAGCGGCTCGATGAAATTGTCCAAAGAACGCGTCAAGGTGGTGGTGAGATTGTTAATTTACTGAAAACGGGTTCCGCCTTCTATGCACCTGCGGCTTCAGCCATCCAAATGGCCGAAGCGTATCTCTATGATAAACAAGCTATTTTACCCGTTGCAGCTAAGCTCAAAGCGGGGCAATATGGGGTCAAGGAAGGCATTTTTGTCGGTGTTCCCGCTAAAATCGGCGCCAAAGGCGTTGAAAAAATTATCGATGTTGAATTGAGTGAACAGGAAAAAGCTAACTTACAAGTGTCGATTCAAGCAGTGATCGAGCTCAACGAAGCGGCAGACCGGCTTGGACTAACCGCGTAGTAATCTGCTCGAGCGGGTCTTCCATCGGGAGGGCCTGAAGAGCTGGCCATGTCTTCAGCCAAGTCAGTTGACGTTTAGCATACTGGCGCGTGGCAAATAAGATTTGATTGGCGAGATCGCTCTCTTGAATTCCACCTTCCAAAAATTGCCATACTTGGCGGTAGCCCACCGCGCGCATGGAGGGTAGCCCTGCATGCAATGAATATTGCTGGCGCAGGGCCTTGATTTCCTCAATGAGACCCTGGTTGAGCATTTGTTCAACACGCATTGCAATACGCTCGTGTAATACAGCGCGATTTTCTGGGATGAGTGCTAAGGGCATAATAGGGTGTGAAGTAGGGCGTGTGGTTTGTTTTTGCAGCTGAGAGAGGGGCTCGCCACTTCGATAAAACACTTCTAAGCCTCGACTGATCCTTTGCGTGTCATGGGGATTGATTTGCGCGGCCCATTCGGGGTCCAGGGTGACAAGCTCGTTGTATAATGCCCCCCAGCCTAATTTGTTTGCCCGCTCTGCAATGTCTGCCCGTAGAATTGGATCTTGAGAAGGCAGCTTGGCCAGCCCAAATTGCAAGGCTTTGAAGTAGAGCATGGTGCCTCCAACCAAAAGAGGGGCACAGCCTCGTTGCCTAATTTCCTCAATGAGTCGGGTCGCATCTTGCACAAACTGACCCGCAGAATAATGCGCTGTTGGGTCAAGAATATCAATCAAATGGTGTGGAACTTGTGCTTGTTCAGCTGCCGTGGGTTTGGCAGTGCCAATATCCATGCCTCGGTAGATCAGCGCTGAATCCACGCTGATGACCTCTATGTTAAATTTATTTGCAAGTTGGAGGGCCAAAGCAGTTTTGCCACTGGCTGTGGGGCCCATCAAAAAGAAAACAGGAAGTATATTCATGAAGCTATTTTAAAGGATTTTGCAGGCGACACCAAGTGGCCATTGGCCGTGGAAGTGACTGATTTGCTCAGACATGTTCGCTTTGCTCCCAAACTCGCAATCAGTCACTTTCACGGCCAATGGCCACTTGGTGTAGGCATTGATTATTTTATCATGACGATTTAACATGGCTTAATCAAGTTCATAATGAGGGGAAATTAATCATGAGTAAAACCGAGTGCAAAACTGCATGCAAGCGTCCATGTCGCAATAATTACGCCGCATATCTACTCTATGCGGTGAGTATCGTGGGGTTTTTAGATCTTTTTTCCTCAGGCAGTATTACCGGTCATTACACTCCGCTGGTAGGTGTTGATGTGGCCGTTTATCTCATCATGATTATTTTGGCCTATGGCATCCAGCGGGGTTGTGGATTTTCCTCCTGGCTATATGGCATTGTCGCTGTACTGTGGTATTTGGCGTTGATGTTTTATTTGCCACGCTTTCATCATACTTTAGATTGGTACACTTTGTTTATGCAGTGGGTGTTGAGTGCGCTGGCGCTGTGGGCTTTGTTGTCTCGAAAAGATCCCGCAGCTTAGTTTCTGAAAACAATATCTTATCAATTTTAAGATAGGCTGTTTTTTCTTGCGGGCTTACAAAGGCCTCAATCACGCCTGGAATCTCTAAAAATTTAAGCTGTAATGCTTTTGCCGCTACTTCAGTCTCTACAGGGCAGATGGTGACGGTTTTTGAGCTCAAATAACGGGGGTTTTTCATTCCAAGTGCGATCAGAAGCCAGACTAGGCCTAAGCCCGTACACAAAGCAAAAACACTGTCTGGGCCCCATTTGCCATAGCAAAATCCTGCAAAGCTCCCTCCCGCTAAAATACCCAAAAATTGAGCGCTAGAATAAATGCCCATGGCTGTCCCCTTACTGCCAGCGGGTGCGATTTTAGCAATCAGGGAAGGTAAGCTGGACTCCAAAAAAGTAAAAGCAGCAAAAAAGAACACGAGAATCAACGCGATCATCACAGGGTGCAGATGAAAGCGAGCGAGCAGAACTTGACTAATCGTTAACACGAGAATTGCGCCTATAAAAATCCATCGCATCTGCCGTTTTACTTCAGCCAAAATGATAAAGGGCAGCATCAGTACAAAGGCAATCAAGAGAACGGGGAAGTAAATCATCCATTGTTGATTTTCTGCCAAGCCTGCTTGATCAACTAAAATCAACGGTATAACCACAAATAAGGCAGTCAGTAAGGCATGCAGACAAAAAATTCCCGCATCCAAGCGCAGCAGCTCTGGCATAGTTAAAATGGGTTTAAATTGTTTGAAGACTGCGGCGCTATCACGCTGGAGAAAATGTCCCGGGGGGGTGGGCACAAATTTGAGCAGTACAACGATACTCAGACCGGCTAAACCCGCGGTAAACCAGAAAATTCCAGCTAAACCAATCCAGCTATTTAACAGGGGGCCAAGGAGTAGGGCAAGCATAAAAGCGAGGCCAATAGTCATGCCGAGTGAGGACATTGCTTTGAGGCGATTTTCTTCTGTTGTATTATCAGCAAGTAGAGCCGTTAAAGTACTGCCGACGGCGCCAGCGCCTTGAATACCCCGGCCCAAAATCAAGAATTGAATCGAATGTGCACGTGCTGCGATAATGCTGCCGATCATGAACAAAGCTAATCCAAATATAATCACTGGTTTGCGTCCGAAACGATCTGAGCAAGCTCCAAATGGAATTTGCAAGACTCCTTGCGTTAGCCCGTAAATACCTAAAGCAAAGCCCATCAAGAGGGGGGTGGCACCAGGAATTCGATTGATATACAGGCTAAAAATCGGCAAAATCATAAAGAGGCCCAGCATGCGAAATGCGTAGATACTGGCTAAAGCAAAAGTGGTTTTTCTCTCTGATGGGGTCATGCTCTGGATTTGTCGGTTGCATTTGAAAAAAAATATGCTACCATAGACGCTAAATTTGTAACAGCTTGTGGTGATGATAATTGCAATGGGGGTACAACAGCATGCTTAAATTACGTCGTTTTGGGGCCGCGCTTTTGGGCGTGTCCGCGCTTTTACTTTTAGCTGGATGCAGCCAGATGGAGGTTCTCAATCCTAAAGGCGCTATCGCCGCAGACGAGAAGCAATTGCTGATTGATGCGGTGTGCTTGATGCTCATCATTATTATCCCCGTCATTATTTTGACGTTATTTATTGCAAGACGCTATCGGGCTTCTAATACCAAAGCAAAATACTCTCCCAACTGGGGGCACGGGACTTTGCTTGAAGCAGGATGGTGGGTTTTACCAATTATTATCATTGCTGTGCTTGGCACCATGACTTGGCGTACCACCCATAGCCTGGATCCATATCGTCCCATCGAGAGTAATGTTCCCCCCTTGAATATCCAAGTTGTTTCACTGCAATGGCGTTGGTTGTTTATCTATCCGCAGCAAAACATCGCCACTTTGGATTTTGTAGAATTTCCTGTCAATACACCAATCAGTTTTAGTGTAACCTCTGATGCACCGATGAATTCTTTCCAAATTCGTCAATTGGCAGGGCAGATTTACGCGATGAATGGCATGAAGACAGAGCTGCACTTAATTGCGAATCAAACTGGTGACTATGAAGGACGTTCGGTTAATTTTAGTGGCCCTGGTTTTGCAGATATGACTTTTGTGGCGCGCGTCGTTTCTCAAAATGACTTTAATAACTGGGTTAGATCTGTGAAAGCGAGTCCACAACAATTGACTTTGCCTGCCTATACGCAGCTCGCAGCGCCTAGCCAGGATCATAGTGTGCAATTGTATTCGTCGGCGGCGCCGGATTTGTTTAATCACATTATCATGAGTTATATGGGGCCAGATATGCCCGCAAACATGATGCCCGCGACCCAACAATCCGCTTCAAAATCTTGATTAACCTCGTTAATGAAAAGGAACTAACATGCTTGAACATCTCATCTTTGGTAAGTTGACCCTCGATGCAATTCCCTACAAGAATCCGATCATTATGGGTGCAGGTGGTGGAACCATTGGCTTGGTCGCAATTCTGGTTTTAGGTTCATTATTCTATTTCAAGCGTTGGACCTGGTTGTGGAAGGAGTGGCTGACCTCAGTAGACCATAAAAAGATCGGCATCATGTATATTATTCTAGCCTTTGTGATGCTGCTCCGTGGCTTTGCTGATGCCTTGATGATGCGGACTCAGCAAGCTTTGGCTGTGGGGCATTCTATGGGCTATTTGCCTCCTGATCACTATGACCAAATTTTTACGGCGCATGGCGTGGTGATGATTTTCTTTGTGGCGATGTCGTTTGTATTCGGTCTTGCTAACTTAGTTGTCCCTCTACAAATTGGTGCACGTGATGTGGCCTACCCTTATTTAAATTCATTGAGCTTTTGGTTGAGTGTAATGGGTGCAATGCTGGTCATGGCCTCTTTGCTCATTGGGGACTTTGCGGCCACGGGTTGGCTGGCTTATCCGCCTTTGTCAGAATTGCAATATAGCCCAACAGTAGGTGTAGATTATTACCTTTGGGCGCTGACCGTCTCTGGCTTTGGGACGTTAATTGGTGGGATTAATATTTTTGTGACCATCATCAAAATGCGTTGCCCCGGTATGACTTTGATGAAAATGCCTTTATTTACCTGGTCTGTGCTGTGTTCCATGATTTTAATTATCATTGCGTTTCCGATGTTGAATATCACCTTAGGCATGTTGTTCTTCGACCGTTTCTTTGGAACACATTTCTTCACCTCTGGATTTGGCGGAAACCCCATGATGTATATCAATTTGATTTGGACATGGGGGCATCCAGAAGTCTATATTTTAGTCTTGCCCGCCTTTGGGATTTTCTCCGAGGTGATTGCAACTTTTTCCAAAAAAACCATTTTTGGCTATGCAGCAATGGTATGGGCTACTTTTGTGATCACCTTCTTGTCCTTCACAGTGTGGGTCCACCACTTCTTTACGATGGGAGCAGGGGCCGATGTCAATGCGGTGTTCGGGATTGCGACTATGATTATCTCGGTGCCGACAGGGGTTAAAATTTTCAACTGGATGGCGACGATGTACCGCGGGCGCATCACCTTTACTACGCCAATGATGTGGTCAGTGGCTTTCTTGATTACATTCTCGATCGGGGGAATGACTGGAGTGTTGATGTCTGTTCCTGGTGTTGATTTCCAGATGCATAATTCCGTTTTCTTGATAGCCCATTTCCATAACACAATTATTGGTGGTGTGCTGTTTGGGTTGTTTGCGGGTTACACTTATTGGTTTCCCAAGGCGACCGGGATTCAATTGAGTGAAAAACTGGGTAAATGCGCCTTCTGGTGTTGGTTCCTGGGCTTTTTGCTTGCGTTTATGCCTTTATATGCTTTAGGCTTAATGGGGATGACGCGACGGATTTATCATTATTCGGCAGCCTCAGGGTTCCACCCCTACTTGGTTTGTGCCTGTGTCGGAGCGTTTGTGATTCTGCTTGGGATTATTTTTCAAGCAATTCAGTTGGTTGATGCCATTAAAAATCACGTGAAAAATCGCGTGGGTGCGGATCCTTGGGATGGCAGAACCTTGGAGTGGTCTATTCCCTCCCCGCCTCCTTTTTATAATTTTGCGCATGTTCCGCATGTCCATCATCGTGATGATTTTTGGCATAGCAAACAGCAGGGCGTTGTGCCTGCCGCTGGCCCGTATGAAGATATCCACATGCCTAAAAACACATCGCTTGGGTTTATCATTGGGGTTTTAGCTGGCTTATTCGGGTTCTCCATGGTTTGGGTGATGCCGATCCCCGCCACAGTAACAGGACTAGCTTTGGTGGTTGCGATTTTGGCTAGAACCTTCAATTTTAAAACCGATTATTATGTCAAAGCAGCCGAAGTTGAAAAAATTGAAGCTGCTTATTTAAATGGAGCAAAATCATGACGCATGAAGTAGCCGATCACTCTCACAGCCATCATCAAGATGGGCCAGATCCAAAAGTTACGTTTGGCTTTTGGATTTATATTATGACCGATTGTATGATGTTTGCTGGGTTGTTTGCCACCTATGTGGTCTTGAAAAACAACACCTATGGCGGCCCTGGTATCAGTATGATCTCCAACTTGCATGATGTTTTAGTGCGGACAATTGTGTTATTGCTGATGGTTTTAACCTCGGGGTTTACCATGGTTGCAATGCATAAAAAAGCAGTTTGCCGCACGCAATTTTGGCTGTTAGTTAGCATATTGGTGGGTTTGTGTTTCCTGAGTTTGCAATATCATGAACTGGAATGCGTGGTTAAAATGGGTTACGACTGGCAGAGCAATGCCTTTATGTCTGCCTATTTCACCACTTTGATCTTTTATTGTGTGCACATTTCAGTGGCTTTGCTCTGGTCTTTGGTTTTAATTGTGCAGCTCGGCATGCAAAAATTAGATTCTATGATGCAAACACGCGTGACCTGTCTGAATATGTTTGTTAATTTTTTAAGTATTATTTGGGTTTTTATTTTTACCATCGTTTATGTAATGGGGGCTGTTTAAAATGGCAAAAAACAAGGGAAATAGTTTTGTCGCGTCATATGTTATTGGCTTTATTCTTTCGGTGTTTTTGGCTGGGCTTGCGGTCTCGCTTGTGAGGGCGCACCAGTTTTCAGCACCTGATTTGTACGCGATTGTGGCTGCTTTGGGCGTGGTGCAGTTTTTGGTACAAGCATTGTGTTTCTTGCGTCTCAACGCAAGCTCAGCTCATGATAAATGGAACTTAATTTCGTTTATTTTTACTCTTTTCATTATTGCTTTAGTCGTAACAGGTTCGCTCTGGATTATGTATAACCTGAATTACAACATGGTGAGCCATTAGTGAAGTTTGTTTCGGTCACCAAGCCTGGCATTATTTTTGGCAATATCGTTACCGTGTCAGGCGGTTTTTTTTTAGGTACACAGTCCCATTTTGATTTATGGCTTTTTTTATGCACTTTAGTGGGTATGGGCTTGGTCGTGGCCTGTGGTTGTGTTTTTAATAATATGATCGATTGTGATATCGATGCACTGATGGAGCGGACTCGAAAACGGCCCATGGTGCAAGGGATCATCTCTCGCCCCATTGCCTTTATTTATGGAGCTTGTCTTGGGATTGCGGGGTTTTTAGTATTTTATTTTTGGGTAAATTCCCTCACGGTTGTCATTGCGGCAGTGGGGTTGTTCTTTTATGTCCTGATTTATAGTCTGTGGTTGAAACGGCAATCCAGTTTGGGGACAATGGTTGGTGGAATTGCGGGTGCAGTGCCTCCGGTAGTGGGCTATTGTGCGGTAACGAATCAATTTAATACGGCAGCTATTTTGCTATTTTTGATTTTATTTTTCTGGCAAATGCCGCATTTTTATGCGATTTCAATTTATCGACTCCAGGACTTTAAAGCAGCGGCGATCCCCATTCTGCCTGTGAAGAAAAGTGTTCGGTACACTAAAATCAGCATTCTTTGTTATATTGTGGCTTTTACCATTGCTGCTGTTTTGCCCACTTTGTTTGGTTATGCGGGCTGGGTTTATTTTGGAGGGGCCCTATTGCTTGGTCTGATTTGGCTGGTGATTGGTCTGAAGGGATTCGCCCACTTAGAAGATCGGGTCTGGGCACGGAAGATGTTTTTATTTTCCATTTTAAATATTATGCTGCTTTCTCTATTGATGATCATAAAATATTAATGGGCTGTTCACTGCTGTGATGCGTTCTTTGTTCTGCGCATCCCCTATTTACTATTAAATAATTTTCTGTTAAAATTTATTCAAATAAGAATAATAAATAGTGGTCGTAACGCCATGCCCAAGGCTTCTATTAGATTGCACCTACATGCTCAATACCACGAACAACTCAATCGATTTGTGGATGCTCATTTTTCTGAGATTATTCAGTCCACTCGAGGGGAAGCACATCCTATTGATGCCTTGCCAAAAATGTATGATAAGTGGATTAAGCCCGATGTGGCTGCAGCATCCAGTAAAAAAACGCTAAATCGCAAAAAAAGATGGGAGCGGAGTGAAGACATTAAGGAAGTCAAACGCATATTAAAGCAGGAATTAATCAATATGTTCGAGTATACGCACGCATCCACTGACGTGTGCTTAGGCGAAGGGTCAATGCGTACAGATAAAATGCTCCTTGAAAATTTTGGCTCTGTGTCAGTAAAAGGCAGTGGCGGCATTCTGAATGATCAGGCCTGGCTTTTAGTAAAAAATGACGTATTTATCTGGGCCACTATGGTTTCCCGCTATTTGAATCACGATCGCGACGACACTATTCACTTGGTTTGCGAAAGAAGCCTAGTTGATGCTGCGGCGTATAGTAAGGTCGATGCAGTAAAGTTTTCTGAAATGTTAATCAGTGATACGGCTTTGTGGATTGAGGGATCTCCAGACCCGCGTGTCACTCTGCGTGAACTGCTGATGTTACGTGCAGCAAACTGCACTGCGTCCATTGTGAGAGGGGCTTCCGGCGATGTGCTGAGTTATTCATTTGGCAGTCCTGACAAAATGACTTTTGAGGCTCTTCATGCTGCGGTAGAAACTTCATTAAAAAAAGGCAGAGAGGAAAATATTAGAGCAGTGCGGGAATATCTTGATGGAGCAATAGGGATCAGTTATCCAAGCTCTCCCACTTCCATCGCTCGATTAGATAGTCCGACAGCATCTTCGTATTATGCCACGGCAACGCCTGTTCTGGCTGCATTATCACCTGCTCCAGTAGGGGCGGCAGCTGTAATGAAGCCGAGAGTGGCGTAACTGGAATGAAAGAAGTTGAACTGACTTAACTTTGAAGTGTTTTGATTTGAGGTGTGCGTATGAAGCACACTGTCCTTTCACAAGACACTGTGAGAAAATAATCCTCTGTATAAAGTAGAGAGTGAAGATGAAAACGCAAGATTTACGTATTAAAAGTATTAAACCTTTAATGTCCCCAGCCCTGCTGATCCAAGAATTGCCTTTGCCTCTTCCTGTATCCGAACAGATTCAGGCGCAACGTCAGGCCATCGCAGAGGTCATTCATAGACGCGATCCGCGCCTGCTAGTGATTGTTGGGCCCTGTTCCATCCATGATCCCAAAGCGGCGCTGGAATATGCAGATCGCCTGGCAAAATTGGCTAAAGACATGCAAGACCAATTATTAATTGTCATGCGCGTCTATTTTGAAAAACCGAGGACGACCATCGGCTGGAAAGGCCTGATTAATGATCCACACTTGAATGACTCTTTCGACATCAACCATGGTTTACGCGTTGCGCGGCATTTGCTTTTAGATATTGCAGCCAAAGGCTTGCCAATTGCTGTTGAATTTTTAGATACCATTTCGCCCCAATATATTGCGGACTTAGTCAGCTGGGGGGCCATTGGTGCGCGAACGACTGAAAGCCAAGTGCATCGCGAGCTGGCCTCTGGCTTGTCTATGCCGATCGGATTTAAAAATGCGACCTCGGGCGATATTGATATTGCGTTAGATGCGGTCAAGGCAGCTACCCATCCGCATAGCTTTCTTGGAGTCACGCGACAAGGTTTGTCGGCGATTGTCATGACAGAAGGGAATCAAGATGCTCATGTTGTGTTACGAGGCGGTAAAAATGGCCCCAATTATGATTTAACATCCTTACAGGCGATCAGCCAGGCGCAAGCTGCTCGGCAAATCAAAGTAGGTTTTATTGTAGATGCCAGCCATGCCAATAGTCAAAAAGACTATCGTCGACAATTAGATGTGTTGGAATCTCTGAAACAAACGCGCCAAACCCATCCTGAATTGCCCTTGGCGGGCGTCATGATTGAGAGCCATCTGCAAGAGGGCCGCCAGGATCTTAAACCTGGGATGACTCTCAAATACGGTCAAAGCATTACCGATGCGTGTTTGGGCTGGGAGCAAACTGAGGCTATCTTAAGAAAATTAGGGTCATAAGCATGCGCAATCTGGCTGAAATTCGCACTGAAATTGATAAGATTAACGAAGCGCTGCTGAATTTGCTGAATCAGCGTGCTCGGCTCGCCTTGGAAGTGGGTGCAGCAAAACAAAAAGCGGGTGCAGAAAAAGCAGATTATTATCGCCCAGAGCGTGAACTTGGCATCATCAATGATTTAATTGAAAAAAACCCAGGGCCTTTACGAGATGCACATATCAAGCATATTTTTCAGGCGATTATGGCTAGCTCTCTGGCTTTACAGCAGCCTTTAAGAGTGGCTTACTTGGGCCCTCTGGGCAGTGAATCTCATCTGGCGTTGCAATTTAATTTTGGCCTAGAAGTGGAGGCTGTGGCAGAGGAGACCGTCCCCGCTGCGCTGCAGGTGTTGGAAGAAGATCAAGTCGAATTTGCTGTCTTGCCTTTGGAGCACCTTCACCAAGGATACGTGGTTGCGACATTGGAGGGCTTGATTCACTCATCTTTGCGTGTGGTGGGGGAGATTATTTTCAAGGAGGCGCGCTTTTTGATTTTGGGCAAAACTAAAATTCAGCGCACAGGTCGTGATAAAACGGCCTTGCTGATTTCAAACTTACCCAACGAGGCAGGGGCTTTATTTCGACTGTTGGAGCCTTTTCAGCGTCATCATCTTAATATCAGTATGCCTGTCTTGCGGCCAGCTCAGAAAAAGGCTTGGAATTACGTTTTCTTTTTAGAAGTCGAAGGGCATGAGGACGATGCGCCTATGCAGGCGGCCTTAAATGATTTACGTCAATTTGTACAAATTAAAGTATTGGGCTCCTACCCTTTGATTGCGAGCCTTGCCTGATGACGCTATTTAGAACTATCTTAATTATCGGACGCGGTTTGATTGGAGGGTCACTGGGCCTTGATTTGGAGCGGATAGGCGCCGCACAATCCATCCTTTATCATGATCCCCTTGATCCTCGCTCAGTGCCCCTGACGGCCGTCTCAACAGCTGATGTAGTGATTTTTGCAACTCCTGTGGGGGCCATTCCAGACCTAGTGCAGGCCTGTCAGCCGTTTCTCCGTGAAGAGACGATTTTAATGGATGTGGCAAGTACCAAGACCAAATTGATTGCGGACTTACGTCCTATTTTAGGCGCGCAATTGGCGCAATTTGTGTTTGCCCACCCTATTGCAGGTAAGCCTAAATCAGGTTTTGCCGAAGCGGAATGGGGGCTATTCAAAGGAAAACCTGTAGTGATAACTCCACTTGCCGAAACCCTGCCTGCCCATTTAAAGCGTATGGAAGCTTTGTGGCGTGCAGTTGGCGCAGAGACTGTGAATATGACGCCGGAGGCGCATGATGCGTTTTATGGGCGTTATAGTCATCTCAGTAATTTGCTATCTTTTGTTTTAAAGGCCCAGTGGCGGCAGGAAGATCATGCACACACAGCACTTCTTCCCCCTAGCTTTGAAGCCATGGCCTTGCGTGCAGACTCTTCCCCGACGATGTGGCGTGATATTTGTCTCAATAATCGTGAGGAGATTTTGCGGGCGTTGCACGCCTTTCAAGCGGATCTCTCTCAACTGGAAGGCTTGATTCAGCAAGCTGACCCAAAAGCATTGTTGGATTATTTGAGTTCAATATAGAGTCAAATAATCTGCATGCGAATATTTCTCGTAAATATGTTAGTTTAATTGTTTTATAATGCGTGTTTTAATATGCAAACACAAAGGATGTTCCTGTAACGAAAGTGAGGAGTCAAAAGTGAGCGTATTAATGAACCGGTATAAAACGACCTATCAATTAGCCCAAGGCGATGCTTTGGCTAAAGTGAAAGCTGTGATTATGCTTCACTCCAGCGAGTGGGATTTAAATGCCGATGCATTGATTGCAGATCTTTTAGATGACGCCCATTTAAGTGCAGACGATTTAGTCGACTTTTTGATGATGACCTATCAATCAGAAGGCGGCAATGCAGAATTCCGCGCTGCGGTTCATACCCTGCAAACTGCTTTAAAGAAAAAGCATTTGGAGGAAGTGAAGCAGGTGAATCAAGCTGACACAGAAGCAGCAGATTTCACAGCGGATGAAAATGAGGATGAGCAGCAATTAGGCCAATATTTTAACGTGACTGAGTATTTAAGTCACTTTACGGAATAATAAGAACAAGAAAGAACAACAAGAAAAATAAAAAACGGACAGAGGCTCCCGCCAAAAACAACAATAAAGGGAGCCGATGTTTTTTATACCCGTTGAACTTCAAAATTAGGTGTTCAGAGGCACGCCAATAATTTCGAAGTTTTCGGTGAGCAAAGAAGAGAGCTCGCTTTTAAAAGCACTCAGATTTTCGCAAAAATGAGCTACAGCGAT